>NZ_JBNCNO010000003.1:126085-515469 GCF_049847025.1 Micromonospora sp. DT231 | reverse complement strand
CAGGCCAGGCCGCACGGACAGGCCAGGCCGCACGGACAGGCCAGGCCGCACGGACAGGCCAGGCCGCACGGACAGGCCAGGCCGCACGGACAGGCGCGGTGGTCAGGGCAGCCAGGTGGGTAGCGGCTCGCGGGCGGCCAGCCACGACGCGCGCACCCCGCCCGCGGTGCCGACGCCGGTGTACGCCGCCACCACCCCCCCCGGCGATGGCGGCCGTGGTGTCCATGTCCCCACCTGCCCGTACGCACGTCCGGATCGCTGTCGGATAGTCGTCGAGGTGGGTGGCGGCCACCCAGAGGGTGAACCCGACGGTGTCCTGGGCGGTCACCCGGGAGCCGTTGCCGAGTTCCGCCACCACCCGGTCCACTGGTCGGCCGAGCAGCCCGGCCGCCCGGTTCACGCTCCGGTGCACCTCGGTGCCCGGGTCGAGCGTGGCGGCGATGCCGGCGAGCAGGCGCTCCGGGGCCGGCCGGTGACCGTCGAGGCGGCCCCGGGCGGCCAGGGCGGCGGCGACGGCCACCGCGACGGCGCCGGCGATCCCCTCGGGGTGCGCGTGGGTCACCTCGGCCGAGGCGCGGGCCTGGGCGGCGGCACGCGCGGTCGAGTCGGCGAAGTACGCGCCCAGCGGGCCGACCCGCATCGCCGCGCCGTTGCCGCAGGAGCCCTGGCCGTCGAAGGCGGACGCGGCGGCCAGCGGCCACGGGGTGCCGGTACGGATCAGCTCCAGGATCGCCGTCGCGCCGGCCCCGTAGCCCCGGTGCGGAGCACACCGCTCGGCGAAGGCCAGGGCCAGCCGGTCGGGGTCGATGCCGCCGGAGTGGGCCAGCTCGGCGAGGACCGAGCAGGCCATCTCGGTGTCGTCGGTCCACTCCCAGGGGGCCGGCGGCAGTGCGCCCGCGGCGAGATCCGAGGGCGCTGCCCGCGGCAGGAAGTACTGCGCGCCGAGCGCGTCGCCGGTGGAGAGACCGGCGAGGCTGTCTCGGGCGAGCGACAGACGGGCATCGACGAACAGGGTGAACGACATCGTCGTACCAGCTTGCCCGCTCGCCAGGCACGTCGCAATGCGATCAACTTGCCAGGCCAAGTACGGTCTTGTCGTGGCCTCCGTGCTCCTGGTCGAAGACGATCACGTCGTACGCGGCGCGATGCTGCGGTCCCTCACCGACCGGGGGCATGCCGTGCACGCCGTGGGTACGGCGTTGGACGCCCTGCGTCGGGTCGCGGCGGAGACACCCGACCTGGTGGTGCTGGACCTCGGCCTGCCCGACCTGGACGGCTCGGACGCGCTGCGGATGCTGCGGGGCATCACCGACATCCCGATCATCATCGCGACCGCCCGGGACGACGAGCAGTCGGTGGTCAAACTGCTGCGCGCCGGCGCCGACGACTACATGGTCAAGCCGTTCACCGGGGCGCACCTGGACGCGCGGATCACGACGGTGCTGCGACGGGCCGGACGGGCCAGTCGGACGGTGCAGCCCGCGGTGCACAGTGTGGGCGGGCTCCGGGTGGACGTGGGTGAGCGCAGCGCCCAGCTCGACGGGGAGCCGCTGGCGCTGACCCGTAAGGAATTCGACCTGCTGGCCTATCTCGCCGCACGACCCGGGCGGGTAGTGTCCCGCCGGGAACTCTTGGAGGAGGTATGGCGGCAGCCATCGGTCGGCGAGGATCAGACCATCGACGTTCACCTGTACTGGCTCCGCAGAAAGATGGGCGAGTCCGCGGCGAAGCCGCGCTACCTGCGCACCGTGCGGGGGGTCGGATTCCGGCTGGTGGCACCGGACTGAGGACGGCGCTGGCCCTGCTCACGGCCGGCATGTGCAGTCTCGTCGCGCTCGCGTTCCTGATCCCGCTCGGGCTCAGCCTGCGGGAGCAGAGCCGGGACGAGGCGATCGCCGACGCGGCCCGACGCAGCGCGTTGGTCACCGGCGCGCTGGCGGTGAGCACCGATCCGGCGGTCGTCGAGCGGGCCGTGGTGGCGAGCGCCGAGGGCGCGCCGACGCGGCCCGTGGTGCACGGTCTGGGTCTGGACGAGTCCGCCGGCCGGGCCACCGGTGGCGACCTGGACCGGGTCCGGGCCGACCGGCGGTCGCGGGTCGTCGACGTGGACGGGGGCGTGCTCCGGCTGGACCCGGTCGTGCTCGGTGACCGGACGGCAGTGGTCGAGGTGTTCCTCCCGGACTCGACGCTCGGCGAGGGCGCCGGTGGCACCTGGCTGCTGCTGTTCGCGGTCGGCGCGGCGATGGCCGGCGCGGCGGTGCTGGTGGTCGATCGGGTCGCCGCCCGCGCGGTGGATTCGACCCGGGGTCTGGTCCGGGCCGCGCTGTCCATCGGCGACGGCGACCTGGGCGTACGCGTCGAGCCGACCGGTCCGCGCGAGTTGGCCGAGGCCGGGTACGCCTTCAACCGGATGGCCGACCGGCTGGACGCGGCCCGCACCGACGAGCGGGAGCTGGTGGCGGATCTGTCGCATCGACTGCGTACCCCGTTGACGGTGCTGCGGTTGGACGCGGAGGCGTTGGAGTCCGACGACACGAGCGTGGGGTCGTTCAGCCCGGCGGAGCTGGACCGGCTTCGCGGCATCCGGCGGATCCGGCAGGCGATCGTCACCCTGGAGGGTGAGATCGACGTGTTGATCAAGACGACCCGTAAGTCGGTGGCGCTCGAGGCCGGGCCGGCGATGTGTGACGTCAGCGAGGTGGTCCGGGACCGGATGGTGTTCTGGGCGGCCCTGGCCGGCGACCAGAACCGGCCGCACCGGGTGAACGGCGCGCAACTGCGCATCCCCGCGCCGGTGCCACGGGCCGAGTTGGCCGCCGCGCTGGACGCGGTGATCGGCAACGTCTTCCGGTACACGCCGCAGGGCACCGCGTTCGAGGTGGCCGTGTCCCGGCGCGACGGGTACGTGGCGATCCGGATCGACGACGCAGGCCCCGGCATCGCCAACCCGGACCGGGCGCTGCGCCGGGGCACCAGTGACCAGGGCTCGACCGGGCTCGGCCTGGACATCGCCAAGCGGGTGGCGTTGCAGGCCAACGGGTCGGTGAGCATCGACCGGGCCCGGTTGGGCGGGGCGAGCGTGGTGATGCTGCTCGCCGATCCGGAGGCGACGCCGCGGCAGGTCAGCCGCTTCGGTCTGGTCGGCCGGATGGCACGCGACGCCCGGGACACCAAGGGCGCCGGGCGTCGCTGGCCGCGCCAGCGCCCCACCGACGACTGACCGGGTTGTGGCCCGTCGCAAGTCTTCCTTAGATCGCGGTTAACGAGCGGGCTGGACCGGCCGCGGGCTGACAGGATCAGAACGCGAACCCACCAGTTTCACCGGTCGAGCGCCTTCGCGCACCCACGGCCGGTGAAGCCGCGCGCGCGGCGGGAGTCACAGGTCCCCCCACACCCACGCTCCCGCCGCGCGCCCCGCTCCTCCGGACCCGCCCCTCGCTCGCTCAGCCGGTGGTGGCGAGGTACGCGTCGATCTCGGCCGTGATCCGCTGCTTGCCGTCGGCGTCGAGGAAGGACGCGGTCACCGCGTTGCGGGCCAGCCCGGCCAGGCCTCCGGGGCCGACCCCGAGCAGGCGGGCCGCCACCGCGTACTCGTCGTTGAGGGTGGTGCCGAACATCGGCGGGTCGTCGGAGTTGATGGTGACCAGCAGCCCGGCCTCGACAAGCCGGGGCAGCGGGTGCTCGTCGAGGGTGGCCACCGCCCGGGTCCGGACGTTCGACGTCGGGCAGATCTCCATGCCGATCTGCCGCTCGGCCAGGTAGGCGAGCAGCTCCGGGTCCTGCGCGGCGGAGATGCCGTGCCCGATCCGCTCGGCGCCCAGCTCGTGCAGCGCGTCCCAGACGGTCTGCGGTCCGGTGGTCTCCCCGGCGTGCGGCACCGAGCGCAGCCCGGCGGCGCGGGCCTGGTCGAAGTAGGGCCGGAACTGCGGTCGGGGTACGCCGATCTCCGGGCCGCCCAGACCGAAGCTGACCAGCCCGTCCGGGCGCTCGTCCAGGGCGATGCGCAGCGTCTCCTCGGCCGCGGGCAGGCCCGCCTCGCCGGGGATGTCGAAGCACCAGCGCAGCTCGATGCCGAAGTCGGCCGCCGCGCGCTTGCGGGCGTCCTCGATGGCCTCGCAGAACGCCGGCGCGGGGATGCCCCGTCGCACGTGCGAGTACGGGGTGATCGTCAGTTCCGCGTACCGGACCTGTTGGCGGGCCAGCTCCCGGGCCACCTCGTGGGTGAGGATCCAGACGTCCTCCGGGTCGCGGATGAGGTCGACGACGCTCAGGTAGATCTCGATGAAGTGCGCGAAGTCGCGGAACTCGAAGTAGGCGGCGAGGGCTTCCGGGTCGGCCGGCACGGGAGTGCGTCCCTCGTGGCGGGCGGCCAGCTCGGCGACGATCCGGGGCGAGGCGGAGCCGACGTGGTGCACGTGCAGCTCCACCTTGGGCAGGCCGGCGATGAAGGCGGACGGGTCGGTCACGGACTCTCCTCTGCACGGTCGCCGGTGCGGGCGACGACGAAGACGCGGCGGAACGGGAAGTACACCTGACCCTGCCGGACCGGGTAGGCGGCGGTGAGGCGTACCCCCAGCTCGGCCCGGAAGGCCGACCAGCCGGCGGCGTCCAGCGCGGCCCGGACCGGACGCAGCGCGGTGCCTTCCATCCAGGCCAGCACCGGGTGGTCGCCGGTGGGCCGGGCGGGCAGCAGGTGCACGTAGGTAGTCTCCCAGGCGTCCACCGCGCAGCCGGCGGCGGTCAGCAGTGCCGCGTAGTCGGCCGGATCGTCGACCGGGTCGGCGCGCAGCAGCGGGGCGACCACGGCCCGCCAGGCCGGCAGGCCGGCGACCTCGCGCAACGCGCGGTGGGAGGGTGCGGCGAAGTTGCCGGGGACCTGCAGGGCGAGCCACGCGGCGGCGGGCAGTTCGGTGGCCCAGCGACGGAGCAGCTCCTGGTGGCCGGGCACCCACTGGAGCGCGGCGTTGCTGACCACCACGTCCTCGTCGCCGGTGGGATGCCAGTCGCGCAGGTCGGCGACGGCGAAGTCGACAGGAGCACCGAGGGCGGTGGCCCGGTCGATCATGTCGGGCGAGGAGTCCAGGCCGCGCACCCGGCTCGTCGGCCAGCGTTCGGCGAGGGTGGCGGTGAGCTGGCCGGGGCCGCAGCCGAGGTCGACCACCGCGCGGGGCCGGTCGGCGGGGATCCGCGCGACCAGGTCGTGGAACGGCCGGGCTCGCTCGTCGCCGTAGCGCAGGTAGGTCGTCGGATCCCACATCTCTGCCTCCCAAACCGTACGTCCGTCTTGCTACCGTACGGCTCGCGTGGCAGGCTGGCAACCCGATCACTAGGCTCGGGGCATGGAACAGCGCAGCTTCAACCGGCTCGGCCGGACCGTCGGGGCGGTCGGCCTGGGCGCCTGGCAACTCGGCGCAGACTGGGGCACCGTCAGCGAGGCCGACGCGATGGCGGTGCTCGCCGCCGCCGTGGAGGACGGGGTCACCTTCCTCGACACCGCCGACGTGTACGGCGACGGCCGCAGCGAGCAGCTGATCGGCCGCTTCCTGCGTACCCGACCCGACGCCGGGCTGACCGTCGCCACCAAGATGGGCCGTCGCGTCGAGCAGCGGCCGGAGGCGTACACCCTGGACAACTTCCGGCAGTGGACCGACAGGTCCCGGGCCAACCTGGGCATGGACACCCTGGACCTGGTCCAGCTGCACTGCCCACCCACCGCCGTCTTCTCCTCCGACGAGGTCTTCGACGGCCTGGACACCCTCGTCGCCGAGAAGGCCATCGCCGGGTACGGGGTCAGCGTCGAGACCTGCGACCAGGCGCTCACCGCGATCGCCCGGCCGGGGGTGGCGAGCGTACAGATCATCCTCAACGCGGTCCGCCACAAGCCCCTGGAGCGTGTCCTTCCGGCGGCCGCCGCCGCGGGGGTGGGCATCATCGCCCGGGTGCCGCTGGCCAGCGGCCTGCTCTCCGGCCGCTACGACGAGCACACCGAGTTCCCCGCCGACGACCACCGCAACTACAACAGGCACGGCGCGGCCTTCGACGTCGGGGAGACGTTCTCCGGGGTCGACTACGAGCGGGGCCTGGCCGCCGTACGCCGGCTGGCGCCGCTTGTCGACGCGGACCGCACGATGGCGCAGTTCGCCCTGCGCTGGGTGCTGGACCAGTCGGGCGTCACAGTCGTCATCCCCGGCGCCCGCGACGCGGAGCAGGCCCGGCGCAACGCCCAGGCGGCGGCCCTGTCGCCGCTCACCGACGGCCAACTGGCCGCCGTACGCGAGATCTACGACGAGCTGATCCGCCCGCAGGTGCACGACAGGTGGTGACCGGCACGCCCGGGGCGCTCGCGCCGCGCCGCCCCGAGCAGCGATGCTAGGGCGTGTGTCGAAGCCTTCGGTCCGGCGCAGGCCGGCCAGGGGCTTTGACACGCGCCCTAGACGACGGCGTGCCGCTCCGGGCGGCGGAGAGGGGATGCGATGAGGGGCTGGCTTTCGCTCACCCTCGGCCTGTTGGCCGTGGTGATCGGTGCGGTGTGGACGGTGCAGGGCCTCGGCTACGTCAGCGGCAGCGTCATGACCGACGAGAAGATCTGGGCGGTGATCGGCCCGCTCGTGGCGTTGGCCGGGCTCGTGGTGCTCTGGCTCGGCCTGCGCTCGCGCCGCCGGAACTGACCCGCCGGTCCACACTGGCACCGGCCCCACCACGGGCAAAGCCCCGTATCCCGAAAGGGATACGGGGCTTCGCAACGACCCGGACCGAATCGTCCCGCCGGCCGGCCGGAGCCGACCGTCTCACTCAGATGGGACGGACCTGCTCGGCCTGCGGGCCCTTCTGACCCTGTGCAATCTCGAACTCCACCCGCTGGTTCTCCTCCAGCGAGCGGTAGCCGCTGGTCTGGATGGCCGAGAAGTGGACGAACACGTCAGCACCCCCACCATCGACGGTGATGAAGCCGAAGCCCTTGTCAGCGTTGAACCACTTCACGGTTCCCTGAGCCATGTGTATCTCCTTCTAAAACTGGTGGCCGTGCACGCCGTGCGGCCAATTGGCCGTTTTCGAGCAGCGGCGTCTGAGGCGGCCCCACGAAGGAGACTTCTCTCAACCCACGCCATCTCGCAACAGCGTGGAACAGCAAATCACGGAGGCAAAAAGTCTGTCACGACCTCTGCGACGAATTTCTCCGACATGTGACCTGACGGATGCCTCAGTTCCGCTGGGCGGCGTCGGAAGCCATGCGAAAGCCCCCTTCCCATGGATGCGGGAAGAGGGCTGACGTCGTCGGGTGGTCAGTCCGGCCAGCTGCCGGTCATCCGGCGGACGCCGACCGCCCCGCCCCGGTCCACAGCGGCCCGGACGACCGCGAAGATGGCCCCCTGCAACGCCGCGGCGGCCAGGATCTCGCCCCAGCCGCGATCCTCGTCGGTGGCGTTGGGCGCCTCACCGTCGCCCGCGGTGACCTTCCAGACCTGCCGGAAGATCGCCCCGGCCACCGTCCCCGCGGCGATACCCAACAACACGCCGACGGGCCGGTACGCGACCCTGCCGATTTTCTTGCTCACCTACGCCTCCCCCGCACGATCATCAACACCACCACTGTCGCCACCGCACCGGCGGCGACAACCGCCCACGGTACCGGGTTGCGGCGTACCAACTCGCCCTTGTCGTGCGCCTGCGCGCGCACCAACCCGCCCTTCTCGTAGGCCTGCGCCCGCGCCATCCCGGCGCCCCGCACGGCCTGCCCGCGAACCCGGGCGACGGTCTGCGCCGCCTGCTCGCGCATCCGCTCCTTCGCCTGCTCGGCGGACTCCCTGAGACGGGCCTTGACGTCGGCCTTGGCGGCCAACGCCTCCATCGTCTCGCCCAACTCGACACGGGTGCGACGGATCTCCTCGCGGAGGGCCTCCGTGTCGCCGGTCCCGTTGCCCGTCATTGCCGCCCCCTGTCCTTCACCGCGGCGGTGACGGTGTCCATGTCGGCCCGGAGGCTGCGGACCGTGGCCGCCGGCACCGGCGGGACGGCCCGACTGACCTGTTTCTTGCCCACCAGGGCGAGAACGCCGGCCACCAGGAAGCAGGCCACCGCCACGATCAGCGCGGCGGCCCAGGCGGGCAGCACCAGGTCGAGCAGCAGGATCGCCGTGGCGACGAGCGCGCCCAGGCCGAAGAACGCCAGCGCGCCGCCGCCGCCGAACAGACCGATCCCGATGCCCGCGTGCTTGCCCTTCTGGGTCAACTCCGCCCGGGCCAGCGTCAGTTCGTCCCGGATCAGGCGAGAGACCTGCTCGGTGGCCCGCTGTACCAACTCTGCGGTGGAGGGCTCGCTCCCGTTGTGGGATGTGCGGGCGTTCGCCACGTCAGCCATGCTGTCCTCCTTTCCCTATCACCGCGCTGTATGCCCGGAGTTGCCGCCCGTCAATCCTAAAACGCGACGAGCGGCCCACCGTTCCCGTTGTCCGAACGCCGCGCCGACAGACCACTCCGCAGGCATCAGAGATGTCCGGCAGCACATCCCCCACCCAAGCCCGAACAAACCTCTCAACCCGCCCGAGCCCACCCGACACCCGCGTTGATCATGAGGTTAGCGGCACGACACGCCGATGGCGGCGGCAATAACCTCATGATCAACGCGGGTTACCCCGGGGGGTGGGGAGGGGGGTGGGGGGTGGGGTGGGTGGGTTAGGTGCGGGCTTCTTCGGGGCCTACGAAGGCTTCGCTGCGGGCGTCGCCGTCGTCGCTGCCGCCGAAGACGCGGGCGTCGTCGGGCGCCTCGGTCTCGGACGGACGGCGTGCCGGCCGCCGCGGCTGCACCCACTGCCAGGGCAGGTTGCTGTTGGCGTCGCCCAGCTCGGTACGCAGTCGGGGCATCGCCGTCGGGCGGTTGTCCCGGATCCAGGCGACCAGGTGCTCCCGGACGAGACAGCGCAGGTCCCACAGGCTGCCCGCGTCGGCGGCGCTGACCAGAGCCCGCAACCGGACCGTCCCGCCGGTGGCGTCGGTGACCTGCAGGACGCAGACCCGCCCGTCCCACAGCTCGGTGCCCTCGACCAGGCGGCGCAACTCCTCGCGCATGGTCTGCACCGGCACCGCCCAGTCCACGTCGAACTCGGCGGTGCCGAGCACCGCCGCCTCGGTACGGGTCCAGTTCTGGAAGGGCTTGCTGGTGAAGTACGAGGTGGGCAGGATCAACCGGCGGTCGTCCCAGATCTGGACCACGACGTAGCTGAGGGTCAGCTCCTCGATCCGACCCCACTCCCCCTCCACGACGACCACGTCGTCGAGCCGAACGGCGTCGCTGAAGGCGAGTTGGAGGCCGGCGAAGACGTTGCCGAGCAGGCTCTGCGCGGCGAGCGCGGCCACCACACCGACCACACCGGCCGAGGTCAGCACAGCGGCGCCGATACCACGCACGCTGGGGAACGTCATCAGCATCACACCGACGGTGAGGATGACGATCACCGCGATGGTCAGTCGGCGCAGCATCACCACCTGGGTCCGGACCCGGCGGGCGTGCCGGTTGTCCGGTACGTCGACCCGGAACCGGGCCAGCGCGGTGTCCTCCACGACGACCAGCAGGGAGGCGACCAACCAGGCGGTGGTGGCGATGACGCCGAGGACGAGCAGGTGCAGCAGCAGCCGCCGCCAGCTCTCGCCGACCGCGTACCCGGTGCTGAAGCGGACGGCGAACTGCACGGCGACGACCACGCCGGCGACCTGGAACGGGCGGTGCGCGTGGTCGGTCAATTCGGTCAACAGCAGTGACCGGCGGCCGAACCGCCGGGTGAGTCGGTGGACGATCTCCACCAGGAACAGGGCGACCGCCGCCGCGACGAACGCGGCGACGGCCGTTTCGAGGTAGTTCCGCACGGCTTCGATGCTCCCCTTCGACAAGGCGTCGGGCACTCCGGGCAAAAGCCCAAGAGTGCCCGACGGCCCGCGTATCGACCAGCTCAGACCTTGCGGTACCGGGACTGGAGGAAGCAGTAGACGCCGAAGCAAGCGATGCCCAGGGCGACAAGGGTCAGCAGGAACACGCCGTACGACTGCTCGCGCAGCGCGTGCAGGGCGGCGTCCAGACCACGGGCCTTCTCCGGGTCGTAGTTCACCGCCGCCACGATGACCAGCAGACCGGAGATGCCGTACGCGACACCCTTGGCGATGTAGCCGGCCATGCCCAGCCGGCGGGCGAGCTGGCGGGTCTTCGGGCTCATCTCGCCCTTCTTCAGGTGCTTCTCGAACCGCTTGACCGCCCCGTAGATGACCAGGCCGACACCGATCGCGGCGAGCACCAGCCCGGCCAGGCCGACAAGCCAGCGACCACCGCTGGAGGTCATCAGCTTGCCGGTCAGGGCCTCCTGCTGGTCGGCGCTGTTGGAGCCGGCGTCCTTGAACACCTTGAAGGCGGTCCAGGCGAAGTAGAGGTAGACGATGGTCCGGCCTGCCGAGGCGAGCCGTTCGGTGACCCGCTCCTTGCCGCGCTCGGCGCGGTGCCCGACCGCCGCCTCCAGCGCCTGCCAGATCGCCATGGCGAGCAGGCCGACCGCGACGGCGATCACCAGGAACTTGCCGAGGGGCTGTGCGGAGAGGGTACGCAGCGCGCCGGACTGGTCGCCGTCGTCGGACGACGTGCCGAACGCGATCTGCAACGCCAACCAGGCGAAGAGCAGGTGGACGATGCCGTAGCCGATGAAGCCGGCCCGGGCGAGAAGTTCCAGCCACCGGCTGTCCGCCGTACGGGAGGCGGTGGCTTCGGCGCTACGGGTGAGTGACATGGCGTCACAATCTCCGATTTCGGAGATTCCCAAACGTCGGCCACCGCCACCCGCCCAGGTCAGCTGCCCGGGTTGCGGGATACGCGGATCTTGACCTGCTGGTCGGTCACGCTGTCCAGGGTGACCGCGAAGCCGCCGGCCTCGGCGGCCTGCTGCCCCATGGTGAGGCTGAGCTGCTCGCCGGCGACCTCGACGGTCACCTGGTCACCCTCGGCCCCGACCAGCTTGGCCTCGACGCCCAGGATGGTGGTCCTCGCGTCGACACCCCGCTCGAAGGTGACGGTACAGGCGTCCACCGCGCAGTCGGTGGAGGCGCCCTGGGAGCTGCACCCGGCGAGCACGGCGAGGCCGAGCGCCAGACCGGCGAACAGACCGGCGGCGCGGCGGACAGGGGGAATGGGCATGGTGGCGGATCGGTTCGTCACCTCGCCAAGAGTACGAGACGGTCGCGACGCCCCCGCCCGTTGGTGATCCACCCGCCGGCCGGCCGGGGTGGCCGGAGCACCGGCTAGGGTCCGGGACATGCCGTTCGACATCGCCCGCACCCGGGCCGCCTACCCCGCCCTGACCGAGGGATTCGTGCACTTCGACGGGGCCGGGGGCACCCAGACCGCGATCGGTGTGATCGACGCGGTCACCGATGCCATGCGGACGGCCGTCGGCAACCGCAGCGCCGCGTTCGTACCGGGTCGCCGGTCGTTGGAGCTGGTGGCCGGAGCCCGCGCGGCGGTGGCCGACCTGCTCGACGCCGACCCGGCCGGGGTGGTGCTGGGCCCGAGCGCCACCGCGCTGACGTACACCCTGGCCCGCACGCTCGGCGCGACCTGGCGCCCGGGTGACGAGGTGGTGGTGTCCCGGCTCGACCACGACGCGAACATCCGGCCGTGGGTGCAGGCCGCCGAGGCGGCCGGCGCGACGGTGCGCTGGGCCGAGGTCGACAGGCACACCGGCGAGCTGCCCGCGGCCCAGTACGCGGACCTGGTCGGCGAGCGGACCCGCCTGGTCGCGGTGACCGCCGGCAGCAACGCCATCGGCACCGTTCCGGACGTGCCGGCGATCGCCAAGACCGCGCACGCGGTCGGCGCGCTGGTCTGCGTCGACGGGGTGCACTCGGTGCCGCACGGTCCGACCGACCTGGCCTCGCTCGGCGCCGACGTGCTGGTCACCAGCGCGTACAAGTGGTCCGGGCCGCACCTGGCGGCGATGGTGGCCGACCCGGCCCGGTGGGCGGCGTTGCGCCCGGCGAAGCTGGTGCCGTCCTCCGACGCCGTGCCGGACCGGTTCGAGTACGGCACCCCGAGCTTTGCGCTGCTGGCCGGCGTGACCGCCGCCGTAAACCACCTGGCGGGGCTGGACCCGGACGCGGTCGGGGACCGGCGGGCGCGGGTGCGCGCCGGGCTGGCCGCCGCGCAGGCGCACGAGGAGGCGCTGCTGGACCGGCTGCTCGCCGGGCTGGCGCGGCGGCCCGCGATCACCGTGTACGGCTCGCCGGCGCGGCGCTGCCCCACCGTGTCCTTCCGGGTCGCCGGGATGTCGCCGGCGGCCACCCAGCAGGCGCTTGGCGACGCCGGGTTCTGCCTCTCCGTCGGCGACTACTACGCCTACGAGTACTTCCAGGTGATGGGTCTGCGCGACAGCGGCGGCGCGGTGCGGGCCAGCATCTACCACTACAACACCGCCGACGAGGTGGACCTGTTGCTCGCCGAACTGGACGCGGTGGTCGACGGTGCGGGGAGAATGGCCGGATGAGCACCCTGGTCGAGGACAACCCGGCGAAGCACCGCTTCGAGATCCTGGTGGACGACGCGCTGGCCGGCTTCACCGCGTACCTGATGCGCGGGGAGGTCCTGGTCTTCACGCACACCGAGGTGGACCGGAGCTTCCAGGGCAGGGGCGTGGGCAGCACGCTGATGCGGGGCACGCTGGACCAGGTCCGCGCCCAGGGCGCCACGGTGGTGCCGCAGTGCCCGTTCATGGCCGCGTTCATCGACAAGCACCCCGAGTACGCCGACCTGGTGGCCGACCTGCCGTAGGCGCTCGGCTCAGCGGGCCCCGGTCAACACCTCGGCGGCGGCCCGGCCACTGGCCCGGGTCGCGCCGTGGGTGGCCAGGTGCACCGCACCGGTGACCACCTCGGGCACGCCCAGCTCGACCACGACCGCGTCGGGCCGGGTCGCGAGAGCCCGTCGCACGGCGGCGCGCATCCAGTCGTGGCGGTGCAGATCCCGGACCACCAGGACCAGTGGGCGGGCCTCCGCTCCGGCACCCGGGTCGGCCGGCACGTCGGGTTCGGCGTAGCGGACCGTGCTGGTGCCGGGCAACAGCTCGCCCAGCGGCGCGCCGATGCCCCACGGGGTCTCCGCGCCGATGGCGATGTTGCGCAGCGGCTCGAACTCGACGACGTGCGCCGCGCGGGTCAACGGCAGCGCGTCCGGCGCGGTGCCGGTGGCGGTGACCCGGACGGCCCGACGGGCGGCGACGAGCCCGACGTCGGCGGCGCCGCGTGCGCCGGCCGGACCGGTGGTGCGTGCGGCCGTCGTCCAGGCGGCGAGTTGGCCGACGCGCTTGGCCGCCTCGGCGAGGCGCTCCTCGGGCAGCGCACCGGACACGACGGCTGCCACGATGGCGTCGCGCAGTTCGAGGGCCGCCTGCTCGTCGGCCCGTTCGCCGCCGATACAGATCGCGTCGGCCCCGGCGGCGAGGGCGCGGACGGTCGCCCCGGCGAAGCCGTACCGGTCGGCGACCGCGCGCATCTCCATCGCGTCGGTGACCACCACGCCAGAGAAGCCCAGCTCGTCGCGGAGCAGCCCACCCAGGATGCGCTGGCTCAGGGTGGCCGGCAGGTGCGGGTCGAGCGCCGGCACCAGCAGGTGGCCGGTCATCACCGCCTGCACCCCGGCGGCCACGGCGGCGCGGAACGGGGCCAGTTCGCAGGCGTCCAGCCGGGCCCGGTCGGCGGTGATCCGGGGCAGGTCGTGGTGGGAGTCGACGCGGGTGTCGCCGTGCCCGGGGAAGTGCTTGGCGCAGGCCGCCACGCCGCCGGCCTGGAGCCCGCGAACCCAGGCGGCGGTGTGCCGCGCGACCAACGCCGGGTCGGCGCCGAACGAGCGGACGCCGATCACCGGGTTGGCGGGGTTGGAGTTGACGTCGGCGTCCGGGGCGTAGTTGAGGGTGACCCCCGCCGCGGCCAGCTCGACGCCGAGGTCCCGGGCGACCGCCTCGGTCAGCTCGGGGTCGTCGACCACCCCGAGGGCGAAGTTGCCGGGCCGGGAGCTGCCGTGGGCCGACTCGAGTCGGGTGACGTCGCCGGCCTCCTCGTCGATCGCCACGATGACGTCCGGACGTTCGGCGCGCAGCGTCGCGGTGAGTGCCGCCACCTGCTCGGGGTCGACGACGTTGCGGGCGAAGAGCACCACCGAGCCGAGGCCATCGCCGAGCCAGCGGCACACCCAGGGTGGCGGGGTGGTGCCGACGAACCCGGGTTGGAGGACGGCGGCGGCGAGGGCCGGGAGGTGCCCGGTGGGTGTGGTCACGCCACCGCCTCCTGGCGCTCGACGTCGATCACCGGCGTCGGTGCGCCCCCGTCGGCCCACTGGTTGCGCTCGCTCATGCGGCCCCCGTACCCCATCTCTCCCGCGCCCTCGGCGCACCGCCACCGGCAGGCGGTCATGACATGGTCACACCGGGCGATTCAATAGTCAATAAACCTTACAGTTGCCTGGCGGCCCGATCCCCGGGAGAGTGCGGGGATGGACCCCGCCCTGCTGGCCGACGCGACGAGCCCGGCCGACATCCCCGGCGTACGCCTGCTCGGCCTGGTGGTCGGCGCCCTGCTGCTGCTCGCCGCGATCCGGGCGATGTTCGGCAAGCGCTGAGCGTCCCGCACCGATCCCGGCCCGGCGCGCCGTGTGTGGCCGACCGCGACCGGGGTACGGCATTCCCCATCAGCAGGTCCGCGTGCCGAAGGGGAAACCATGAAGATCGGATATTTTCTGTCCAGTGAGGAGTTCACGCCGGCCGAGCTGCTGGAGCAGGCGCGCGGTGCCGAACGGGCCGGCTTCGAGGCGCTGTGGATCTCCGACCACTACCACCCCTGGGTGGACGCACAGGGCCAGAGCCCGTTCGTCTGGTCGATGATCGGCGCGCTCAGCCAGGTCTGTTCACTACCGGTGACCACCGCTGTGACCTGCCCGACGGTACGGATCCACCCGGCCGTGATCGCCCAGGCGGCGGCGACGAGCGCGGTGCTGCACGGCGGGCGCTTCGTGCTCGGCGTCGGCACCGGCGAGGCCCTCAACGAGCACATCTTCGGCGACGCCTGGCCGTCGGCCGACGTCCGGCTGGAGATGCTGGAGGAGGCCGTCGGGGTGTTGCGGGAACTGTGGGGCGGCGGCTTCGTCAGCCACCGCGGCACGCACTACACAGTGGAGAACGCTCGGATCTACACGCTGCCCGACACCCCGCCGTCGATCTACGTCTCCGGCTTCGGCCCGAAGGCCATCGACCTGGCCGCCCGGATCGGCGACGGCTATGTCAGCACCATGCCCGACGGCGACATGGTCCGCCGCTTCCGCGAGAACGGCGGCGGCGACAAGCCGTGCCAGGCCGGCTTCAAGGCGGCGTACGCCGACAGCGAGGACGAGGGCGTCCGCATCGCGTACGAGCGCTGGCCCAACGCCGGGGTGCCCGGTGAGCTGTCCCAGGTGCTGCCCTCGCCGCGGCACTTCGAGCAGGCCGCCGAGCTGGTCACGCCGGACATGGTCAAGGAGGCGTTCGTCTGCGGCAACGGCGTCGACGCGCACCTGGAGATGATCGACAAGTACGCCAAGGCCGGCTTCGACGAGGTCTACGTCGCCAACACCGGCCCGCACTACCAGGGCCTGTTCGACCTCTACCAGCGCGAGGTGCTGCCCCGGCTGCGCTGAGTCCGGGATCAGCCGAACCGGCTACCCGGGAACCTGGCCGATGCCCCGCCCATGACCGTCCGAATGTGTTTCGGCGGTCATGGGCTCGGGTACCTCCGGCCCTCGATGAAACTGTCCACGCATTCGATGACGTTGCGCCGCGCGGCCCGCAGCCTTTTCGGCTGGAAGGCGCTGCGGCCCAACCAACTGGCCGCCATGCGCGCGGTGATGAAGCGACGTGACGCCCTGGTGGTGTTGCCCACCGGCGCCGGCAAGTCGGCCATCTACCAGATCCCGGCCAGCCTGATCCCCGGCCCGACCGTGGTGATCTCCCCGCTGCTGGCCCTCCAGCAGGACCAGATCGCCTCGCTCAACGAGCGGCAGCGCCCGGAGCTGCGGGCGGTGCGGATCAGCTCGAACGAGTCGCCCAACCAACAGGCCCAGGCGATCACCGAGGTCCGCGAGGGCCGGGCGGAGTTCCTGTTCATCACCCCTGAGCAGCTGAGCAACCCGGAGCGGATGGCGGAGGTCGCGGCGCTGAAACCGGCGCTCGTGGCGATCGACGAGGCGCACTGCATCTCGGCCTGGGGGCACGACTTCCGGCCCGACTACCTGGCGCTCGGACACCTGATCGACGGCATCGGCCGGCCGCCGGTGGTCGCGCTGACCGCCACCGCGTCCCCGCCGGTACGCGACGACATCATCGCCCGGCTGCGGCTGCGCGACCCGGAGGTGGTGGTCTCCGGGCTGGACCGGCCCAACCTGTTCATCGAGGTGGCGCACTGCCCCGCCGAGGACTACCGGTGGCGGCGGCTGATGACGCTGCTGCGCGACGAGGGACGGCCGGGGATCATCTACGTGCCGACCCGCCGCGCGGCCGAGGAGTTGGCCACCCGGCTGACCGACGCCGGCTTCCCGGCGCAGTTCTACCACGGTGGGATGCCGGCCGGCGCGCGCGCGGACCTGCACGAGGCGTTCCTCGCCGACCAGGTCCCCATCATGGTGGCGACCTCGGCGTTCGGCATGGGCATCGACAAGCCGAACATCGCCTGGGTGGTGCACATGGCACTGCCCGACTCGCCGGACAGCTACTTCCAGGAGATCGGCCGGGCCGGCCGCGACGGGCAACCGGCCCGGGTGCTGCTGCTCTGGCGGGCCGAGGACGTCGGCCTGCAACGCTTCTTCAGCGGCGGCCTGCCGGACGCGGACGAGCTGCGGGACCTGGCCGCGCTGCTGCGCCGCAAGCCGGCCACCAAGACCGAGCTGCGCGAGACCACCGGCCTCGGGCCGCGCAAGCTGGGCCAGTATCTCTCCCTGCTGGAGCAGATCGGCGCGGCCGAGCCGCGGGCCCGGCAGCGCATCGGCGCACCGCGCTACTCCCCCGCCCCGACCGAGGCCGCCGCGGCGGCGCTGGCCGAGGCGGAGCGCCAGCAGACGGTGACCCGCTCCCGCACCGACATGATGCGGGCCTTCGCCGAGACCAACTCCTGTCGGATGCAGACCCTGCTGGCCTACTTCGGTGAGCAGATGACCGAGGTCTGCGGGCACTGCGACAACTGCCACGCCGGCACCAGCGTCGCCGACCAGGGCGCGGTCGGGCCGTTCCCGGTGCACAGCCACGTGCGTCACCCGGAGTGGGGGCCCGGCATGGTGCTCTCCTACGAGGAGGACAAGATGACGGTCCTCTTCGAGGAGGTCGGGTACAAGACGTTGTCGGTGCGCGTGGTGTCCGAACAGGGCCTGCTGACCCTGGACTAGCCTGACCCGGGCACCGGTTCCGGGCCCGGTGGATCGACAAGCAGAGCATCGATTGACCAAGCAGAGCAGGGCGGAAGGGGCGTTGCCGTGATCGAGCAGCCGGCGTACACCGGGTTCGGTTTCTCCGACGGGGAGTGGGGGTTGCTTGTCGGCCTGCCGCAGTCGGTGCTGACCGCGGCGAGCGCCGCCGAGTCCGACGGCACCCGCCGGACCATGGCGGAGAACGCGGCCGGGCTGGAGACCATCGCCGCCGGCCGGGAGTCGGCCAGCCCGCTGGTCGCCGCCGTGGCCGGCGAGATCGTCACCCGGGTCGGTGACCCGGACACGGGCGAGGAGTTGCCGGCCATCGCGCCCGCCGACCCGGGGGCGTACATCGACGACGTGCTGCTGCGGGCCGGCGAGGCCGGCGCGTTGCTGGCCGCGCGGGTCGACGAGGGTGAGGCCGGCGCGTACAAGCACTGGCTCGTGAAGATCGCCGAGCAGGTGGTGGGCGCCGCGTCCAGCGGTGGGCTGCTGGGCATCGGCGGCGAGTCGGTCAGCGACTCCGAGCGGCGCTTCCGCGACCGACTCGCGCACGTGCTCACCGACTGACCGACGACAACGAGGCATCGGCCGGACCGGCCGGCTCGGCGGCGAGCGCCGTGGGGTCGGCCGGCTGGACGCCGCGCAGCGTGACCAGGGCGGCGACCGCGCCCGCCACCATCGCCACCATCGCGGCCATCGCGGCCAGGTGCATCCCGTCGGTGAACGCGAACCGGGCCGCGTGCAACACCACGTCGCGCAGGTCGGCGGGGAGCCCCTCGGCCACCGCCAGCGCACCGCCCAACGTCTCCCGCGCCGTGTCGCGGGCGTCCGCCGGCAGCTCGGCGGGCAGCCCGTCCAGGACCTCACGCCGGTAGACCGCCGCGCCCACGCTGCCGAGGATCGCCATGCCCAGCGCGCCGCCCAGTTCGCTGCTGGACTCGGTGAGCGCCGACGCGACACCCGCCTGCTCGGGCGGCGCCGCGCCGAGGACCAGCTCGGTGACGAGCGACATCACCATCACCAGGCCACCCGCGTAGACGCTCGCGCCGACGAGCAGCACCCACAGCGCCGACTCCGGCGTGACCTGGGTCAGCAGCACGAAACCGAGCACGGCGATCGCGAACCCCGCGCCGATCAGGTACGCCCGCTCGACCCGCCGGGCGAGCACGGCGGCGGCCGGCGCGACCCCACCCACGGCGAGCGACGGCACCAGGCTCCACAGTGCCGCGCGCAGCGGGCTCAGGCCGAGCACCAACTGGAGGTGCTGGGTGGTGAAGATGGCGAAGCCGACGATGGCGAACATCGCCAGCAGGTTGACCGCGAGCGACCCGGCGAAGCCAGGGCGGCGGAACAACCCAAGGTCGATCATCGGGTACGCCCGGGTCCGCTGCCGGTGCAGGAACAGCGCGCCCACCAGCAGGCCGGCCACGATGACGAGCACCCGCGGCGCGGTGACGCCGTCGCGAGCCATCTCCTTGATGCCGTAGATCACCGGCAGTAGCGCGCCGAGCGACAGCGCGGCGCTCAGCAGGTCGAACCGCCCGGTGCTCGGGTGGCGGAACTCGGGCACCAGGAGCGGGACGAGCAGGAGCAGCATCAGCATCGCCGGGATGTTGATCAGGAAGATCGAGCCCCACCAGAAGTGCTCCAGCAGGATGCCGCTGAGCACCGGCCCGATCGCGATGCCGCCGGTCAGGGTGGCGGTCCAGATGCCGATCGCGGTGCCGCGCTGCTTGACGTCGTGGAACATGTTGCGCACCAGGGCGAGGGTGGAGGGCATCAGGGTGGCCCCGCCGACGCCGAGCACGGCGCGCGCGGCGATGAGCGTGGCGGCGCTGTCGGCGTACGCGGCGAGCAGCGACGCCGCCCCGAACGCGGTGGCGCCGATGAGCAGGAGCCGGCGGCGGCCGATGCGGTCACCGAGAGCGCCCATGGTGATGAGCAGCCCGGCCAGCACGAAGCCGTAGATGTCGAAGATCCAGAGCTGCTGGGTGCCGGTCGGGCTCAACTCCGCGCTGATGAACGGGACGGCGAAGTAGAGCACCGACACGTCCATCGAGACCAGGAGCAGCGGCAACATCAACACCGTGAGCCCGATCCACTCGCGTCGGCCCGCCCGTGGTGCCGGTGTGGTGGTCGTCGTCGTCATGATCGATTCCCCTCTGCGTATGGCGTACGCTGTTATGCGTAGACCATACGCAGAACTAGGATGGCCGGGCAAGGAGGAAAATGTGGCGGCGACGACAGACGACAGCGATCCGGTGCTCCCACCGGCCATCGAGAGCGCGTGGGGGCTGCGGGAACGACCACCCAAGGGCCCTCGGCCGGGAATGAGCGTGCCCGCCATCGTGGACGCCGCCGTCCGGGTGGCCGACGCCGACGGCCTGGCTGCCGTCTCGATGAGCCGGGTGGCGAAGGAGCTGGGCGCCGCGACCATGGCCCTCTACCGGTACATCGGCTCGAAGGACGAGCTGCTGCTCCTCATGGTCGACGCCGGTTACGGCCCGTCGCCCGGCCCGCCCCCGCCGGAGACCGACTGGCGCGCCGGGCTGACCCGGTGGGCCTGGGCCGAACACGACGTGCTGCGGCAACGATTCTGGCTGCTGCACGTGCCCATCACCGGCCCGCCGATCACCCCGCAGCAGCTCGGCTGGATGGAGGACGGGCTGCGCTGCCTCGACGGCACCGCGCTCACCGAGGGCGAGAAGATGTCGACGCTGCTGTTGCTCACCGGGTACGTCCGCAACGAGGCCACCCTCGCGTCCCAGATCGCCGAGGGCAGTCGGGCGACAGGCGCCGACCCGAGCGAGATGATGCCGGCGTACGGCCGGCTGGTGGCCCGACTCATCGACTCGACCCGCTTCCCGGCCCTGCACCGGGTGCTGGCCGCCGGCGTGCTCAACCAGGACGACGACCCCGACGACGAGTTCGTCTTCGGCCTGGATCGGATCCTCGACGGCGTCGAGGCGCTGATCCAGCGTCGAGCGGGCTGAGAGAGTCCGATGCTACCGAGAGACACCATCGACACCACGGTCCTGCCACCGGGTGAACGGTTCGGCATGTGGCTGGACCTGGTGGCGCGCACCTCGGCACCGCTGCGCATCCGGTCCGCGCACAGCGGCGACCGCAGCG
Organism: Micromonospora sp. DT231; assembly: GCF_049847025.1. NCBI lineage: Bacteria > Bacillati > Actinomycetota > Actinomycetes > Micromonosporales > Micromonosporaceae > Micromonospora > Micromonospora sp. DT231. The sequence goes on along the minus strand of NZ_JBNCNO010000003.1, from coordinate 494,886 downwards.
AGATCCTGGCCGGCGAGTTCACCTTCTACGACGCGTCCCGGCCGCACGACGTGCGCCACCACGCGACCGAGCCGGAGCGGGACCAGGCCACCTCGATCATCACGATGATCCCGCACACCGCGCTGCCGCTGCCACCACAGCGGATGGCCGCCCTCTACGGCGGCCGGATGTCCGGCAGCGAGGGCATCGGGGCGCTGCTGGCGCAGTTTTCTGCTCCAGGTGACCGGGCACCCCGAGCAGTACCACGCCGCCGACGCCAGCCGGCTCGGCGCGGTGGGGCTCGACCTGGCCACCACGATGCTCGGCCGGCACCTCGTCGCCGACGCCCACCACATCTCGGTGCGGTCCCTGCACCGGTTGTTCGAGGCCGAGGACACCACTGTGGCGTCGTACATCCGGGATCTGCGGCTGGCCCGGTGCCGGCGCGACCTGACCGACCCGGCGCTGCGCAGTCTGCCCGCGCAGGCCGTCGCGGCGCGGTGGGGGTTTCCCGACAAGGCCCACTTCAGCCGGGCGTTCCGGGCCGCGTACGGCATCACCCCACAGGAACACCGCGACGGTGGCTCGGATTTGGCGCGGATCCTCAACCGCAAGGCATCCACGGTCAACTCGCTGCCGGCAGACTGACACCAACGCGGCCGGCCATCGCCAGGTGGGCCGCCAACGGGGGCCGTGGCGAGGCGCCCGCCGCGCGAGCGGCGGGCGGCCGCCCGGTGGCGCCCCGGTGGTGCCGAGGCTCCGGCCCCGTCGCGCGCATCCCCCCAAATCGCCGACGGGGTCGGTCAGGCCTTCTCCAGCAGCTCCAGGACCACCCGCTCGGCCTCCTCACGGGGCGCCCCCGGGTCCACCGAGGCCACCACCCCGTCGTGGTACAGGTCGACCACCCGCGGGTCCACGTACGACGCCCGAGCCACCGTCGGGGTGTTGCCCAGCAGCTCGGCGACCTCGCGCATCACGGCGACCACCGCCTTGCGCCGGGCCGTCACCGAGCGGCCCGGGCCGGCGGTGGCCAACTCGGTGGCGGCGAGCACCGTGGCGTGCCAGGTGCGGAAGTCCTTGGCGGTCATCTCCCCGCCGCTGGCGTCCCGCAGGTAGCCGTTGACCTCGTCGCTGCGCACGTCGCGCCAATCCCGGCCGTCCCAGTAGCCGAACAGCCGATCCGCCCGTCGCCGACGACGGCGCAGATTGGCCAACACCTGGCACAGCTCCGGGTCCTCGATCCGGCGTACCTGTTCGATGCCACCCTTGGCCGGAAACACCAGGACCACGCAGCCGCGCCGGGACCGGGCGTGCTCGGGGCGCAACGTGGACACCCCGTACGTCGGGTCGTCGCCGGCCGCGTACTGGTCGCTGCCGACCCGGAACATGCCCATGTCCAACAGTCGGGCCACCGTGGCCAGCACCCGGTCCCGGCCCAGCCCACGGCCGTCCAGGTCACGGCCCACCCGCTCGCGCAGCACCGGCAGCCGCCGGGCCACCTCCAGCATGCGGTCGAACTTCGCCTCGTCCTGCTGCTCCCGCCACTGCGGGTGGTAGACGTACTGCTTGCGCCCGGCCGCGTCGATCCCGATCGCCTGGATGTGGCCGTTCGCGTGCGGCGCGATCCACACGTTCTGCCAGGCCGGAGGGATGACCAGCTCCCGCAGCCGGGCCAGCGTCTCCGGATCCCGGACCGGAGCACCGGTCGGGTCGACGAAGAGCCAGCCCCGACCGCGCCGACGCCGCCCGTACCCCGATCGACCCGGGTCGCTACGCCGCAACCGCACCGGAGACCCGCACCACCTTGTCCACCTCGGCCACGGCGGCCAACACCTCGTCGAGGCGCAGAGCCACCATCGTCGGGTGGCTTCCTACCCCGTCCCACCCCGGCCAATCGCCCTCGCCGGCCCAGAGCACCCGGTGCCGGGGTCGGTCCACCGGCGGCCCCCAGCGCGCCGGCGGCACCGGCCCGAAGAGGACCACCGACGCGGTGCCGAACCCGGTGGCCAGGTGAGCCACCCCGGTGTCCCCGCTGACCACCAACCGGGCGTTGGCCACCACCGCGGCGAGCCCTCCGAGGTCGGTCCGGCCGGCCAGCACGGCGTCGGGCGGCAGGCCGGCCGCGTCGGCCACCCGGGTCGCCAGCGCCCGTTCGTCGGCCGAGCCGGTGAGCAGGACCCGGTGCCCCTGGTCGGTGAGCGTCCGGGCCAGCGCGGCGAACCGCTCGGCGGGCCACCGCTTCGCGGGGACCTTGCTGCCGGGATGCAGCACTGTGACGCCGGTAGGCAGCCCGGCCGACCCGGGCCGGCGCAGACCGAGGTCGGTGCGATCGGCCGCGATGTCGTACCAGGACAGCAGCCGGCACCACCTGTCCACCTCGTGCTCGTCGACGGACCACGGCGGGCCGTCGACAAAGCCGGCCTCGGCGTTGGCGAAGGCCAGCAGCCGGCCCGGCCGGGTGGTCGCCAGCACCAGGTGCGACCGCGGGCCGCGGCCGTGCAGGTTGACCGCCACCGACACCGCCGACCCGGGCCGCGGGGGCCGATCCAGACCGGCGGTGTCGACCAGCCGGTCGACGCCGCCGACCAGGTCGACAAGCGGCGCCAGCCAGGCGGGCGCGGCGAGCGCCAACTCCCCACCGGGGTACGCGGCCCGCAGCGCCCGCAGCGCGGGCACCGCGGTGAGCAGGTCGCCGACGCCGAGCGCCCGCAGCACGAGGATCACGGGTACGAGGTCTCCTGCTCGGCGCAGACCACCAGTTCCCGCACCGCGCAGCCGGGCGGCTGGTGGAGCGCGAACATGACCGCGGCGGCCGTGTCGGCGGGATCGTTGAGGATCGCGTCGGGCCCCGGCTTGTACTGCGGGTCGCGCTCGTCGAAGAACGACGTACGCATCCCGCCCGGGATGAGCAGCGTGACGCCTACCTGCCCGGCGAGCTCGGCGGCGAGGGCGCGGGTGAAGCCCACCACGCCGAACTTCGCCGCGCAGTAGGCGGTGGCGTCGCTGACCGCCTTGACGCCGAGCGTGGAGGCGACAGTGACGATGCGGCCCCGCGACGTGAGCAGGAACGGCAGGGCGGCCCGGATCACCGCCGCGGTGGCGAGCAGATCCACGGCGATGATCCGGTCCCAGGTCTCCCCCGGCACGTCGGCGAGTCGACCCGGCACGTCCGTGCCGGCGGCGGTGACCACCGCGTCCAGGCCGCCGGCCTGCTCGGCGAGGTGCTGGGTGGCCACCTCGGCGGCCCGGGTGTCGGCCAGGTCGCACTCGGTCCAGGACACCCCGTCGGCCGGCGGCTGCCGGTCCAGCACGATGGGTCGACCGCCGGAGGCGGCCACCGCGGCGACCACCGCCGCGCCGAGCCCGCTCGCGCCGCCGGTGACCAGGACTGTGGGCCCGGCGCCGGGCCGCGCGCCGGTCATCGGGTGCGCTCCCCGATGGAGCGAACGATCAGATCGGTGGTGGAACGACCGTCGAGATACGGCACCACCACCGTGTTCCCACCCCACCGGCGCAGGACCTCCGCCTCCGGCAGGGTGGCGGCGGCGTCGCCACCGCCGGTGGCGTAGTCACCACCCTTGACCCAGATGTCCGGTCGGACCCAGGACAACGCCGCGTCCGGGGTCGGCTCGTCGAAGATGAGCACCGCGTCGACGCAGCTCAGGGCGGCCAGCAGCCGACTGCGGTCACCCTCGGACATCACCGGTCGGTCCGGCCCCTTCAGCCCGGCCACGCTGGCGTCCGAGTTCACGCACACGATCAGGCAGTCACCGAGCTGCCGGGCCGCCTGGAGGGTGGCCACGTGCCCGGCGTGCAGCAGGTCGAAGCAACCGCCGGTGGCCACCACCGTGCCGCCCGCGGCCCGTACCTCGCCGAGGAGCGTCGCGACCGCCGCGACGCCCACCCGGTCACCGCCCGGACCGGCGACGCTCGTCGGCGTGGGACGCACCGGCGGTGGCAGCGCCGCCGCCACTCCCCCACCGGCGACGTACGCGGACGCCTCGGCGACCGCCGCCTGCACCGCCTCGGAGACCAGCGCGCCCTCGGCCAACGCGAGGCTGGCGGCGGCCGCGAACCGGTCACCGGCCCCGCACGTGTCGCCCTCGGCGCTGCCCGGGGTCGGCACCACAAGCGGCGTCGACCCGGCGTGGCAGAGCAGCGCGCCGTCGCCGCCGAGCGTCACCGCGACCGCGCCGGCGCGCCAGCGTCGCCGTAGCCCCTGTGCGCCACGCGACGCGGCGGCCAGCCGGGAGGCGCCGGGCAGGGCGGGGACCAGTTCACGCATCTCCGACTCGTTCGGAGTGGCCAGGTGCACACCGGGGACGGCCGCCGGGCCGCGCGGGTGCGGGTCCCACACCACCGGCGCGCGGGTGGCGGCCAACGCCTGGCGCAGCGCCGGCTGCCGGGCCACCCCCCGGCCGTAGTCGCTGACCAGCACCGCGGACGCCGCCCCGATCACCCGGAGCACCTCGTCGGAGGGCTGCCCCGGCTCCCCGGACGTGCCGCCCCGGTCGTGGCGCAGCAGCACCCGACCCCGGGCCCGCAGCCGGATCTTCTCCGGTGTCGCACCGGACAGGGCCAGCGGATACACCCGCACGCCGGCCGCGGCGAGCAGCGCGCTCAGGCGGGCCCCGCCGGCGTCGTCGGCGAGCGCGGTCACCAGCACCACCTCGGCGCCCTGCGCGGCGGCGAACACCGCCGCCAGACCGGCGCCACCCGGTCGGTCGCTGGCGGCGGTCTCGTCCAGGACCGGCACCGGGGAGTCCGGGCAGAGCCGGTTCACCACCCCTTCCACGTCCCGGTCGAGCAGGGTGTCGCCGAGCACCACCACCGGTCCCCTCACGCTTGCCTCCCCATCGCTCACGCGTCGACCTGCTGTCCGGACCCACCGTCGAGCACCACTTCGACCCCGCTGCGCACCGGTGCCGGCTCCCCCGTCGCGGAAGGGACGACCACCGGATCGGCGACTGCCGCCAGCTCCTGCTCGAGGTACTCGCAGAGCAGGTGACTGGTCACGAGGTGCAACTCCTGCACGACCTGGGTGTCCGGCGACGCGACGGCCAGCACCTCGTCGCAGGCGTCGGCGAGGGGATTCGGGGCGACGCCGGTGAGAGCCCAGGTGGTCAGGCCGGCCGCGCGGGCGGCCTGCGCGGCGCGGACCAGATTGGGGCTGCTGCCACTGGTGCTCAGCAGCAGCAGGACGTCGCCGGGGCGGCCGTGCGCGCGCACCTGCCGGGCGTACACGTCGGTGTAGCCGTAGTCGTTCGCGATGGCGGTGAGCGCGCTCGTCTCGGCGTGCAGCGCGATCGCCGACAGCGGCTGCCGGTCGTGGTGGAGCTTGCCGACCAGCTCGGCCGTGAGGTGCTGGGCCTCGGCGGCGCTGCCGCCGTTGCCGGCCACCAACAGGCGACCCCCGGCGCCCAGCCGGTGGGCCAGGTCGGCGCCCCAGCGGGCCAACTGCGACTCACACCGCCGGTACGGCACCAGCGCCGCGGCGAGGTTCGTCAGGTGGGTGTCGAACAGGCTGCCGGCCGGCATCAGGCCACCACCCGGGCCGGGCGGCGAACGGCGGCGACCTCGCTGTAGACCTCGACCAGCCGCTCGGCGGTGGCCGCCCACGAGTACCGCGCGCGGGCCCGCTCGCGGGCCGCCGTGGCGTACGCGAACCGCCTGATCCGATCGTCGAGCAGACCCTGGATCGCGCTGGCCAACGCCTGCGGGTCCCGGGCCGGCACCAGGTCACCCGTCGTCCCGTCGACCACGGTGTCCCGGATGCCGCCGACGGCGGTGCCGACCACCGGCACCCCACACGCCATCGCCTCCAGCGGGGTCAACCCGAACGGCTCGTACCAGGGTGCGGCGACAAGCAGGTCCGCCGAGCGGTACCAGCGGCCCATCTCCTCCCGGGGTACCGCGCCGACCAGGTGCACCCGGTCGGCCACCCCGCAGGTCTCCGCCAGGGCCCGCAGCCGCCGGGCGTACGGGTCGGTCTCCAGCAGCCCCTCGGGCGGGCCGCCGACCACCACGCACTCGGCGTCACCGACCAGGGCCATCGCGCGGATCACGGTCTGGAAGCCCTTGCGTTCGACGAGCCGACCCACGGTCAGGATCCGGGCCCGTCCCGGCGCACGGTCGGCGGCCGGCCCGAGCGGGGCGAACGTGGCGAGGTTGACTCCGGAGGGCACCACAGTCATCCGGGACCGGGGCACGCCCATCCGCACCAGCTCGCCCACCTCGTCGCGGCACTGCGCGACGATCCGGTCCACCGAGCGGCCCAACTCGCGCTCGTAGGAGACCCGACGGGCCGGGCTGGTGTCCTGTACGCCCTGGTAGCGGCGCTTCACGGTGCCCAGCGCGTGGTACGTCTGCACCACCGGCACCCCGGTCTGCCGGCCGGCGGTCAGCGCTGCCAGGCCACTCATCCAGAAGTGCGCGTGGATCACCTCGGGCACCCAGTCCCCGCCCCGCCAGCGCTCGATCAGCCACGCGCTGAACTCGCGCATGTGCGGCAGCAGGGCGTCCTTGGCCACCGGCTCGGCCGGGCCGGCCGGCACGTGCACCACGTCGTACCCGTCCGGGCTGCGGACGGTCACCGGCAGGTCGAGCGCGTCCCGGCGGGTGTACACCCGCACCTCGTGCCCGGCGGCGGCGAGCGCGGCGGACAGCTCCGCGACGTGCGTGTTCTGGCCGCCGGCGTCCTCCCCTCCGAGGACGGCGAGCGGGCTGGCGTGCTCCGAGATCATCGCGATCCGCATACTTCCTCCTCCAGCAGCCGGTCCCAGTCAGCGAGGAAACGGTCGAGGCCGTACCTGTCCCGCGCGGCGGTCCGCGCCGCCGCGCCGGCCTGGCGCGCGGTCGCCGGTTCGGCGATGAACCGGCGGGCGGCATCGAGCAGGGTGTCGGTCCGGGTGGCGAGGGCGCCCGCCTCCGGCGGCACCGCCGTCACCGCCTCGGTGGTGGCGAGCGCGACGACAGGCATGCCGATCGCCATCGCCTCGATGAGGCTGAGCCCGAGCGAGGTCCACCGGCACAGGTGCAGGTACGCGCGCCGCCGGGCCAGTTCGGCGTGCATCCGGTCCTGGGGCACGTCGTCGTGGCTGACGAGCCGGTCGGCGGGCAGCCCGAGGTGGTCGGCCAGGCCGGCCACACCCATCCCGAACACGTCGAGCGGCGCGATCTCGGCGAACCGGGGCAGCAGGTCGGTGCCGGTGACCCGACCCCGCCGGACCGGCTCGTTGATCACCACGGCGAGCCGGTCGAGTTCGCCGGTGTAGGAGACGGCGGGGGCGACGATGCCGTGGTCCACCACCGTGGTGCGGGCGGTCCCGGTGTCCCAGAAGATCTGGTTGAACCCGGTGACGTGGGCGATGAGCAGGTCGTCGCTGTCGGCCATCGGGTGCCGGGTGTTCGGCACGTCGCCCTTCGGGGTGTTGTGCTCGACGTAGATGGCCGGGATGTCGCGACCCGGGCGGCGGCGCAGCCACGCCTCGGCCCGCTCGATCTCCTCCGGCCGTTGCAGGATGACCACGTCCACGTCGGCGCCCGGCAGATCCTCCGGGGTGACCTCGACCGCGCTGTCCGGCCACGGGTAGGTGCGGGCCCGGCCGAGACCGTACGGGCCGCGGTCGGGTGTGGTGGGGATCAGGTAGCGGTGGCTGCCGTGCACGAACGACGTGGTCCAGGAACCGTGCACGTGCCAGAGCAGGATGTTCATCGCCGGCCACCACCGGTGACGGTGAGCGTCCGCAGCGCGTCGACCACCTCGTCCGGGTCGATGCCGCTCAGGCAGGGGTGCCCGGGGACCGGACAGTGTGTCGCGCGGGTGTCCCGGCAGGGTGCGGCGGCGTCGCCGAGCCGGACAGTGGGCACCCGGTAGGGCCCCCACTGGCCGAACGGGACGGTCGGCGCGAAGAGACTCACCACGGGCACGCCGGCCGCGGCGGCCAGGTGTGCGGGGCCCGTGTTGCCGACCACGACCGCGCTGGCGTCCGCCATGATCCCGGCCAGCCCGGCCAGGTCGGTCCGGCCGCCCAGGTCGGTGCCGCCGGCCGCCGCCACCCGGGCCGTTACCTCCCGCTCGTCCGGGCCGCCGGTGACGAGCACCCGGTGCCCGGCCGCGGTCAGCGCCCCGGCGATCCGGGTCGCCACCTCCGGCGGGCAGGCCCGGCTGGACGCGGCCGAACCGGGGTGCAGCACCACGTACCCCGGGTCGCCGAGATCGGCCGGGCGCGGCGGCACGACGTCGCGGCGCAGCCGGAGCACGGGTTCGTCGCCGTCGGGCAGCCGGTGGCCGGCGGCGGCGGCGAGGGAGAGGGCACGTTCGGGTTCGGGGACGCCCACCGGCACCCGGTGCCGGACGTCCAGCAGCGAACCCGGATAGTCGTCGCTGATCGCCGCGATCCGGCCGACCCCCGCCATCCGCAGCAGCAGCGCCAGCGGCAGCGCGGACTGGTGGAACGAGGTGAACACCACCGCCTGATCCGCACCGACCGCGCCCAGCCGCGCGGTCAGACTCCGCACCGCCTCCGGGTCGACCGGCCCCGGCGTGGGGTCGATCCACGGCAGCGGGTGCTCGATGATCTCGTCGACGCCGGGCAACAGGTCGGCGGCGGCCCGGCCACGCGGCCCACACAGCAGCACCACCCGCTGCGCCCCGGCCGCGACGGCGCGGATCGCCGGCCCGGTCACCAGCACGTCCCCCGCCGAATCCGACCGGACCACCAACGCCGTCCGCACCGGGTCGTCCGGCGGGGTCGCGGGTCGCACGGCCTGTTGGCGGCGCAGGATCTCGTCCACCGCCGCCGGCAGATCGGTGGCCAACCAGCCGGCGGCGGCGATCTCCTCCGGTCGCGTCACCGGGGTGGGCACCAGCACTCCCGCCGCCCCGGCGGCCAGCGCGGCGGCGACGTCCCGCCCGATGTCGCCCACCAGCACACACCGGGACGCGGTCGTGCCCAGCTCCCGGGCGGCGGCGTACACCAGGCCGGGCGCCGGCTTGCGGCAGTCACAGCCGTCGGCGTCGTCGTGCGGACAGACGAGCCACGCGTCGAACCGGCCCAGCAGCTCCTCGACGCGGGCGTGCACGGCCCGCATCTGCTCCTCGCTGAAATAGCCCCGGGCCAGGCCCGACTGGTTCGTCACGACCGCCAGGCGCAGCCCGGCCGCCCGCAACCGGTCCAGCGCCGCCCGCGCCCCCGGCACCGGTCGCACCTTCTCCGGGTCGCCGTTGTACGGCACGTCCTCGATCAGGGTGCCGTCGCGGTCCAGCAGCACCGCGTCGTACAGGACGGGTCGGGTGCTCTGGCCGGAGGTGCGCCCGGACCCGGCGGAACCGGCGCGGTCAGCAGCGGCGTAAACCGTGGCTGACCTGCGCTGATACGGATCCCCCTGGTCCTGTCGCACAGCCGGCGGGTTCCCTGCGCCCGAAGGAGTAAACGTCGTCGGTCCAGGGGTGGGCCAGCGCCGCCAGCGGTGCCCAGAGTCGGCCTTACCCGCCGTCCGGGAGAAGCTAACCCGCCGGTCGTTAGCCCGCGCCCGACCGGGGGTATGGAAGCCCAGTGGCGATTGTGGAGAAAGTGATCGACGCGCCCCCGCAGCAGGTGTTCGACGTGCTCGCCGACGGGTGGACGTACAGCGACTGGGTGGTGGGCACGGCACACGTACGTGCCGTGGACGACGCCTGGCCCCGGGTGGGCAGCCAACTGCACCACCGGGCCGGGCCGTGGCCGTTCTCCCTGCAGGACGCGTCGACGGTGCTGGTCTGCGAGCCGCCGCACCGGCTCGTGCTGAAGGCGGGCCTCTGGCCGGCCGGTGAGGCGATCGTGGTCTTCACGCTGCAACCCGTCGACGGGGGCGCCACCCGGGTCCGCCTCGGGGAGGACTTCGCCGCCGGCCCGCTGCGCTGGGTCCGCAACAAGGTCAACGACCTGGTGCTGCACCTGCGCAACCGGGAGACGCTGGACCGGCTCGCCGACATCGCCACCCGACAGAAAGGGCAGCAGTGACGTTGACGGTGGTGGTGACCGGAGCGAGCGCCGGCGTCGGTCGGGCCGTCGCCCACGCGTACGCGGCCCGAGGCGCCCGGCTCGCGCTGCTGGCCCGGGGCGAAGCGGGCCTGGCCGCCGCCGAACGGGAGTGCCGACAGCGCGGCGCCGCCGACGTACGCGCGTACCGGGTCGACGTGGCCGACGCGGGCGCGGTGCAGCAGGCCGCCGACGACGTGGTGCACCGCTGGGGCGGCATCGACGTGTGGATCAACAACGCCATGGTGTCGGTGTTCGCGCCGGCCTGGGAGATCCCGGCGCGGGAGTTCCGCCGGGTCACCGAGGTCACCTACCTGGGCACGGTGCACGGCACCCTGGCGGCGCTGCGGCACATGCGGGCACACGCGCGGGGCACGATCGTGCAGGTGGGTTCCGCGTTGGCCTACCGGGGCATCCCGTTGCAGTCGGCGTACTGCGCGAGCAAGCACGCCATCCAGGGATTCAACGACTCGCTGCGCGCCGAGCTGCTGCACGACTGCCCGGCGGTGAAGCTGTCGATGGTGCAGTTGCCCGCGGTCAACACGCCACAGTTCTCCTGGGTTCGCACCCGGCTGCCCCGGCATCCGCAGCCGGTGCCGCCGATCTTCACACCGGAGCTGGCCGCGCGGGCGATCGTGTGGGCCGCCGACCGGGGCACCCGGGAGCTGAACGTGGGCGGCCCGACGTGGCAGGCCCGGTTGGCCGACATCCTGTTCCCCGGCCTGCTCGACCGGAAGCTGGCCCGCGACGGCTACGACAGCCAGCAGACCGGCGACGAGATCGATCCGCGCGCCTGGCGGGACAATCTCGACCACCCCGGCGACGCCGAGACGGACCGGGGCACGGCGGGCGTGTTCCGCGAACAGGCCCGCAACCGGTCGGCGGCGCTCTGGGTCGGCACCCACAAGCCGGCGTTGTCAGGTGCCGCGCTCGCCGTCGCGGCGCTCGCCCTGACCGCGGCGGCCCGTCGACGACGCTGACGGCTCTGCCGGCGCCAGCGAGTCACCGAGGTTGACCGGTCGGTCGGCGGCCGCGGGTCACCGCCGGCTCGGCGGCGGCGAGTCGCCGGCGTTGAGCGGTCGGCGGCAGCGAGTCGCCGGCGTTGAGCGGTCGTCGCGGCCACCTGGCACGCACCGTTCGCGACCAGCGGGATCGATACGCGCGCCCGGCGTGGCAGCGGCGTCCGCAACGCCCGGAAGGGGTGCCTCTTCAACCCGAATGTGACAACTGGATACCCTTTCCGGGAGCCCCTGTCCGCAAACCGAGGATGTCCGCATGATCGAGCCTGTGCCGCTACCGTCGCCGTGGCGGGACGCACGCCTGACCGTCGTCGTGCCCACCTACAACGAGGCGGGCAACCTGCCCACGCTGGTGGAGCGCCTGCTCGCCCTGCCACTGCCCGGTCTGCGCATCCTCGTCGCCGACGACAACTCCCCCGACGGCACCGGCGACGTGGCCGACAAACTGGCCATCGAGCATCCGGACCGGATCGAGGTCGTGCACCGGGCCGGCAAGGAGGGCCTCGGCCGGGCGTACGTCGACGGGATGACTCGGGCGCTCGATGGCGGCGCCGAGTACGTGGCGCAGATGGACGCGGACCTGTCGCACCCGCCGGAGGCGCTGCCGGGGATGCTGGGCGCGCTGCTGTCCACCCAGGCGAGCGTGGTGATCGGTTCCCGCTACGTGCCCGGTGGGGAGCTGGACGAGAACTGGCCGCTGTACCGCCGGGCCCTCAGCGGCTGGGCGAACCTCTACGTGCACACCCTGTTGCGGGTGCGCATCCGGGACCTGACCGCCGGTTTCAAGATCTGGCGGGCGGACGCGTTGCGCGACATCGGTCTGCACCGGGTGCAGTCCAACGGCTACAGCTTCCAGGTGGAGATGCACTACCTGGCCACCAAGTTGGGCCACACCATCCTGGAGGTGCCGATCCGCTTCGAGGAGCGGCGCGACGGCATCTCCAAGATGACCACCGCGACAAAGGTGGAGAGCGCTCTGATGCCGTTCCGCCTCCGCAGCAAACACCGCAACATAACCCGCTAACCCACCCCACCCCCGGCCCCGGCCCCGGCCGGCCCCACCCCACCCGGCCCCGCCGGTTGATCATGAGGTTATAGCGGCGACACGCCGACGCGAGTGGCTATAACCTCATGATCAACGGGCGGCGGCGGGGGTGGGCGGTGCGCGGGAGGGGTGCGGGGGTGGGGGGCGGCGGGGTGCGGGTTTGGGTTAGGTGGGGTAGATGGCTTGGTGGGCTTTGGTGATGGCTGCGGCGTAGGCGCGGCCGGTGAGGGCGCGGTCGCGGGCCAACGCCGCGCGGGCCGCGTTCGCACCCGGTGCGCCGTGGACACCGCCGCCGGGGTGCGCCGACGCGCTGGCCAGGAAGAGCCGGTCCACCGGGGTGTCCGCTCGGCCCAGGCCGGGGATCGGGCGCAGGAACAGCTGCTGGTACGCGGCAGCGGTGCCGCCGCCCAGCGCGCCTCCGACCAGGCTCGGGTTGTCCCGCTCCAGCTCGGCGGGCCCGGCGACGTGTCGGCCGACGACGAGCTGCCGGAAACCGGGGGCCGCCGCCTCCAGCACGTCCTCCATCCGCTGCACATGCGCAGCGATGTCCTCGGCCCGCCAGTCCCGGCGGAACGGCAGGTGGGTGTACGCCCAGAGCGACTCGGTGCCCGGCGGGGAGTGGCTGGGCTCGGCCACCGACATCTGCCCGACCAGCAGGAACGGGTCGCGGGGTAGTTCACCTCGGGCCAACTCGCCCGCGTAGTGGGTCAACCCGTCGAGGTCCGCGCCCAGGTGCACGGTGCCGGCGCCGGCCAGCTCCCGGTTGGTCCAGGGCACCGGCGCGGAGAGGGCCCAGTCCACCTTCAGCGTCGACCCGTCCCACCGGAAGTGCGCCAGGTCCTCGACCAGCCGCGACGGCAGGGCTGCCGCGCCGACCAGGTCGAGGAACAACGCCGGCGCGGGCACGTCGGCGAGCACGGCCCGGCGGGCCCGCCACAACGTGCCGCCCTCGGTACGCACCCCCATCGCCCGGCCCCGGGCGGTGAGCACCCGGTCGACGCGGGCGCCGTAGAGGATCGTCCCCCCACGCTCCTGTAGCCGGGCCACGAGCGCGTTGGTGATCTGCTGGGCGCCGCCCTCGGGCACCGGCCAGCCGATCTGTTGGCCGAGCATGGCCAGCAGCCAGCCGTACACCCCGGAGCCGGCCTCCTCCGGGGACAGGTCGGTGTGCAGGGCGCAGCCGGCCAGCAGGGCCGGCCCGCCGTCGCCATCGAAGAGTTCGTCGCCGAGCTTCCGGACCGGCAGGACCAGGCGTCGTGCCAGTCGCAGCGCGCCGGCGACGCGCAGTCGACGCAGCAGGCCCAGCCCTCCGCGTACGGGTGGGAACGGCGTGGTGATCGCCGTCAGCATGGGCTCGGCCACCTCGACCCAGTCGGTGTAGGCGTTGAGCCAGCGCTTGCCGTCGCCGGGGGCGAACTGCTCAAGCGAGGCGGCCGTGACGTCCGGGTCCCGGTTGATCACCGCGGCCCGACCGTCCGGCAGCAGGTGCGCCAGCACGTCCGGCGCGTGCCGCCAGGACAGGCCGTGCCGACCCAGGTCGAGGCCGCGCAGCACCGGCGAGGCGTACCCCAGAGGGTAGAAGGAGCTGTAGAGGTCGCTCAGGTAGCCGGGCGCGGTCACCTCGGCGGAGCGGATCGCGCCGCCGGGCACCGCCGTGGCCTCCAGCACCACCACCTCCCAGCCGGCGTCCGCCAGCAGGTTGGCCGCCACCAGGCCGTTGTGGCCGGCCCCGACGACGACGGCGTCCACGCTCTGCGCGGCGGTGGTTGTCATCCGATCCGCCTACCCGGCACGCAACCGGGCGAAACGCGTTTGCCCTGCCGGGGCCGGGGCATGCAGCGCCGCATGTACACGGTTGCGCAGTTGGTGGGTGGGGTGTGGGGGGCCGGCGGCGACGGCGGTGAACTGGTGGTGCGCGACCCGGCGGACGACTCGCCGGTGAGCACGGTGCCGGTGGCCACCGCCGACGAGGTCGGCAAGGCGACGCAGGCGGCCCGCAACGCGGCCGCGCAGTGGGCGGCGACCGCGCCGGCCGAGCGGGCCGCGGCGCTGCACCGGGCCGCGGACGCGGTGGCGGAGGTCGTCGAGGAGCTGTCCGCGGCGGTCACCGCCGAAATGGGCAAGCCGTTGGCGGACGCCCGCGGCGGCGTCGAGGCGGGCATCGGCACCCTGCGACAGTACGCGGAACTGGCTCCGCTGCGCGGCGGGCGGACGCTCAACGGCGTACCGGACGCGCTGGACTTCATGACCCCGCAGCCCCGCGGTGTGGTGGCTGTGCTCACGCCCTGGAACGACCCGGTGGCGGTCTCCTGCGGGCTGCTCGGCGCCGCCCTGGTGACCGGCAACGTGGTGCTCTACAAGCCCAGCGAACGGACGCCCGCGACGGGCTGGCTGCTGGCCCGGGCACTTGACCGGGCGTTGCCGGCCGGCGTGTTGTCGCTGCTCACCGGCGGCCCCGAGGTCGGTGCGGCGCTGGCCGCCCAGGAGGTCGACGTGGTGGCGCACGTGGGATCCTCGGCGACCGGGCGGGCGATCGCCGCCGCGGCGGCTCGCACCGGCGCGAAGGTGCTGCTGGAGAACGGCGGCAGTGATCCGTTGATCGTGGACGCGGGCGTGGACCCGGAGTGGGCGGCGGAGCAGGCCGCCCTGGGCGCGTTCGCCAACGCCGGGCAGCTCTGCGTGGCGGTGGAGCGGATCTATGTGCACCGGGAGGTGGCCGAGGACTTCGTGGCCGCGCTGGTCCGTCGCGCCGGAGCACTGCGGGTCGGGCCGGGCCGGGACCCGGACACCGAGCTGGGCCCGCTCGTCGACAGGCGGCACCGGGATCACGTCCACGGGCAGGTTGCGGCGGCGGTGGCGGCCGGCGCCCGGGTGCGGACCGGCGGCGAGGCGCCGGACGGGCCGGGGGCGTTCTACCCGGCCACCGTGGTCACCGACTGCCGGCACGACATGCCGTTGGTACGGGAGGAGACGTTCGGGCCGGTCGCCCCGGTCGTGGTCGTCGACTCGTTCGACGAGGCGCTGCGCTGCGCCGCGGACTCCCCGTACGGGCTGGCCGCCACCGTGCTGACCAGGTCGATGAGTCACGCGCAGCGCGCCTGGCGGGAGCTGCCGGTGGGCACCGTGAAGGTCAACGCGGTGTTCGGGGGCGCGCCGGGCGGGGCCGCGCACCCACGGCGGGGCAGTGGGCACGGCTTCGGTTACGGCCCGGAGCTGCTGGACGAGTTCACCGCCACGAAGGCGGTGCACATCGAGGCGCCGGGCGGCGGGCAGTGGTGAAGCCAGGCCGCGGGCACCAGTGAACGGTACGGGCGGACGCAGGGGTGGCGCGTCCGCCCGTACCGTGTCGGTGTTTTCCACCCGCGGTGGTGGTCAGTCGCCGCGGGCCTTGCGGGTGGCCCGGTCGTTGGCCTTCTCGATCGCCGTGACCAGTTCCGGTTTGGTCATGCTGGACCGACCGGGAACGTCGAGCCTGCGGGCCACCGACATGAGGTGGTCCTTGGTGGCGTTGGCGTCCACTCCACCGGCGGTGGGCGCCCGCCGTTCCGGCCCACCGCCGGCGGCCTGCTCGTCGCTCGGGCCCTTGTGGCCCTTCGGCTCCCAGTGGTCGCCCACCTTCTCGAACTGGTGCTTCACCGCGGCGAAGGCGGTGCGGTGCGACCGCTCCCCCTCGCCGTAGGTCTCCACGGCCGAGTCGTGCGTCTTCTCCCAGGTGCGCTGCGCCTTCTCCGGGGAGCGTCGCAGCGTGCTGGGCAGGTCTTCGCGCCCGGGCATCTCGTCCTCCTCCGTGCCGACAGGGTCACCGTGACCGTTCCCCGCTGACGCGGCGGCAAACCATACGCGCGGCGCGCACGACGCCGGCCACGTTTCTCGATTTCCCGATCCGGGTATCGGTGGCCAGGCCCGACCGGACGACCGGTCATCCGGCGGCCGGGGCGCAGGGAGCGGGCATGACGACCACGGAGCCCGGTACGACGCGCGACGGCGCACCCGGCACGCGCGACGGCGCGCCTGACACGCGTGTCCCCCGCCGGATGCGGCAGCTGAGCTGGCGGACCTGGCGTGGGGTGCTGGTCCGCAGCGTGCAGAACTTCGTCAACGACAACTGCTCCGACTGGGCCGCCGCGCTCACCTACTACGGGGTCCTGGCGCTCTTCCCGTCCGCCATCGTGGTGGTCGCCCTGGTCGGTCTGGTCTCCGACGGCGAGCGGACCCTGGACACGGTGGTCGACCTGGCCAAACAGGTGGGCGCCGGGTCGGTGGTGACCGGCGACGACGGCGGGGTTGTCGGAGTGCTCCGGTCCGTGGTGGTCCAGGAGCACAACGCCAAGGTGCTGCTGAGCTTCGGCCTGCTCGGTGCGTTGTGGTCCGCGTCGGGGTTCATCGGCGCGTTCACCCGGGCCTCCAACGCCATCTACGGGGTGACCGAGGGCCGGCCGGTCTGGAAGTTGCGGCCGATCCAGATCGGCCTGGCCGCGGTGACGCTCGTGCTGCTCGCGGTGGTCGCCCTCGCGCTCATCGTCAGCGGCCCGGTCACCGACGCGGTCGGCGATCTGATCAACGCCGGTGGCCTGGCCCGGACGGTGTGGAGCGTGGCGAAGTGGCCGGTCCTCGCCATGGTCATGATGGTGCTGTTGTCGCTGCTGTTCTGGATCGCACCGAACGTGCGCCAGCCCCGCTTCCGCTGGCTCACCCCCGGCGGCGCGGTGGCACTGGTCTCCTGGGCGGCGGTCTCCTTCGGCTTCGGCTTCTACGTGGCCACCTTCGCCTCGTACCGGACGACCTACGGCAGCCTGGGCGCGGCCATCGCGTTCCTGGTCTGGCTCTACCTGTCCAACTCGGCGCTGATGCTGGGGGTGCAGATCAACGCCGAGGTGCAGCGCGGGCGGCAGTTGCAGGCCGGCGACCCCGACCCGGAGGACCCGGTGCTGCCGCCCCGCAAGCGCGGCGACGACTGAGCCACCGGTCTCGCGCCGGTCGTCTCTCGCGCCGGTCGTCCGGTTCCGGGTCGGGCCATGGGCCCATTCGTGGCCCGGTGCCGGTTTACCGGGCAGGGTGCCGGGTAGCGCAGAAGGCATGGAGCGTGGCAACAGCAAGCACGGACCGAGGATCGACGAACAGATGAGTCAGGAGGTCAGCGGCCTCGTGCAGGGGCCGGGGACCGGTGGCTCTCGGGTCGACGAGTCGCGGGTGCCGGAGCCGGCTGGCGAGGACCAGCCGGAGACGACCACCGCGCCGGCGGGCGACCTGCGTACCGGCACCCCGCAGGGGATGAGTTCCACGGACGTCGAGCAGCGCAGCCGGCTGGGCCGGTTCATCTCGATGAGCGCGCTGCCGGGCGACCGCCTGGTGCTCATCGCCAGCGCCCGCGAGAACGCGGCGCCGGACGACATCGTGGCGGCGCTGGAGCGACTGCCCGAGGGCACCCTCTACCAGACGGTCTCCGAGGTGTGGGCCGCTCTCGGCAACAAGAACGAGACAACTCGCTGGTGACGGGTCGTCCCCCGACTCGATGACCACCAGCGGCCGAAGGAGGTTCTTCAGATGAGTGGCGTTACCGAACATGTGGACGTTTCCGTGCCCGTACGCACCGCGTACGACCAGTGGACGCAGTTCGAGCAGTTCCCCGAGTTCATGGAGGGCGTGTCGGAGGTCCGGCAGCTCTCCGACACGATGACCCACTGGACCGTGGACATCGCCGGGGTGAAGCGTGAGTTCGACGCCGAGATCACCGAACAGCTTCCCGACGAGCGGGTGGCCTGGCGCTCCACCGACGGCACCCAGCAGGCCGGCGTGGTGACCTTCCACCGGCTCGACGCGGACAAGACGCGGGTCACCCTCCAGCTCGAGTTCGAGCCGCACGGTGTGGTCGAGCAGGCCGGCGACAAGCTCGGCATCGTCGACAGGCGCGCCAAGGGCGACCTGGAGCGGTTCAAGACCTACATCGAGCGGCGCGGTCAGGAGACCGGCGCGTGGCGCGGCGCGGTGGACCGCCCGCAGCCCTGATCCCCGCCCGCACGACACCCGATGGCCGCCGGAGTCCCGGCGGCCATCGCCGTGTCGACGCCCCCGGCCGGCCACGAGCCCGGTCGCGTGGCGCCGTTTGCGATCATCGCGCCCGGGTACCGCTCAAGACATGACCGACGACAACATCAGGGTGTGGCGAGACGAGGAGCGGCTTCCGCTCGAGGAGTTGGAGAAGGCCGTGTCGGGCTCCAGCCTCGACGGGCAGGCCGACGACGTGACCGGCAACGACGCCGGCGAGGAAGCCGCGTTCGGGCACGGGCCGGCCGCCTCGGACCGCGACGGGCAGGCCCGGGGCAACAGTCGCGAGGCGACCGACCCGGAACGCCCCTACCGTCCCTCCACCACCGGCCGGACCGGGCCGGACGTCTGACCCTCCCCGCCGGCTGCGGCGGACACCGGCCGCCCGGTCGAGCGCCGGGCGCCCCACTCGTAGAGCGCGATCAACGCCAGCGCGAGCACCACCAGGGTCGAGCCCAGCACCTGCACCGACGTGTTGCTGATCAACACACCGAGCCCGGCCGGGACGAGCGCCGCGCCGATGCCGGAGGCGCCCACCTGCAACCCGATGGCCCGGTCCGCGTGGGCGGCGCCGACACGGTCGGCGGTGGTGAGGGTGAGCAGCGGGAACACCGGCGCGGCGGCGAACCCCACCACGACCAGGCCGAGCACCGCCAGCGCGGCCGGCCCGGGTACGGCGATCAGCACCGCGCCCACGGCCATTCCGACGAGGCTGACCCGCAGCACGAGCCGGGCGCCCAGCCGCTCGGCCACCACGCCCTGCACGACCCGGCCGACGAAGAGGCTCCCCCAGTACGCCGAGACGCAGACGCCGCCCACCGCCGCGCTCAGGCCGCGACCCTCGGTCAGCAGCAGGAACGCCCACAGGCCGGCGGACACCTCGATGGCGACGTACAGCGCGAAGGCGAGCGTCCCGGACCACACCGCCGGCAGCCGCAGGGTCGCCCCGATCGGAATCCGGACGGCCGAAGCGCTCGCGGCCCCTGCGGTTGCGGCCTCGGTGGCGTCCGGGCCCCGTTGCCAGGCCCGCACGGTGAGCGCGAACGCGGTGGCGAGGGCGAGTTGGGCGGCGGCCACGATGCCGTACCCCCAACGCCAGGACAGTCCGGCGCTCAGCACCCCGGTCATGATCAGCGGACCGATCGCCACGCCCAGGCCGAAGAAGGCGTGCAACCAGTTCATGTGGCGCGGCCCGAAGGCCCCGGCGGCGTACGCGTTGAGCCCGGAGTCGACCGCGCCGGACCCGAGCCCGACCAGCAGCGCGCAGCCCACCAGCACGGCCAGCACCGGGCTCAGGGCATAGCCGGTCAGTGCCAGGCTGGCCAGCAGGGTGCTGCCGGCGAGCAGCGCGCCCACGCCGATGCGGGCCAGCGTGAAACCGGCCAGCACGCTTGAGGTCAGATAGCCGACGGTGCCCGCGGTGAGCACCAGACCGACCGCGTCGGTCGGCACGTCGAAGTCGCCCCGGATCGAGGGCCAGCCGACACCGAGCAGGGAGTCGGGCAGACCGAGGCTGACGAACGCGAGGTAGGCCAGCAGGAGCAGGGAGGCGCGGGGGCGTACGGGCGTGGTCGACACGGGGCACCATCCTGCCGCAGGGGCACCCTAGTGCCGTCGGCGCCCGTTTGCGCGCCGCGCAAAGAAGTCGTGTCCGGACGGTCGAGAAAACGGACAGCTCATCCAGAATCGGCCGATCGGGGGACGGCAAACGGGCTGACTCGCGTAAGAATTTCGGGATGCATCAAGGCTCCGGAATCCTCTCGACGCGTCAGCGCCGGCTGGCCTGGCTCGGCTTCCTGCTCGCCGCCCTGCAGGCGCCCGTGTCCGCCCGACTGGTCGCCGACGACTCGTGGCTGTTCAGCCTCTGCGTCGCGCTGATGGTGGCGACCGTGATCATCGCCGATGACGCGGCACGCCGACGCCCGGCCGACGCGACAACCGACTAGGGTCCGCTGCCCGGCCGGGCCTCGTGGCCCGGTCGGCCGTGGCTGCGACGGCGTTCCTTCATCTCCGCCTCGTAGAGGTGGCGTCGTCCGCCCACCAACTCGTCCCGGGCCTGCCGGTCCAACTCCCGAAACAGCGCGTGGTAGCCGTCGTCGAAGTCCTCGACGATCTGGAACGTCCACCGCCCGGCGATGACGTTGCGGCCCAGCAACTCCGTGTCGATCCGGTCGGCGAGCTGCTGGTGACCGGCGTCGCGAAACTGCTCCACCGCGTCGCCGAGGATGAGATCGGCGTGCCCGATCAACTGGTGCAACGAGTACAGGTGCCCCCGGGCCCGCTCCACGCACTCCAGCGCCTCGCTGAGCCTGCCGAGCGCGGCGACCGTCGCGTCGCTCACCCCGGGTGGTCGCCGGTGTCGCTCGTCCGGTCCGTCCGGCTGCTGTCCCATTGCCTGCCTCCGTGCCGTGAAACGCCTGTGCCTCTCCTGCTGCCCCGTCTGCGCCGGATCAACCCCCGCGGTCAGCACCGAACGGCACGTGGCGCGGCCGACATCCGCCGAGTGGCCGACGGCAACGCCGTCACCTGTCGGTTAGCCTCGGTCACCATGCGTGTGCCGTTCAACCGGGTCGCCACCCGTACCGCCGTCGACTCGGCGCGGTCCACCCTGGCCGCCCTCACCGTCTCCCTCGGCACCGTCGGGCTCGCGGCCGCCGCCGCGCGACCGGGGCTGCTGGCCCTCGTCGACCAGCACGCGGCCGCCGTGCGGGACAGCCTCGACGGTGACCGCCAGCCGCTGACCGCCGCGGCCCTCGCCGGCTACGTCGAGGGGGTACGCGCCGCCGCGCTGGAGCACGGGTTGGCGCCGCCGGACGGGCCGGTGGACTGGAGCCACCCCGAGTGGCTGCTCACCCGGCTGCTCGCGGTCTGCGCGCTGGCCCGCTCGCTCGACGGGGTCTGACGGACAGGGGGAGGGCACCCCGCGCCGTACGCGGAACACCCTCCCCACCGTGCCGTACCGCCTCGCTACGAGCGGTACTGCGGAGCCTCGTCCACCCGCGGCATCGCCTGGGTGCGATCACCCCCGCGGTCGGCCATCTGCCGCTCCACGTCGCTGCGTCCGGCCGCGTTGGCCTGACGCTGCTGCTGCACCGCCCGAGCCTCCCGGGCGGCCCGATCCAGCCAGCCGTCCCAGCGGTTCTGCATCGGCTTCACGAGACCACCACCGACACCGACGATCAGGATGCCGGCCACCGTGGCGAGCACCGCGATCAGCACCGGGGTCGTCACCGTGGTGGCGATACCCACCTGGTTCAGTGCGGCGATCACACCGAGCGCGATGATGAAGATCGCCGTGAGGTCGGCCAGGACCTTGCCGTACGACAGCCCGCCCAGCGCGCCGGTGACCAGATCCCGGGCGGCGTTGGCGATCGCAGCCGCCACCACCACGATGACGATCGCGACGAACGCCCGCGGCAGCCAGGACACCACGCCGCTGATCAGGTCACTGATCGCGTTCGGCCCCCAGACTCCGAACGCGAACTGCAGCGTGAACAGCAGTACGGCGTAGTAGGCCAGTCTGGCCAGAATGTCGGAGGCGTCGTACTTCGTTCTCTCCAGGGCCCGTTTGATACCGCCACGTTCGACCGCCTGGTCGAAGTGCACCCGTTCCAGCACCGTATCCACGATCTTGAGGACGGCTCTGGCGATGAGCCAGCCGACCACCAGGATGACGATGAAGGCCACTGCCTTCGGGATGAAGAGCAGCACCGACCTCCAGGTGTCGGCGATGGCATCGCCGATGTCGGCCTGCCGGACCGCGAGGGTTTTCAGCATGATGTCCCTCCTGTCGCATGGACTGCGCCGGGCGCATACCCGGCTACCGGTCCAGCAGTCCGCACAACGCGCCGCGTTTTTCCCCGCCGGCCGATGATCAGGGGCCCTGAACTGCCCAAACGGGCACTGCGACGCTGGCGGCGACGCCCCGCCGCCATGATCGGATGCCTTTTCCGACAAGCCGACTAGGCTGCGAACATGCCAGGAACGGTCGGGCGAGTCCCCACGCCAGCAACTCCGGTCCCGGATGCGTCCACCGGCACCGGTGCGGCCGCTGCCGTGCTCGCCCACGACTGGGCCGGCACCCCGCTGGGCCCACCCGAGAGCTGGGACGTGGCGGTCCGGGCCGTGGTCGAGCTGATCCTCGCCTCGCCGATGCCGATGGCCCTGGCGTACGGCGACGACCACGTCCTGCTCTACAACGCCGGCTACGCCGAACTGCTGGGCACCAAACACCCGAGCGCCCTCGGCCGCCCGGCCGCCGAGGTGTTCGCCGAGATCTGGGCGCTGCCCGGCGTCGGCCAGGTGTTCGAGCGCACCTACCGGCAGGGCGTGCCGTTCCTGGAGAAGGAGTCCACCCTGCCGCTGGTACGGGGGCACTCCGCGACCGTCGAGCAGGCAGTCTTCACCCGGGGCTACTCCCCGGTGCGGGACAGCACCGGCACGATCGTCGGCACGTTGACCGTCGCGGCCGAGACGACCCACGTCACCGAGCAGTTGCAGAGCCTCAGCGAGGTGGCCGCCGCGCTCGCGGGCACGCTCACCCTCGACGACGTGGCCCGGGTGGCGCTGCGGTACGCGATCACCACGTTCGACCCCGACCAGGCCTCGTTCGCGGTCGACGAGGGCGGCGGCGGTTGGCGCATGGTGCGCCGGGTGCGCGGCGAACTGCTGGACGAGGCCGACGAGCGACTTCCTCCGCTCTGGCGGCGCGCTCCGGCGGGCTGGTCGGCCCCGGTGGTGGAGGCGGCCCGCTCCGCCGGCCCGTTCTTCGTCCGCGACGGGCAACCGCTGCGGGAGATCGCGGCGGACCGCCACGACCAGAAGATCCGCTCGATGGCGGCCCTGCCCCTGGGGACCTCTGTGGTGCGCGGCGGGCTGGCGGTCGGCTACCAGGTGCCGCACACCTGGTCACCCGCCGAGCGGGCGCTGCTGGCCGCCTCGGTCGAGCTGATCGGCCAGGCCGCGGAGCGGGCCCGCCGGTTCGAGACCCAGCACGGCACGGCCCAGTTGCTGCAACGCAGCATGCTGCCGGAGCACCTGCCGGACCTGCCCCGGTTGCGGGTGGCGGCCCGCTACGACCCGGGGGTGGACGGCAACGCCGCCGGCGGTGACTTCTACGACGCGTTCCTCCTGCCCGGTGGCGCGCTCGGCGTGGTGCTTGGCGACGTCGCTGGTCACGACGTGCAGGCCGCCGCGCGGATGGGACAGGTCCGGGCCGCGCTGCGCGCGCTGGCCCTGGCCGACCCGGCGCCGGACGCGGTGCTGGCCGGGTTGGACCGGCTGGTCACCAGCCTGGGCGCGGAGGCCAGCACCCACGAGCTCTTCGTCACCGTGGCGTTCGGGGTCATCGACGCGGAGCGGCGGGAGCTGACCGTGGCCAGCGCTGGTCACCCCGCACCGCTGATCCGCCGCAGCGACCCGGAGGGCCGCTGCCACGCGGAGTACGTCGACGTGCCGGCCGGTCCCCCGCTGGGTCTGGGCAGCCGGCCGGGCACCACCACCGTCGCGTTCCGTCCCGGTGACACCCTGTTGCTGTTCAGCGACGGGGTGGTGGAGCGTCGTCGGCAGAGCCTCACCGCCGGGCTGGCCACCCTCGGCGACGCCGTCGCCAAGGCCGGCAGCGGCGACCCCCGCGCCCTGTGCGCGGTGGCCACCGCGGCGGTGCCCGGCGGCACCGAGGACGACGTGGCCGTGCTGGCGGTCGAGCACGCGCTCAAGCCGAGCCGTTCGGCGAGCATGGAGGTGCCGGCGGAGCCGACCGCGCCCAGCCGGGTCCGACACTGGATGACCGGCCAGCTCACCGAGTGGCAGGTGGCCGAGTCGGTGATCGGGGCGGCGGTCCTGTGCACGAGCGAGCTGACCACGAACGCGTTGCTGCACGCCGGCACCGCCGCCCGGGTGGAGATCGACCTCAGCCCCGAGCGTCTCCTGGTCTCGGTCGCCGACTCCGGCACCCGGGGCACCGTGACCCGGACCCGCACTGACACGTTGAGCAGTCGTGGGCGTGGCCTCGGCCTGATCGAGGAGCTCAGCGACGCCTGGGGCACCGACCCGTCGGTCCGCGGCTCCACGGTCTGGTTCGAGATTCTGACGCCGCCGACCACGCATCCCTGAGACGCCCGACGGGTAGGAGGACGTCCATGGCTACCGACCGGCCCAGTGGAGTCCTCTTCGACGTCGACGGGACCCTGGTGGACACCACCTACCTACACACGGTGAGTTGGTGGGAGGCGTTGCGCCAGACCGACCAGCCGGTGCCGATGGCCGTGGTGCACCGCTCGATCGGAATGGGTTCGGACAAGCTCCTCGACCACCTGCTCGGCCCCGAGCGGGACCGGGACGCCGACGAGAAGCTGCGCGACGCGCACGACACCCTGTACGCCGAGTACTGGGAACGCCTCACCCCGCTGCCCCGGGCCGCCGACCTGCTGCGCGCCTGCGCCGAGCGCGGCCTGCGGGTGGTGCTCGCCACCTCCGCCTCGGAACCCGAGGTGGCGGCGCTGCGCCGGGCGCTGGCCGCCGACGACGTGATCGACACGGTCACCTCCTCGGCGGACGCCGAGCAGAGCAAGCCGGCCCCGGACATCCTGGTGGTCGCGCTGGAGCGGTCCGGGTTGGCCGCCGAGCGGGTGGTCTTCGTCGGCGACTCGGTGTGGGATGTCATCGCGGCCGGCAAGCTGAGCATTCCGTGCGTCGGGTTGACCTGCGGCGGCACCAGTCGCGGCGAGCTCGCCGGCGCCGGCGCGGTGGCGGTGTACGACGACCCCGCCGCGCTGCTCGACGCACTGGCGGACTCTCCGCTGACCCGACCGAGGTGAGGCTCACTCGGGTTCACCCACTCGTACGCGCATAGCCGGCCCCCTCGTGGGGCAAGGTCTGTCACCACCTGCCCGCGCCCCGCGGGTGCGGTCGAAGGGTGGTGCCGTGGAGCCGGTAGACGTGGCGTTCGCGCTTGTGGGCCTGGGCGCTCTGCTCGCGGGCATCCTCCCCCGGGTGCTGGAGCAGCGTCCGCTGTCCATGCCGATCGCCTTCCTCGCCCTCGGCATGCTGGTGTTCCTGCTGCCGGTCGGGCTGCCGACACCCGACCCGCTGGCCCACCCGGAGCTGACCACCCACCTCACCGAGATCGGTGTGATCGTCGCGCTGATGGGCGCCGGGCTCAAGATCGACAGGCCGTTGAGTTGGCAGCGGTGGTCGTCCACCTGGCGGCTGCTGGCGATCGCCATGCCCCTGTGCATCGCCGCGGTGGCCCTGCTCGGCTGGTGGTGGGCGGGCCTGGTGCCGGCCGCCGCCCTGTTGTTGGGCGCCGCGCTGGCCCCGACCGATCCGGTGCTCGCCGCCGACGTGCAGGTCGGCGAGCCGACGGACGTGGAGGACTCCGAGGACGAGGTCCGCTTCGCGTTGACCTCGGAGGCCGGCCTCAACGACGGGCTGGCGTTCCCGTTCGTCTACGCCGCCATCGCCATCGCCTCGACAAGTCTCGCCCCGCGCGACTGGATGGCCGAATGGTTCGCCGTGGACGTGCTCTGGAAGGTGGGCATCGGGGTCGGCGGTGGGCTGCTGATCGGCTGGTTGCTCGGCAAGCTGTTCTTCCGCGCGCCAAGTGAGCTGCGACTGGCCCGGCACGCCGAGGGCTTCCTGGCGCTGGCCGCCACGTTCCTGGCGTACGGGCTGGTGGAGGTGGTCGGCGGGTACGGCTTCCTGGCGGTGTTCGTCGCCGCGCGGGCCATCCGGGCCGCCGAGCGGACCCACGAGTTCCACTCGGTGTTGCACGACTTCGCCGAGCAGGTGGAACGGCTGCTCACCCTGGTGCTGTTGCTGCTGCTCGGCGGCGCGATCGTGGGTGGTCTGCTGACGCCGCTGACCTGGCCGGCGGCGGCCGTCGGGTTGGCGTTGGTGTTCCTGGTCCGGCCGGTGGTCGGCTGGTTGTCGCTGCGCGGCGCGCCGGGGCGAACGGCCGAGCACTGGGTGATCTCGTTGTTCGGCATCCGCGGGGTCGGCTCGTTCTACTACCTCGCGTACGCCACCACGAAGGCGGACTTCCCGCAGGCCGAGCTGCTCTGGGCGACCGTCGGGCTGGTGGTGCTCGTCTCCGTCGTGGTGCACGGCATCACGGCGACCCCGGTCATGCAGCTACTCGACCGGGAGGGCGAGCGGACCTCCGACCCGGCCGAGCGGGACGCCGACGCCCGGCCGGTAGCCGCGGCCGGGCACCCCTGAGCGCGTGCCGCAGCCCAGCCGGCAACGCCCGAGCAGGCGGCCGGCCACGCCCGAGCAGCGAGCAGGCCACCCCTGAGCAGGCAGCTCAGGCCAGGCGGGCGACCAGCGCACGGCCCAGGTCCCGGCCGGAGCGCCAGGCGCTCTGCACCCGGGGCTTGCCGAACGCGTCGCCGGCCAGGCCGATCCCGTCGGCGTCGAGGTGGTGGGTGACGCCGCCGGCGTCGCTCGTCGGCTTCGCGTACGTCCAGCGGTGCACGTGCACGTCGACGGCCTGCTCGGGCAGCCCGAGCAGATCCCGGACGGCCTGCTCGACCGCCGGGCCGGCCCCGGTGGGTTGGGCCAGGTGCCCGGCCGCGAACTCCGGCACGGTGTGCGCGACAAGCACCGGCGCGCCGTCACCGCGCCGGTCGCCGTCGTCGCAAACGAGGTTGAGGACCGCATGCTCGTTGACGAACGCGCCCCGGAAGTCGGGCCAGCGCCGGGTCGGGAAGCGCAGCACCACGGCCAGCGACGGCGACCAGCGTTGCGCCTGCACGACCCGGGTGGCGTCGGCCAGGGCCGGGTCGAGCAGCAGGGCGGCCTGCGGGCCGGGCATGGCCAGGGCGACCGCCGCGCACGACTCCCCGTCCACGACCGGGCCCGGCTCCACGGTGAGCACCAGCCGGTCGACGGTCACCGGCACCTCACCGGCCAGGTGCTCGACCACCGAGCGCAGTCCACGGGGGGCGGCGAAGCGCATCGGCCCGGGCACCTCGTGGCTCCCGCTCCGGTCGTACGCCTGGAAGGTGTCGGTCCATTCCCGGACCAGGCCGGCGGCGCGCCACGTGTCGACGACGGCGACGAAGTCCGGGTCGGTGGCGGTGAAGTACGCGGCGCCGATGTCCGCGGGCCGACCCTCGAACCGTTTGCTGGCCATCCGGCCACCGCGGACGTGCCCCCGCTCGCGGACCTGCACCGGCACCCCGGCCCGGGTCAACTCCACCGCACAGGCCACCCCGGCGATGCCCGCCCCGACCACCACCACCGTCGACCGGTCCACCTTCATCCGATGATCGTAGGTGGCGGCGAGCGGGCAGGAATGAACAGTGGAGATCAGGGGTACTGGCACACCTGTTCGAAGAGAGGATGACGACGATGACGAACCCGAGCAACGAGCCGGCCGACCAGAGTGCCGCGATCAAGGACCCGGACGAGTGGGTCACCGGCGACGAACCGCCCACCGCGGCCCAGGAGTCCTACTTGAGCACCCTGGCCCGGGAGGCCCATGCCGATCTCCCGGACAACCTGACCAAGGCCGAGGCGTCCAAGCGCATCGACGAGCTGCAGGCCGAGACCGGCCGGGGGCAGTAGCCCCGCCCCGCCGGTCAGGCGCGGGGTAGGCGGTGCAGCGTGACCTCGGTCAGGCCGCCCGCGTCGATCTCGGCGGTCAGGTAGGTCGCGTGGGGTTGGGAGCGGCGGTCGGTGGGCGAGCCGGGGTTGAGCAGGCGTAACCCACCAGGCGCTTCGGTGTCCCACGGGATGTGCGAGTGCCCGAAGACCAGCAGGTCGACGTCGGGAAAACGGGCCGCGCACCGCTTCTCCCGACCGGTGCGTGGCCCGGTCTCGTGCACCACGGCGACCCGCAGGCCGTCGAGTTCCACCCGGGCCACCTCCGGCAGCCGGGCGCGCAGCGCCGGGCCGTCGTTGTTGCCGTACACCCCGACGAGTCGGCGCGACCGCGCGGTCATCGCGTCGAGCAGCGCCTCGTCCACCCAGTCACCGGCGTGCACCACCACGTCCGCGGCCTCGATCGCCGCCCAGAGCGGGCCGGGCAGGTCCCGGGCCCGCTTCGGTAGGTGGGTGTCCGCCGTGAGCACCAGCCGCATCCCGCCATTCTCCCCGGCGGGGGGCCGCCCCGCGCGGGCGCCCCCCCGCCACTACCGGACCGGGGAGAAGTACGCCGGGGGCATCCCGCAGTGCCGCAGCGTCGGATCACGCTCGACGTCGGTCAGCACGCCTGCGGCGTTGATCAGGCCGATGTGCGAGAACGCCTGGGGGAAGTTGCCGAGCTGCTCCCCGGTCAGCGGGTCGATCTGCTCGGCGAAGAGGCCGAGGTCGTTGACCCGGGCAGCCAGCGCCTGGAACAACTCGTGGGCCCGGTCCCGCTCACCGGCCAGCGCCAGGCAACACACCAACCAGAACGAGCAGATGACGAACGCCGCCGGGTCGCCGTCCCAGCGCCGCAGCAGGCCGTCGTGCGACAGCCGCTGCTCCACGACACGGACCGTCGAGCGCATCCGCGGATCGTCGGCCCGCAGGAACCCCACCAGGGGCATCACCAGCACCGACGCGTCCAGCTCCTCGGATTCGAAACTTCCGGTGTACGACTGGAGCCGCTCGCTCCACCCCCGCTCGAGCACCTGCGCGCGCACCTCGTCGCGGACGGCCGCCCAGCGCGCCACGTCCTGCGGCTCGCCGAGCTGGTCACCGAAGCGGACCGCCCGATCCAGGGCGACCCAGCACTGCACCTTCGAGGACACGTGGTGGTGTTCGACGCCGCGTTCCTCCCACATCCCCGCGTCGGGCAACTCCCAGTCGTGC
Source organism: Micromonospora sp. DT231 (assembly GCF_049847025.1). Lineage (NCBI taxonomy): Bacteria > Bacillati > Actinomycetota > Actinomycetes > Micromonosporales > Micromonosporaceae > Micromonospora > Micromonospora sp. DT231. The sequence continues at coordinate 465,976 of NZ_JBNCNO010000003.1, read as the reverse complement.
GCGGCCTGGTCGGCGAGCAACCGGAGGACGTGGCGCACCTCCTGGTCCATCGGCTCCAGCTTGTCGCGCATCAACCAGGCGGCATCGAGCGTCTCGCCGAAGATGTCGGTCTGCCGCTGCTGCCAGGCGTCGTTGCCGATCACCACCGGCGGGCTGTCGCGGTAACCGCCGAGTTGTTCCAGGCGGTGCTCGGTGAGATCCCGCTCCCCCAGCACCCCGTACATGATGGGCACCGGCTTGTTGTCGACCCGACCCATCGCCCGTCCCAACCAGGCGAACTGCCGCTGCACCTCGTCGATGCACGTCGTTCGCCACAGTGCCCGCAGGGTGAGGCTGAGGTCGCGTACCCAGACGTAGCGGTAGTCGTAGTTGCGGTCCCCGCCGAGTTTTTCCGGCAGCGACGTCGTCACCGAGGCCACCACGGCGCCGCTCGGTCGGTACGTCATGCCCTGCACGACGAGCCGGCTGCGCCCCACCTGTTCGGCGTAGAGCCCGTCGTAGGCGTGCGACGCCGTCCAGGACCGCCAGCCGGCGACGGTGTCGGCGATGGTCTGGTCGGCGTCCGGGACCTCCGGCAGCGGGGCGTCGTAGGTCGGGGCGTACCCGAGGGAGAAGTTGTGCCTGGTGCCGGCGCGGACGGTGAACGTCGCGGCGGCCTCGCCCTCGCCGGAGGTCAACCGCACGCTGCCGCGCAGGGTGAGCCGGGCGGCTCCGGCGATCGCCTCCAGCATGTCCTCCCGCTCGATCAGGTACGCGATGGTGCGGCCGTACTCGAAGCGCGGCCGGTAGTGCACGCGCATCGGCACCGCACCGGACAGCCCCTCCACCGAGCGGACCAACACCTGTGGCGAGTGCAGGCCGATGTCGTGACCGCGGGACCCCGGCTCGAAGGCGAGCGCGTCGGTGAGGGCGACCTCCCCCTGCGCGGTGCGGAAGACGGTCCGCAGCACCAGGGTGTCCTCGAGGTAGTCGCGTTCGGTTGTGTAGTCGCCCTCGGGCCGGATCGACCAGTGTCCGGCACCGTCGTCGAGCAGCCGCCCGAACACCGACGGGGCGTCGAACCGCCCCGGACACCACCAGTTCACCGAGCCCGAGGAGTCCACGAGCGCCGCGCTGCGTCCGTCGGCGAGGAAACCGTAGTCACTGATCTGTCCGCTCTCCACCTGACTGCCTACCCGGGCCACCCGCGCCCATTCCCCCCGCCGGGGATGGCCCGCGCGCGCCGGCCGGTGTTACCTGTCGACGTGGACGGGAACCCGGAGAGCTGACGAGGGAGGATGCTCATGACGTCAGCTTCGGGGCCGACCGCCGCGTGGCGGCCCGGCACACAGGATGGCGACCTGCTTCCAACCGGACCGGCCGGCCGCCTGGCGACACCGGGCGGTGACGGCCACGGGCCGGAGACCGGCCCGCCGACCGTGACGATCGGCTCGTACCCGGACTATCCGGCCGCACAGCGGGTCGTCGACTATCTGGCCGACAATCGTTTCCCGGTGGAGCACACCGCCATCGTCGGCACCAACCTCACACTCGTGGAGACGGTGCTCGGGCGGATGACCACCGGTCGCGCCGGGCTGCTCGGCGCCGGCACCGGGGCCTGGTTCGGGCTCTTCATCGGTCTGCTGTTCGGCATCTTCACCGTCGGCAACTGGCTGGCGGTGATCCTGGTCGGGCTGGTCATCGGCGCGATCTGGGGTGCCGTGTTCGGCGCGGTCGCGCACGCGATGACGGGCGGGCAGCGGGACTTCACCTCGGCCAGCTCGCTACGCGCCGGCCAGTACGCGGTGACCGTCGACGCGCAGCTCGCCGACCAGGCCCGACAGCTGATGGGTCGGATGCGGGTGCCCGGCTCGCCGGCCAACGCCCGCTGAGCGACGAGGCCCGCTGAGCAAGAAGGCCCGCTCAGCGACGAGGCCCGCTCAGCGACGAGGCCCGCTCAGCAACGATCGAACGGCCGTCCGTCCCGGCAGCACCCGGGGCGGGCGGCCGTTCAGTCGTGCCGTGGCGGGGCCTGGTCAGCTTCGAGCCGTTCGCCGTACCGTGTCGCACCGCGCACCGAGTCCACCGCGAACGTTACGTGGCCGACGGGGACCCGTCCGCCGACGGCCTCGGCCACCCGTGCCGCCGCCGTCAGCGCGAAGCCTCCGCACAGTTCGATGAGCGCGACCCCCTCGGCCACGAGGTCCACCGCCACGGCCGGGGCCGTCGACGGGTCCGGCACGGGCACGAGATAGGTGCGTTGACCGCCGCGGTCGAGCACGACCCGGTCGTCGACGGGGTCGCTGCCCGGATGCTCGTAGATGTACGCCCAGCTGACCGTCATCGAACGCTCCTCCTCCTGGACCGGGGACGTCGACCGACCGTAGGCGTTGAAGTGGACTTGAGGTCAAGGACACTCAATCGTGGTACGTCAACTCGCCGGCGCGGATCTCGACGTCGACCCGGTTCTCCGGCGGTGCGAGGGGGCACGCCCAGCGGTCGTCGTACGCGCAGCTCGGGTTGTAGAGGTAGTTGGCGTCCAACCGGACCCGGTCGCCGGGCAGCAGCTCGACACCTCGACCGAAGGTGCCTTTCACCGTGTCGGTGAGGTAGCGGCCTCCCCCGTAGGTCTCCCGCCCGCAGGTGCCGTCGCGCAGCGGCACGAACAGCCCGCCCCCGTACGCCTCGATCCACCAGAGCGTCAGCGGTCCCCAGGGCGTGTCGGCAATCGCCACCCGCCGGTACGCGACCACCCCGTCCGGACCGCCGGTGTCGATCCGCAGCTCCCCGCTGGCCGCCCGCAGGGGCGCCTCGACCACCGCCTCGGGATTGGGCGGGAAGTAGCGCACCCCGGAGAAGTCCGCGCGATCGGCCGCCGGGATCGGGCTCTGCGGGTGGGTGGCGAAGAGTTCGTCGCGGCCCGCACGGAACCCGGTCAGGTCGACGTCGGACAGGTACAGCCGGGCCACCCGCTCCCGCCAGTCGGCAAGTTCCAGTTGATCCACGTATCCGAGCCTAGGCCGTCGCGGTGGGCAGCTCAGCGTGACGGCCAGTTGCTGAGGACCGCGTCGAGGGCGTCCAGGGTGCGCGACCAGGAGTCGTCCGTCGCCCGTGGGGTGTGGCGGAAGCCGCCGGTCTTCTCCAGGCTGACGAACCCGTGGAACGTGCTGTGCATCATGCGGACGGCGTCGGTCTGGTCGGGCTCGGAGAGCCGGTAGCCGCGCAGGATCGCCCGGGTCATCTCGGCGTGTCGGACGCCCGCGCTCGCCGCGGCGGTCTCCGGGTCGAGGTCGATCTGCATGGCGGCGTACCGACCCGGGTGCTGCCGCGCGTAGTCCCGGTAGGCGTTGGCGAACGCCACGAGCGCGTCGTTGCCGGCGCGGCCGGCGAGCGCGGCGCCCACCCGGTCGGCCAGCTCCGTCAGGGCCAGCAGGGCGATCCGGACCCGCAGGTCCTGCGCGTTCCTGAGGTGGAAGTAGAGGCTCGCGTCCTTCACCCCGAAGTGGCGCGCGAGCGCGGCGACTGTGACGTTCTCCACGCCCACCTCGTCGGCCAGCTCGGCCCCGGCCAGCGCGATGCGCTCGACGGTCACCCCCGCACGTGCCATGCCGCACACTCCCCGCCTAGCCGTAATAATTGTTTGCCTAGGAGAGCTAGGCTACTCCCTATGTTGCAGCTGACCGAATCCGTCATCCGCGCGTCCTTCGTGAATTGCAGCCGGGGCGAGGCGAAGCGGCTGACCGTACCCAATGATCTTGACTTGCGGCCCTGGGACGACCTCGACTTCCTCGGCTGGCGGGACCCCGCCGCGCCGCAGCGGGCCTACCTGGTCGCCGAGACCGACGGCAAGTTGGCCGGGGTGGTGCTGCGGGCCGCGAAGCACCAGACGGGGCGCGTGCGGCACAGCATGTGCTCGTTCTGCCTGACCACGCACCTCGGCGGTGGCGTCACGCTGATGACCGCCCCCAAGGCCGGGCCGAGCGGGCGGCAGGGCGATTCCGTGGGCACGTACCTGTGCTCGGACCTGGCCTGCTCGCTGTATCTGCGCGGAAAGAAGCACGCCGGGCCTCCCGCGCCCGAGCCTCTGCCCCTGCCGGAGCGGATCGAGCGCGTCCAGACCGCCCTCGCGACGTTCCTCCGCAAGGTCACCGAGTGACGGTTGGGGGCGACCGGCGCGTGTTTCGAGCCCGGTCGGCCCCCGGCTAACGGTCGGTGGCCAGCCGGGCGTGCAGGTGCTCGTCGTAGCGGCGGCCGTCGCCGTAGCGGTACGACTCGCGCAGCGTCCCCTCGGCGAGGTAGCCGGCCCGCTCGGCGACGCGGCAGGACGCCGGGTTGGCCACCGCGTGACACAACTCCACGCGGTGCAGCCGCAGGTCGGTGAACGCCCAGTCGGTGAGCCGAACGACGGCCCGCACCGCCACCTGCCGCCCGCGCGCCGCCGGCACCGTCCAGTAACCGACGGAGGCGCCGCCGTCATGGATGCTGTGCAGCGAGACCGAGCCCAGCGGTTTCCCGTCGGCCGCCGAGGTCACCGCCAGGGAGACGTGGTCACCGGCGGACCAGTCGGCCCGGCGGCGGACCCAGCGCAGCGCGACCTCGTCGTCGACCGGGCCGCCACCCTGCGGGTTCCACTGGGCGATGGCCGGATCGCGCAGGGCGTCGCGCACCGCCGGAGCGTCCTCGTCTCGCCAGGGGCGCAACAACAGGTCGGCGACGGTGAGCTCCACGTGTTTCACGAGGCGGCAGTCTGGCACACTGCGCCACCATCGCGCCGCTGGTTTACCGGCCAACTCTTTCAAAGTTGCACGAAGCGTCCAGTCGACGGCAGAGACGTGACGCGGGCAACGCTTCGCAGCGGTAGTTAAATTTTGAAGTAGTGCTATCGTCGTGGTCATGACCGAGAGCCTGGACCGCACCCGAGAGGTCGCCTGGCGCGCCTACATCGAGGCCAGCCAGCTTCTCTTCACCCAGTTGGAAGAGGACCTGCGCGCCGACAGCGCGCTCAGCTTCGCCGACTACCACGTGCTGGTCCTGCTCTCCGAGGCACCGGGGCAGCGGCTGCGGATGGGCGAGTTGGCCAACGGGCTCATCTTCTCGCCCAGCCGACTGACCTACCAGATCTCCTCCATGCAGCGCCGTGGCCTGGTCAGCAAGGAGCCCTGCCCGGACGACCGACGCGGCAGCGAGGCGGTGCTCACCGCCGCCGGGCTGCTCGCCCTCTCCGACGCCGCGCCGCACCACCTGGCGTCGGTCCGGGCCCACCTCATGGACGACCTCGACGACGCCGAGGTCGCCTGCCTCACCCGGGTCTTCGACCGGCTCGGCCGCCGCCTGCGAGCGGCCCGAGCCGCCTCGTCCACCCACGTCACCCGTTAAGGAGCCCTCCGATGCCCGCGATCACCGTCGACAACGTCGTCGTCCTGCCGCGCCTGCCCCAGCTCGGCGACAGCACCACCTTCCGCAGGGTCCGCACGGTGACCACCGCGCCCACCGGCTTCGAGGGTGAGGGCTTCCCGGTCCGTCGCGCCTTCGCCGGGGTGTCGACCACCGACCTGGACCCGTTCATCCACCTCGACCAGATGGGCGAGGTCGACTACGCGCCGGGCGAGCCGAAGGGCACCCCGTGGCACCCGCACCGCGGCTTCGAGACCGTCACGTACATCATCGACGGCATCTTCGACCACCAGGACTCGCAGGGTGGCGGCGGCACCATCACCGACGGCGACACCCAGTGGATGACAGCGGGCAGTGGTCTGCTTCACATCGAGGCGCCGCCGGAGCACCTGGTGGTCAGCGGTGGGCTCTTCCACGGCACCCAGCTCTGGGTCAACCTGCCCCGCTCGGCCAAGATGAACCCGCCCCGCTACCAGGACATCCGGGGCGGCGAGTCGGCGCTGCTCACCACGCCCGACGGCGGCGCGCTGATCCGGGTCATCGCCGGTGAGATCGCCGGGCACCGCGGCCCGGGGTCGACCTTCACGCCGATCACCATCACCCACGTCACGGTGCAGCCGGGGGCGCAGGTCGACCTGCCCTGGCAGCCCGACTTCAACGCTCTGGTGTACGTCCTGGGCGGCCGTGGCACGGTCGGCACCGACCGGCGGCCGGTGCGTACCGGCCAGCTCGCGGTGCACGGCCCGGGTGACGCGCTGCGGTTCGCCGCCGACACCACGCAGGACAGCAACACCCCGGCGCTGGACCTCTACATCATGGGTGGCAAGCCGATCCGGGAGCCGGTGGCGCAGTACGGCCCGTTCGTGATGAACACCCGAGACGAGCTGCTCCAGGCGTTCGAGGACTTCAAGGCCGGTCGGCTCGGCGTGATCCCCACCGAGCGGTTGCCGCACACCGGCGGCCAGGGCGCGCGGCCCTGACGCCGCCTCGGCACTGAGGTCGGCGCCGGCGCCCCCGGTTCACCACGGGCGCGCCGGCGCCGCCTCAGGAGACCGCGAAAATCCCAGCCACACCAAGAATCACCATCACCAACACCGCTACCAGCGCACCCCGTTCGCTCTCCACCGCCGGCTCGCGGTACTCGGTCACGGGATTCGTCGTGTCGCGGGGCATGATGTGGTCTCCTCGGCTGTTGTCGCGTCGCCGCGATGGCGTTGGCCAGGTCACCGGTGTGCCGGGCTGGCGTGCGGACCCACGTCCGGAGTCCTACCGTGAGGACGTTGCCGACCTCCAGGGGGGCTGGACGTTGCCGTCGCAGGACTGGTTCCTCACCGCGCAGGAACGCGCCAACCCGGTGTCTGGGTTACCCGTCTCAACCAGGGGAAACCTCGCTGAGCCGTTGATTCACGGTGCCGCGTACTTCGACCGGCTGGTCGACGAGGTGGAGGCGCTGGGGTCCGGCGACCACCTGTTCTTCACCGACTGGCGCGGTGACCCGGACCAGCGGATGCGGCCCGACGGCCCGACGGTAGCCCAGCTCTTCGCCCAGGCCGCCCAGCGCGGCGTGGTGGTCAAGGGACTGATCTGGCGCTCGCACCTCGACGTGCTCGCCTACAGCGAGGCGGAAAATCGCGACCTCAGCGAGACGATCTCCGCGGCCGGCGGCGAGGTGCTGCTCGACCAGCGGGTCCGCCGCGGCGGCTCGCACCACCAGAAGCTCGTGGTGCTGCGGCACCCGGGCGCACCCGAACGGGACGTCGCGTTCGCCGGCGGGATCGACCTGTGCCACAGCAGGCGCGACGACGCCGCTCACCACGGTGATCCGCAGCCGGTGCAGATGTCGCCCCGGTACGGGCCCAACCCACCCTGGCACGACGTGCAGCTCGTGGTGCGCGGCCCGGTGATCGGCGCGTTGGACACGCTGTTCCGGGAACGCTGGACCGACCCGATGCCGCTGGACTCGGAGAACCCGATGGCCTACCTGCGGGACCGGCTGCGCGGCGCGGACCTGCGGCCGGACCCGCTGCCCGAGCAACCCGCCGACCCGCCCGAGTGCGGTCCGCACCAGATCCAGGTGCTGCGCACCTACCCCGCCGTGCGTCCGCGTTACTCGTTCGCACCCGACGGCGAGCGGACCGTGGCCCGGGGTTACACGAAGGCGGTACGCCGCGCCCGCCGACTCATCTACCTGGAGGACCAGTACCTGTGGTCGGCCGAGGTGGCGGACCTGTTCGCGCACGCGCTGCGGGACAATCCGGAGTTGCACCTGATCGCCGTGGTGCCCCGACACCCGGACGTGGACGGCAGGTTCGCGCTGCCGCCGAACATGGTCGGCCGCGAGCAGGCGCTGTCGCTGTGCGAACGGGCCGCACCGGACCGGGTGCACGTGTTCGACGTGGAGAACCACACCGGCAACCCGGTCTACGTGCACGCGAAGGTGTGCGTGGTCGACGACGTCTGGGCCAGCGTCGGCAGCGACAACTTCAACCGCCGCTCCTGGACGCACGACAGCGAGTTGTCCTGCGCGGTGCTCGACGACACCCGCGACCAGCGGGCGCCCGCCGACCCGGCGGGCCAGGGCGACGGCGCGCGGACCTTCGCCCGGGACCTGCGGCTACGCCTCTGGCGCGAGCACCTCGACCGGGATCCGGAGGGCGCCGACGACGCCGACCTGCTCGACCCGGCGGACGCCGTCGCGGCCGTCACGGCCGCCGCCGACGCGCTGCAACAGTGGTACGACGACGGCCAGGTGGGTGAGCGACCGCCCGGACGGCTGCGCCCGCACCGCCCCGAGCGGCTGCCGTGGTACACCCGCGCCTGGGCACTGCCGGTGTACCGGTTGGTCTACGACCCGGACGGCAGGCCGCTGCGGGCGAGGCTGGCCGGCACCTGGTGAGGTGACCGGATCGGCTCCGCCGCGGCGGCGACCGGATGCACGCTCAGCCCACCGGGGTAGGCGAACGAGGAGCGCGGCGAGTAGTAGCCGAAGCCGATGGTCAGCGGGTTGGCCGGGCGGAGCGCGTACAACGGGTTGCCCGGCTCGAGGAACTCCACCGACTCGATCTCGAACGGGGCGACCGGTTCGGCGACGAACGGGTAGACCGAGCTGAGGAGCTGGCCGTCGCGGCGGGTGAAGTAGCGGTGGTGCCCGCTGCTGATCGCGTGACCGGTCTCCCCCACCCGGCACCGTGCCCGGATCAACGTCGCCCCGTCGATCTCCGTCTCGGAGAGCAGTGCCTCGCCGGTCACCCCGATCCGGGTCCGGCCGGTCAACACCGGGGCGCCGCGCGCGGCGGCGTACTCACGGACCAGGCCGCTGGAGGCCACGTAGGTGGTCCACCAGCCGCCCGGGTTGAGCCCGCCGGGCGCGTCGACGCCGAGGAGCGAGACGCCGAGGTAGGTGAGCGAGTACGCCCCGAAGCCGGAGGTCTGCGTCTCGTCCTCGACCACGTACTGGTTGAGGAACACCTGGTGGTCGGGGCGCGGGAACAGGCCCGGCGGGACCAGTGCGGCGACGGCGTCCGGGTCCGCCGGCACCCAGCTGAAGTAGAGCGTGCGACTGTTCACGACGAGCTGGGGAGCGGCTGGATCGAGCACGGTGCCTCCGAACCGGGTGTGTACACGCGACGCTACGGCCGGTCCCACCGGCGGGACAACGACGGATAGTCGACACTTCCGCCCAGCTGTCGGATTCCCTGTTGACCACGGGGTCGAGGCGGGAGCCGCGAACCGGACGGGCCGGACGTGCTGCGCGGCGTCCCACTCTGGGTAAGTGTGATCACATCCCTCCCAACCTTTGCCCTATTTGCACCTTTTGTAGTGAGACACGCCTTAAGTACATCAGCCTTTCGGCTAGATTTCGGGGAGACGATCAGGCTAAGGTGAGTCCCGAACGGCCCATTGAAAGCTAAACCAAAGAGTCACACCTTTTTGTCCGCGGACAAGGTGCAGGGAGGACCACCCATGACCGCGCCAACGATCACCGAGCAGCCGAGCACCACTGCCAAGGCCACCAAGCTCGACCCGCGCGCACTCACCGACAGCGCCGCCGACCTGCTCAACGCCATGGCGGCGCTGCCCACCAACCACCCGTCGCGTGCCGCGCTGCGGGACCGGGCCATCGAGGCCTGGCTGCCGCTGGCCAACCACCTGGCCCACCGTTACAGCGGCCGTGGCGAGCCGACCGACGACCTGGCCCAGACCGCCGCGGTCGGCCTGATCAAGGCCATCGACAAGTTCGACCCGTCCCGCGGTGTCGACTTCGCCGGGTACGCGATCCCCACCATCATCGGCGAGCTCAAGCGGCACTTCCGCGACCGCACCTGGGACATCCGGGTGCCCCGCCGGCTCCAGGAGCTGCGGCTGGCCATCTCCGACGCCAACAGCTCGCTCCTGCAGACCCTCGGCCGTTCGCCGACGGTCGCCGACATCGCCGCCCACCTCAAGCTCACCGAGGAAGAGGTGCTGGAGGGCCTGGAAGGCGCCCGCGCCTACAACGCGGTGTCGCTGTCCACCCCGACCGGCGACGGCGAGCGCGCCACCGAGCTGGGCGACATGCTCGGCGGCGAGGACGGCGAGTTCGAGCTGGCGGAGCTGCGGGTCGCCCTCGGCCCGGCGCTGGCCACCCTCGACGAGCGCGAGCAGAAGATCCTCACGCTGCGCTTCTACGGCAACCTGACCCAGTCGCAGATCGCCGACCAGATCGGTGTCTCGCAGATGCACGTCTCGCGGCTGCTGACCCGGGCGCTGACCAAGCTGCGCGGCCAGCTCGACGGCACGTACTGAGCCAGATCACGCACGTACTGAGCCAGATCACGACGGTGGGCCGGGTCGACAGACCCGGCCCACCGTCGTACCCCCGTTCGTCCCGCTCACGTGCCGTGCGGGGAAGGCTCCCCGACCACCGCCGGCCCGCGCCGGGTCAGCGGTCGGCCGGCTGCCGCCACATCGGCCAGAACGGGGTGCCGTCGGGCACCCGGAACGGCTCGCCGGCCAGATAGCCGTGCTTCGCGTACAGGTCCCGGCTGCGCGGGCTGCTCGCCTCGACGTACGCGGGCATCCCGTTGGCGTCCAGCCAGGCGTGGTGGTGTCGCATCAACGCGCTGCCCAGCCCCTGACCCTGCCGGCCCGGTTGCGTCGCCAGGAAGGCCAGGTGGTGGTGGTCCGGGTGCGGGTGGTTCGCCGCGAACAGCTCGTCGAGGTGCTGGAACCGGTCGGTCCACTCGCCGCACGCGGCGGCCAGTCGGGCGTCGTAGTCCACCGGCGGCGGAGCCGGCTCACCCACCGACCGAAACCAGACCGCGACCGAGGCCCGGTCCGCGGTGGCGTGGACCATGCCGTGCCGCATCGCGTGGCCGACCAGAATCTCGAAGTCTCCGGCCAGCACGGCCTCCCGCTTGCTCGGGTCGGGCACCAGCCAGGACGTCACCCGCAGGGCGACGAACGCCTCGGCGATCCGGTTGGCCACCAGGGTGGTCTCCTCGGGTCCGAGCTGCTCGATGGTCACGCTCACCGGGTCACCTCCACCTGGGCCGGCGTCTCCGGCTTGACGGCGGCGCTCGCCGCGCCGAGGCCGATCCGGGCGTACGTGTCCGGACGGTTGTCACGCAGCACCAGCGCCCAGCCGATGCCCAGCAGCGCCGCCACCGGGTATACGGCGGGCAACGCCCAGCGCAGGGTGGAGTCCGGCGCGACACCGAGCAGGTTGGCGAAGTTCGACACGGCCAACCAGATGATCACGAAGAGCGCGATGGTGGCCAGGCCGGGAGCGATGGCTCGCCGCCAGAGGTTCTCGTCGCCGCCGGAGCGGGCGAAGTAGCCGATCACCGCCACCGAGGTGGTGGCGATCAACAGCAGGACGCCGAACCCGCCTGTGGTGCCGCCCCAGAAGAACAGCTTGACCACCGGGTCCCAGCCGTTGATCGCGTAGAGCAGGATGACCACGAGGCCGAGGACGCTCTGCGCCAGCGAGGCCGCGCGCGGCGCCCCGCTGCGGGTCGAGGTCTGCCCGAACACCGCCGGCAGCACCCGCTCCCGACCGAGCGCGAACGTGTAGCGGGCCGTGGTGTTGTGAAACGAGATCATCGCGGCGAGCACCGAGGTCAGGAAGAGCACCTGCCCGATGGTGACGGCGGTGTCGCCGAGGTGTGCGCCGGCCAGGTTGAAGATCAGCGTGACGCTCTGCTCGTTGGCCGCGGCGACGATCTGGTCCGGCCCGACGGCGACGGTCATGGTCCACGCCGACAGCGCGTACAGCCCGGCGATGATCACCACCGACAGGTAGGTGGCGAGTGGCACCGTCCGCTTCGGGTCCTTGCTCTCCTCGCTGAAGACCACCGCCGACTCGAAGCCGACGAAACCGAGGATGGCGAGCACCAGCACCGCTCCGACGCCCGGCACGAAAAGGTTGTCCGGCGAGAACGTGGCGAAGCTGACCTCACCGCCGGCCGGGTTGCCGAGCTGCCCCAGGTCGAAGACGAGGATCACGACGACCTCGGCGACCAGCAGCGCGGCCAGGACCAGACCGTTGATGTCCACCCGGAGCAGACCGAGCAGACCGACCAACGCCCACGCCACCAGGGCCACGACGGCCCAGTGCGGGTGCCCGCCGAAGATCCGGTCCAGCACCGGCTCGGCCGCCACACCGATGGTGCCGTACAGCCCGACCTGGAGCGCGTTGTACGCGATGAGCGCGACCCAGGCGGCGCCGACGCCGGCAGGCCGGCCCAGTCCACGGGAGATGTAGGCGTAGAAGGCCCCGGCGTTCTCCACCCGCCGCGACATCGCCACGTAACCCACCGAGAACAGGGCGAGCACCGCGGCGACAAGCAGGAAGGCCAGCGGGATGCCGGTCACCCCGACCACGCCGTAGCCGGTGGTGACGACGCCTGCCACCACGGTCAGCGGCGCGGCGGCGGAGAGCACGAAGAAGATCACCGAGGGGATGCCGAGACGGCCTCGGGCCAGGGCTTCGGAGACGTTGCTGGGTCTGTCGACTGTCGATGTCGGGGGCATACGACTACTCCGGTCGTCGAGGGGAGGGGTAGGGGGTTACCGGGGAATCAGGGGATGCCGCGCAGCACGGCGGCGCCGACGGCGGCTTCGGTGTGCCCGACGAGTTCCTTCAGCGGGGCCGGCAGCGCGGGGATGAGGACGTTCAGCCGGTGGTGCGCGCGGGGGCCCGCGCTCCACAGCACCTCGCGGGTCAGCCCCGCGGCCACGACGAGGCCGAGCAGCAGGGCGTCCGGCACGCTCGGCGGGTCCGGCCGGTCCAGCAGAGCCCGCAGCCGGGTGGCCGGCCAGGCCACCGCGTTCAGGTCGATCGGCAGGTAACTGACCGAGGTGCGCAGCAGCCGGCGGCTCTCCTGGCGGCGCAGCACCCCGGCGCGGGCCAGCCGCTCCCCCACCGAGGTCGTCGCGCTCTGCGCCAGGAAACTGAGCCAGGTGCGCAGTTCCTGGTGCTGGGACTCGCCGATGAGCTGGTCGAGCACGGTGTGCGCGAGCGCGTCGGCCGGTGGACGCCGGTCGATGACGGTGACCCGTCCGGCCTCGATGTGGATGTGTCCGTAGATGAGCAGCTCGCCGAGCAGCCCGCCGGCCAGTCCGAGCCCGGTCGCCGTCGCGTGCAGTTTGGCCTTGCCCCGGCTGTCGTTGTGGGCGACCAGAAAGAACTCGTCGGCGATGAGCAACGGCCCTCCCGCACAGGTGTGTCCACAGTGATCGCGACCGGGAAAGGATGCACCGACCGCTACTGCAACGCAACTCCCAGATTTGAAAGTTGCACTCCGTGCTGGCGCGACCTGCGGATCTTGGCGTGGCAGACTCGGACGGTGACCGCCACCCCCACCGGCCGACCCGCCGCCAGCCCCACCGTGCGCCGTCGACGCATCGCCAGGGAGCTTCGCCAACTCCGGGAACGCGCGGGCATGACCCTCGATGTGGCCGCCCGCCAGCTCGACATGTCGAAGAGCAACCTCTCCCGCATCGAGAACGCGCTGATCGGCATCAAGCCCCGCGACGTCCGGGCGGCCCTCGCGCTCTACCAGGTGACCGGCGCGGACGCCGAGGCGCTCATCGAGATCGCCCGGGGGGCGCAGCAACGCGGATGGTGGCAGAGCTACAGCGACGTCCTGCCCGAGTGGTTCGAGTTCTACGTCGGGTTGGAGGCGGAGGCCGCGGCGCTGCGCACGTACGAGGCCGAGTCGGTGCCCGGACTGTTGCAGACCGAGGCGTACGCCCGGGAGATCTACCGGCGCACCGCCGGCGAGGACGGCCTGGAGCGCAAGGTCGCCGCCCGACTGCGTCGGCAGGAGGTGCTGCGCCGCGAGGATCCGGTCCACCTGTCGGTGGTGCTCAACGAGGCGGTGTTGCTGCGACCGGTGGGCGGCGCCGCGGTGATGGCCGAGCAACTGGCCCACATGAGTCGCGTCGCGCAATTACCCAACGTGATACTTCAGGTACTTCCGTTCGTGGCCGGCGGGCATCCCGCGATGAGCACCCCGTACGTGCTCCTCAACTTCGCCGACACCGCCGACGCGTCCGTGGTTTACCTGGATAACCTATCGATGGGACTGGCGTTGGAGGATGTCGGCGAGGTGCTGCGGTATAGCCTTCTGCACGAGGAGCTGTGCCGCCTGGCGCTCGATCCGGCGGCGTCGTTGATCCGCTTGGAGCAGGCTTCTCGTTACTTTGCGTGACCGCTTCTGCGGCACGCCGACCAGACGAGAGGTACCACGGATGACGGCGCACGACCTGACCCGGGCGGACTGGCGCACCAGCTCGCGCAGCAGCGGCAACGGCAACTGCGTGGAGGTCGCGACAGCCGATGGCCGGGTCGCCGTGCGGGACAGCAAGGACCGCTCCGGCCCCGCGCTCGCCTTCGACCCGGTGGCCTGGCGGGCCTTCGTGCTCGGCGTCGGCGAGGTCCGCCGCCCCTGAGGCGCCCACGCCGGTGCAAGACTGGGCCGTGCTCTCCGACGTAACCCTGGACCTGCCGGTACGCCCGGTGCTGCCGGCGCTTGTCGCGGCGCTCGACGCGGCCGGGGCCGGCGTCCTGGTCGCCCCGCCGGGCACCGGCAAGACCACCCTCGCGCCGCTTGCCGTGGCCGACCGGGTCAGCGGTCGGGTGGTGATCGCGCAACCCCGTCGGGTGGCCGCGCGCGCCGCCGCCCGACGGATGGCCGAGTTGCTGGGTGAACGGGTCGGCGACCGGGTCGGCTACGCGGTGCGCGGCGAGCGTCGGGTCAGCGCCGCGACCCGGGTGGAGGTGGTCACCACCGGCCTGCTGGTCCGCCGGCTGCACCACGACCCGGAGCTGCCCGGCACGGGCGCGGTGCTGCTCGACGAGTGCCACGAGCGGCAACTCGACGCCGACCTGGCGCTGGCCTTCACGGTGGAGGCGCGGGCCGCCCTCCGGCCGGATCTGTGGCTGCTGGCGATGTCGGCGACTCCGGACACCGACCGCTTCGCCGCGCTGCTCGGCGGGTCCGCCCCGGCCCCGGTGGTACGGGCCGACTCGGCGCTGCACCCGGTTGAGCGGATCTGGGCACCGCCGGCGCGCCCGATCGTCGCGTCCGGGGCCGGGCCGGTGGATCGGGCCCTGCTCGACCACGTGGCCGCCACCGTCCGGCGGGCGCTGCGCGAACGTACCGGTGACGTGCTGGTCTTCCTGCCCGGCGCCGGCGAGATAGCGGCGGTCAGCGGCCGGCTCGCCGACCTGCGGGACACCGTCGCGCTGCTGCCGCTGCACGGTCGACAACGGGGCACCGAGCAGGACGCGGCCCTGCGCCCCGCCGATCGACGCCGGGTCGTGCTGTCCACCGCGCTGGCCGAGACCAGCCTGACCGTGCCGGGCGTACGGGTGGTGGTGGACGCCGGGCTGTCCCGGGTGCCCCGCATCGACCTGGCCCGCGGGTTGGGCGCGCTCGTCACCGTGCCCGTCTCCCGGGCCGCCGCCACCCAGCGGGCCGGTCGGGCCGGCCGGGAGGCCCCCGGGTACGTCTACCGCTGCTGGTCCGCGGCGACCCACGAACGGCTGCCCGCCCGCGCCGAGCCGGAGATCGCGACCGCCGACCTGACCGGCTTCGCGCTGGAGCTGGCCGCCTGGGGCCGACCGGACGGCGTCGGGCTGGCGCTTCCCGACGCGCCGCCGGCTGCCGCGCTGACGGTCGCCCGGGACACTCTGCACACGCTGGGCGCGGTCGACGCCGACGGACGGATCACCGCGCGCGGGCGGGCGATCGCCGCCGCCGGCGCGCACCCACGACTGGCCCGGGCGTTGCTCGACGGCGCCTGGCGGGTGGGCGCCGACCGGGCGGCCGAGGTGGTCGCCCTGCTCGCCGAGGAGAGCGTGGCCGGCCCCGGCGACGACCTGGTCGCCGGCTGGCGTCGGCTGCGCGCCGGCGTCGACGCGGGTGCGACCGCCCGCTGGCGCACCGAGGTACGCCGGCTGCGCGCCGCGTTGCCCTCCGGCGCCCCAACCGCCGCCCGCGGCACGGGCGGGCTGAGCGACGATCTCGCCGCCGGGCTGCTCGTCGGTCTGGCGTACCCGGAGCGGTTGGCCCGGGTGCGGCGGCCGGGCGGATCGGCGTACCTGATGACCGGCGGGACCGCCGCGGAGCTGATGGCCGGGTCGGGGCTGGCCGGGTCCGACTGGCTGGCGGTGGCCGTCGCGGACCGCACCCCCGGCGCGCCGTCGGCCCGGATCCGGCGGGCCTCGCCGGTGGACGAGGCGACGGCCCGGGAGGCGGCCGGCCCGCTGCTGCGCACGAGTCGCGAGATCGGCTGGTCCGACGGCGACGTGGTGGCCCGGGAGGTGACCCGGCTGGGCGCGATCGAGCTGCTCCAGCGGCGGCTGGACCGGCCGGAGCGGGCGGAGGTGGCCGCGGCCGTGCTGACCGGTCTCCGTCAGGAGGGGCTGGGGCTGCTGACCTGGACGCCGGCGGCGCGGGCGCTGCGGGAGCGCCTCGGGTTCCTCCGGCACCACCTGGGCGCCCCGTGGCCGGACGTCGGCGACGAGGCGTTGCTCGACGCCGCCGCGACCTGGTTGGGTCCCGAGCTGGCGGCGGCCCGGCGTCGGGCCGACCTGGCGCGGGTGGACGTGGCGTCGGCGCTGCGCCGGCTGCTGCCCTGGGCACAGGCCGCCCGCCTGGACGAGCTGGCCCCGGAGCGGATCGAGGTGCCGAGTGGTTCCCGGGTGCGGGTGGACTACACCGATCCGGCCGCGCCGGTGCTCGCCGTGAAGCTGCAGGAGACGTTCGGCTGGTCGGCGGCTCCCCGCGTCGGAGCCGGGCGGACCCCGGTGCTGCTGCACCTGCTCTCCCCCGCGGGCCGGCCGGTGGCGGTCACCGCCGACCTGGAGTCGTTCTGGCGTACCGGCTACCCGCAGGTGCGCGCCGAGTTGCGCGGGCGTTATCCCCGGCACCCGTGGCCGGAGGATCCGCGGACGGCGACACCCACCCGACGCGCGGCGCCTCGTCGACGCTGAGCCGCGCCCCTACTCCTCCAGGACGTCGGCCACCACGACACTCACGTTGTCCGGTGCGCCGGCGTGCAGGGCCAGATCGATCAACTTGCCCGTGCAGGCGCCGCGATCGGGATATTCCCTGAGCACCTCGGTGAGGGTGTCCGGGCGGACGACGTTGGAGAGGCCGTCGCTGCACAGCAGCCAGCGGTCGCCAACCCGGGGCACCATCGTGGAGTACGACGGGTTGACCTCGTCACCCTGCAGGGCCTGGGTGACGACGGCGCGGCGCGGATGGCTGCTCGCCTGGTCCGCGGTGATCACTCCCTGGTCCACCAGCATCTGGACGAACGTGTCGTCCCGGGTGACCTGCTTGAGCACGCCCTCGCGGAACAGGTAGGCCCGGGAGTCGCCGACGTGCGCGAGGGCCAGGCAGCTGCCGGTCCGGGCGAAGAGCAGGGCGGTGAGTGTGGTGCCCATCCCCTGGCGCTCGGGATCCTCGACGACCGCCTGCCGGATCCGGGAGGTGGCCAACGCGATGCCACCTTCGAGTGCGGCCACCAGGGCGTCCTCGGGGGTCTCCACGTCCAGCGGGGCCAGCGCGCCGACGGTGAGGGCGCTGGCCAGGTCGCCGGCGGCCATCCCGCCCATGCCGTCGGCGACGGCGACGAGCCAGTTGCCGGCGTGCAGGGCGTCCTGGTTTCCGCTGCGGATCAGCCCACGGTCGCTCGTTCCCACCGAACGCAGCTTCAGGGTCATGGGAGGCAGCCTGCCAGGCGAAGGGCGCAGTTGTCTCTAGGAGATCAGGACGACGGCGCGTGGCGCGGCCAATCTCACGTCCGCGCGCCGGCGCCCCGGGCCGCGCCGGACGCGGTGGTCGCCCTCGTCGCGCGCCAGAACCCATCCAGTCAGATCAATTGACACGGGGTGTCGCCGCTGGAAACATCGAGCCGATACCTGGGAGCGCTCCCAGGTTTCCACCATCACCACCGTCCCCCACCCGTCCGGAAGGACTCCCCGTGACGAGATCCCGACGCCGCCTCCTGTTGGCCGCGGCGACCACCCTGGCCCTCACCGGAGCGGGCGCCGGCGCGGCTTACGCCGAGCCACCACCGGATGCCCCCGAGCAGATCGACAACGGCGACTTCAGCGAGGGGGTGAGCCCCTGGTTCTCCTTCGGCACCGGCCCACTCGCGGTCACCGACGGCCGGCTCTGCACCACAGTGGCGGGCGGGCTGGCCAACCCCTGGGACGCCGGCATCGGCCAGGACGGGGTGCCCCTGATCGCGGGCGCCGAATACACCCTCGGCTTCGACGTCTCCGCCACCCCCGGCGCCGCCGTCAAGGCCGTGCTGCAACTCGGCAGCGCCCCGTACACCACGTACGCGGCCGTGGACGCCACCGCCACCGGCACCGCCCAGCGGGTCGAGCAGACCTTCACCGTCCCGGAGACCAACCCCGGCGCCCAACTGATCTTCCAGGTCGGCGGCTCCGCCCAGACGCAGACCATCTGCCTCGACGACGTCTCGCTGCGCGGCGGCGAACCGCCCGCGCCGTACGTGCCGGACACCGGTCCGCGGGTGCGCGTCAACCAGGTCGGCTACCTGCCCGGCGGCCCGAAGAACGCCACTGTCGTCACCGAGGCCACCGACCCGCTGCCCTGGCAGCTGCGCAGCGCAGCCGGCGCCGTCGTGGCCAGTGGCACCACCACCGCACGCGGTGTCGACGCCGCCTCCGGGCAGAACGTGCAGTCCGTCGACTTCTCCAGCTACCGCACCCCCGGCAGCGGACTGACGCTCACCGTCGACGGCGAGACCAGTCACCCGTTCGACATCTCCGGCGCCCTCTACGACCAACTGCGCTCCGACTCGCTGCAGTTCTTCTACGCCCAGCGCAGCGGCATCGCCATCGACGGGGACCTGATCGGCGACGAGTACGCCCGCCCCGCCGGGCACCTCGACGTGGCGCCCAACAAGGGCGACACGAACGTGCCCTGCCAGCCGGGCGTCTGCGACTACTCGCTGGACGTGCGCGGCGGCTGGTACGACGCCGGTGACCACGGCAAGTACGTGGTCAACGGCGGCATCGCCACCTACCAACTGTTGAACACCTTTGAGCGCACCAAGACCGCGGCGACCGCCGACGGTGGCGCCGAGCTCGCCGACAGCACGCTGCGGGTGCCCGAACGCGACAACGGCGTGCCGGACATCCTCGACGAGGCCCGCTGGGAGCTGGAGTTCCTGCTGAGCATGCAGGTACCGGCCGGCAAGCCCCTCGCTGGCATGGTCCACCACAAGATCCACGACCAGAACTGGACCGGGCTGCCGCTCGCACCGCAGGACGACCCGCAGCCGCGTGAGCTGCACCCGCCGTCGACCGCGGCCACCCTCAACCTGGCCGCCACCGCCGCCCAGTGCGCGCGGCTCTTCGCCCCCTACGACGCGGCGTTCGCGGCCCGCTGCGGCACCGCCGCGACCACGGCCTACGCCGCGGCCAAGGCCCACCCCGCGGTGTACGCCAGCCCGACCGACGGCACCGGCGGCGGCGCGTACGACGACAGCAACGTCACCGACGAGTTCTACTGGGCGGCGGCCGAGCTGTACCTCAGCACCGGCGCGCAGAACTACCTGACCGACCTGACCGCGTCGCCGCACCACACCGGAAACGTGTTCGAACCGCGCGGCTTCGGCTGGCAGAGCGTGGCCGCGCTGGGACGCCTCGACCTGGCCACCGTGCCGAACGGGCTGCCCACCGCAGACCTCACCCGGGTCCGCGCCTCGGTCACGACCGCGGCCGACGCGTACCTCGCCGAGCTGCGCCGGCAGGCGTACGGGCTGCCGATGCCCGGTGACGCCGAGAGCTACTTCTGGGGCGGCAACAGCAGCATCATCAACAACGCCATCGTCCTGGCCACCGCCTTCGACCTGACCCGCGATGCCAAGTACCGCGACGGCGCCGTGCAGGCGATGGACTACATCTTCGGCCGCAACGCCCTGAACATCTCCTACGTCACCGGGTGGGGCGAGCACGCCGCACAGAACCAGCACAGCCGGATCTTCGGCCACCAGCTCGACCCGAACCTGCCCCGACCGCCCGCCGGCTCCCTCGCCGGTGGCGCGAACGCCGCCCTACAGGACCCGTTCGTGGCCAAACTGCTCGCCGGCTGCAAGCCCCAGTTCTGCTACGTCGACGACATCAACTCGTACTCGACGAACGAGGTGGCGATCAACTGGAACTCGGCGCTGACCTGGATCTCCTCGTTCCTGGCCGACCAGGGTGACGCCGGCGCGGTGCCGGCCGTCACCTGCTCGGTGGGCTACAGCAACTACGGCACCTGGCAGGGCGGCACCGGCTTCACCGCCCAGCTGACCATCCGCAACACCGGCGCCACGGCCGTCAACGGCTGGAACGTGCGCTTCGCGTTCACCGGCGGCCAGCGGGTACGCGAGGCGTGGCTGGCGAAGGTCACCCAGTCGGGTGCGACGGTCACCGCCAAGAACGAGTCGCACAACGCCAGGATCAATCCCGGCGCCACTGTGACGTTCGGCTTCAACGCCACCACCTCCGGCGGCGCCAACCCGAACCCGGGCCTGGTCACCGTCAACGGCAAGCCCTGCTCGCTGTCCTGAGCACGCCCGGCTGGTGGCCGCCCTCCCTCGGGCGGCCACCAGCTCGGCTGGATCCGCATACCTACCATCGCGAGCATGGATGGACGAGTGTGGATCCTGGTCGCGGTGGCCGCCCTGCTGCTCGCCGGGCTCCTGGTGGCGGCGCTGCTGGCCGTCGGGCGGCGCAGGCGCCGCGCCCCGGCCGGCGCCGACGAGACGATGCGCCGAGCCCGCCAGGCCATCCGGCAGAGCGGGCACCAACAGCACCGCCAGCGCCGGGACACCACGCGCGGCAAGGGCTACGGCGGCAACGACAACCTGGCCTGCAACAGTGGCATCGCCAGCGACTCCGGCGGCGGGCCCTGACGCCCGCCTCCATCGTCGACGTGGTTGGCGGCGGCGGCCCGGACCCCGCCGGGGCTCGGGCCATCTCATCGTGCGTCCGGGTCTGCGTCTCGCGCCGTGCGGTCGATACCTACCTGTCTTCGGAGGTGGAGCCGTGCCCATGGACGACGGGCCCGTGACGCCAGCACTGGTGATCTGGACCGCGAAACGGGTGATCAACCAGCATCGCAAGCCGTCGAGCCGCTGCGCGCAGTGCCAGGACGACGGGTGCGAGATGCTGACGTGGGCGCGGAACGCGCTCAAGGTCGGCAAGCACGAATAGCCGCCCCGCGCAGGTCGCCGAAGTTGTCGTACACCTGTTCTATTCTCGGTCCATGTTGGAGGAGTTGGCGCAGGCGGAGGCGGCGGTCGCCGCCTGCGCCGACGCCCCGGCCTGGGCTCTCACCGAGCCCGACCTCGTCGCGGCTCTCGACGCGGCGCACCGGCTTGAGCGCCGTCTGGCGGCCGTCCAACTGACCCTGCTGCGTGAGCTGGACGGCCGGGGCACGGCGGTGGCGCAGGGCGCGTCCTCGACGGCGGTCTGGCTGCGCGACCGGCTACGGCTCACGGTCCCCGCCGCCCGCCGACTTGTCGACCTCGCCGGCGCGCTGGACACCGGAGCACCGGGGGTGCGGGCAGCCCTGGCCAGCGGGGCCATCAGTGTGGAGCAGGCCCGGGTCATCGCCGCGACGGTCGACACCGTGCACGCCGCCGCCGGCGCCGAGGCCGCCGACAGGGCGGTCGGTGTGCTGGTCGAGTGGGCCGGGCAGTTCGAGCCGACCCTGCTGCGCAAGCTCGGCACCCGCATCCTCGACCACGTCGCCCCGGAGGTCGCCGAAGCTGCCGCCCGGGCGGCTCTGGAGGCGGAGGCCCGCCGATCCGCCCGTGATCGTCATGTCACCCTGTCCGAGCTGTCGGATGGCCGCCTGCGGTTGAGCGGCACCCTGGACGCCGAGACCGCCGGCCTGCTCCGCGCGGCGATCGACCCGTTGACGGCACCATCAGGCCCGGACGATTCGCGCAGCCCGGGCCAACGCCGCCACGACGCGCTCGCCGACCTCTGTCGTCTCACCCTGCGCACCGGCGAGTTGCCCGAGCACGGCGGGGACCCCGCCCAACTCGTGGTCACCACCAGCTTCGACGCGCTGGGCCGGCAGCTCGACGTGGGAGCCCTGGACACCGGCCTCCGGCTCACTCCGGAGACGGTCCGCCGTCTCGCCTGCGACGCGGCGATCCTGCCCGCTGTCCTCGGCAGTGCCGGTCAGGCACTGGACGTGGGTCGACAACGCCGCCTCGTCACCGGGCCGCTCCGACGCGCCCTGGTCCTGCGCGACCGCGGCTGCGCCTTCCCCGGCTGCGACCGCCCGCCACGCTGGTGCGACGCCCACCACATCCGGCACTGGGCCGACGGAGGTGACACCAGCCTGGCCAACTCGGTGCTGCTCTGCGGCCACCACCACCGGCACGTCCACCGCGGCGACTGGGCCGTCCGGCTCGGCGGCGACGGTCACCCCGAATTCATCCCGCCCGCCTGGCTCGACCCCGACCAGATCCCCCGCCGCAACGAGTACCACCGGCGAACGTGACCTCCGCCGGTATCCGGTGACGGGGAAGCTCCACCGCACCTGACCAGCGAGGTCGAAGGGCCGTGCGAGCCCCACGGCGAAGGCCGACGGCGGCACGGCGTCAACGAGGCTTGGGCCCTCGACGAGATCACGGCGTGATCCCTTCGGCATCACGCCGTCAGCAGCCGCGTCACCGGCCGGCTGCTAGCCTGCTGGGCTGATGACAGGGAGATTCGGCACTCGGGACACCTTCGCCGTCGAGGTCGGCGAGATCCTGTCTCCCAACCTGCGCGTCGTCGACCTGTGGGCGGCAGGCAAGAAACTGACGACCCATGACAACGTGGCCTACGTACCGTCCCTCTGCCATTCCATGCAGACTGCGGCAGCGGAGGTACGCCAGCGCGCGATTCGACCCCGCCCCTCTCGCGAACGGTCACCGGAGGAGATCTTCCGGCAGTTTGAGGCCGACGAGACAGACTTCCGTGAGCGGTACTGGTTTCTGCAGTGGAGCGAGATCGTCGACAACGTATCGTGCTACGCCTACCTCGACGATCACCTGGTGATCGTCTTCGCGTTCCGGCGAGCCGACCACCCCTTCCCCGAAGACGTGGGCAAGGTCTTCGTCGCCAGAATCCCGCCAGACGAATTCGCGGCCACCCTGGAACAGGCGACTGACCTGCTGGGCGACGAGCGGGTGGGTTGAGGCCCGACAAGGATGCCTTCGAGCCCCACGTCCTCAACCTAAAGACTTCTCAAACACGCTGTTAGGCCCGTACGCGCCGACTGACGCGCTCCTTGCGCCCCGGTTTTCCGATCGCCGCGGGTGCCGGGGCGGAACGCAGCCCGGACTCGATCACGTACAGCTCACGCTTGGCCGTGGCCATCCCCCGTGCGTCGAGCACGTACCCCGCGATCCACACCCACCCGTTGTAGGGGTCGTCCTCGCCGATAGACATCACCCGCATCAACAGCGCCCGGTCTCCGGTGAACTGCACCGAGCAGTCCGGGCCGACGAACACGACGTCTCCCGCCTTCACGACAGCCAACCGATGAACCTGCGTCGGAGCACATCGACCGGAGCCCAGCCCATGTCCTGTGCGGCAGAGATCAGGCACAGGCTCAGGTAGTACGCCAGCGGCACCCGCTCGCGTTCGGCCAGCAGCTCCGCGCGGCGCGTGGCACAGGGCCAGGGCCGGTCGCATCCCTCGCACAGCCACAGCGGGAGGACCGGCGCGTGCGTGGTCACTGGCTCTCACCCGGCCAGTGGCCCCGGTTGATCGGGATCTTGTGTCTCGTCCGGCACGGCAGCTCGTTCCCGCACTTGCAGACGTTCCGCCACTTGATCCACGACCACACCGGCCTGTGCCTGCGAGCCAGGGTCATCGCCACTGCCGCAAGGTAGTCGCCGTAGGACACGCGCCCGGACATGTTCGCTCCCTCGCATTTGCGTGACGTTTCTCACGCCACCATTTTGCGCGCGCAGATATGCGGGGTCAATGACCTACGGTTGCGAATGGCGCACGGCGTGTGGTCGCACGAACGCGAGAGAGGCGAGGCATCATGGCGCTCATGGAGAGCCCGACGTTCCTGCGATTCCAACTCGGCGCACAGCTCAAGCGAGCACGCGAGGAGGCAGGCGTCACTGTCGAGCAAGCCGCCGCGTTGATCGAAGTTTCACCGAGCACCTTGCGCCGGATCGAGCAGGGTCGCGTCGGCTTGAAGGGTCCAGCACTCAACGCGTTGCTCGACCTGTACGGCGTCGCCGATGCCGAACTGCGAGAGACGTTGTTGTCCATGGCCCGCAGCGGCAAGCAGCGCGGCTGGTGGGCCAAGTACGGCGACCTGCCGAACTCCTACCGCCAGTACATCGGCCTGGAATCCGCAGCGTCCGAGATCCTCAACTTCGAGACGCTTGTGGTACCCGGCCTACTCCAGACCGCCGAGTACGCCCGAGCGATCATCAGCGCCGACGCCTCGCAACCGACCCCGGATGGTGTGGCCCAGCGAGTCGCCGCACGGACGGAACGACAGAAGCTGCTGACCGATGGCCAATTGAAGCTCGTTGCGGTCATCGACGAGGCGGTACTACACCGCCAGATCGGTGGACCGGAGGTCATGGCCGAACAGCTCACGACCTTGCTCGAAGCCCAGAAGCGCTGGAACGTCACCGTCCAGGTCATCCCGTTTCGCGAGGGCGCTTACGCGTCGATGGTGTCCAGCTTCCATATTCTTGGCTTTGCGGAAGGGCCCGGAGTGGTCTACATCGAGGGACTGACCGGTGACCTCTACGCTGAGGGCGAGGACGTCGAGAGGTGTGCACGGGTGTTCAGCAACCTACGGGCAGCCGCACTGTCACCTACGGCGTCAACCACATTGATCAAGAAACTTCGTGACAAGGAGACGCCATGAAGGCGCTCGATAACCACTGGCGCACCAGCACCCGCAGCGGCGGCAACGGGGCGTGCGTCGAGGCTCGGTACACGGACCACACCGCGCAGGTGCGGGACTCCAAGGACCGGCCGGGACCGGCGCTAGCGTTCAGCGCGGGGCAATGGGTTGACTTCGTCCAAGGAATCAAGGCTGGCAAGTTCAACGCGTGAGCGAGGGTGCCGGGTGCGGTCACTGATGGTCACCGCACCCGGCGATCGCAACGTCCGACAGCTACCTGCGCCGCCACCAGCGAAACATCTCCGCTATTGCCCTGAGGATCACTGCGCGGTCTTTGGATTCTGTCCCAGGGATGGCGATATGCGCCACCAGGACTTTTCCGATTACGAGGACCCCCGCGAGGGCTACGAGCGCCCAGGGTCCGGCGGCCAACACCTGCTCAACGATCGACTGCCACACTGCCCGTCTCTCCTCACTCTGGAAGGGTCGAGTGAGGCCAGGCAGGGCTCAGCTCGACCAGTACGCGACTGGTGAAGCTGAGTTCCTGCACCGACTGAGCAGAATCTCAGTTCTGATTGAGCGCCTAGGGAGGCACCCGATGTTTCGCTTCAACTATCTCGGAAAACTGAGGAACAAGATTAGGTAGGTAGGTAGGTAGGAAGGAGCCAGTCGGCGACTCCTACCCCAGGGCTTCCTGCTGCTTTTTTAGCATTAGCAAATATGCAGAAGTCAGCCCTGTACCCCGCCGCTGGTTGCAACCGGCGGCGGGACTCGGCAAGAGTACCTGACCGATGCGACGCTAGGCCAACGCGAATGGCTCTCAAATCGCCTCAGAGAGGCGAAAGCGGCCCGGCGGTACACGGGCTCCGAGGAAGTGGACTTGCACCTCCCGCACACCAAGTTTGTTGAGCTAGACCATGAGCAAAGTGCTTTCGAGCCTGACCAGAAGGTAAGGTTCTGGGCTGCGTCTATGGCTGGGGACGACACGATGTCCGAGCTATGGCTCAGGTCGGAAGACCGCTCCGAGTGGACGGCCGTGCCGATGCCGTGCGGGTGCGCCACGCGTCGCCTGGACCCTTCCCCCATACTTGATTCCGTGACCGTGGAGTGGGGGGACGCGCCAGCCTGGGCTGCTCTCGTCGTGTCAGTAGGGGCAGGCGGCGTTGCGTGGAGAGCCTTGAAGCACGCCAAGACCTCAGCTTCGGCTTCCGAGATCTCAGCCCAGGCTGCGGTTAGACAGGCCGCTGCTGCCGAACGCCAGGTAGAACTAGCCGAATCCGCGTTCGAGGCAGCCAAAGAACAAGCGGCAAAGTCCCATCTCCCCGTCGACACGGACGCTACGCGCGAGGCACTGACCTCCCCCAACCCGGGCTACGTCGCCTGGTGGGTCGAGTTCAAACCAAAAAATCGTTACTTGCTAAGAAACCTTGGCTCTGAGACAGCACGCAACGTAGAAATCGACGAGTCCCGGATTAGGTGCGCGGTGAGGGGCGACACTCGGGCCGACACGGTGCCACCGCTGGCCTCCATGGAGCTTCTTCTGATCCCCGCCTACGGAGCACCGAAGCCGAACGAGATATGGATTCGATGGGACGACCATCCGGAATGGGTTGCAGTCCCCCTGCCAGCCTGAAGGGACCACACCTAACGGATGCGTGCGTTCGCTGGGGTCTATCGCTCACCCCCCGCGAGCACCGCCAGGCGGGCACGGTCAGTTGTGACGGGCGCCGCAGCACTCGGGGCATCGGTGACGCGTACGTCGGCCCTACGGTCGGTGGATGGGCACCCGGGCGGCGTTTCGCGGCAACTGGCGGTCTCTGTCGCCGCTGCCGCCGCCGGGTCGGCTGCGTACCCTGTCGCTGGCCACGCTCGCCAACACCGTCGGGACCGGGCTGTGGGTGACCGGTTCGGCGCTCTATCTCACTCGGGTCGTCGGGCTGAGCCCGACGCGGGTCGGGCTGGGGCTCACGCTCGCCGGCCTGGTGGGGCTCACCGCCAGCGTGCCGCTCGGCGGGTTGGCCGACCGGCGTGATCCGCGAAACCTGCGGGCGGTCCTCCAGTTGGCGCAGGCCGCCGTCGCCGTGGCGTACCTGCTGGTCGGCTCGTTCCCGGTCTTCCTGCTGGTGGCCACAGTGGACGCGCTGCTGATCTCCGGCAATCTGGCGGTGCGTGCGGCGCTCGTCGCCGCGGTCGGCGGGCCGGAGGGGCGGGTGCACGCCTTCGCGACCCTGCGCGCGGTGGCCAACCTGGGTGTGGCGCTCGGCGCGGCGCTGGCCGGGTTCGCGCTGGTGGCGGACACCGGGTGGGCGTACCGACTGCTCGTGGTCGGCAATGCCGCGACCTATCTGGTGTCGGCGGCGCTGATCATGCGACTGCCGGGTTATCCGCCGGTCCGGCGGCTGCGCCGGCCCGGCCCCGGTCGTGCCCTGCGCGATGGACGCTTCCTCGCGGTCGCCGGGGCGTCAGCCGTGCTCTCCCTGCACTGGGTGGCGCTGACACTGCTGCTGCCGCTGTGGGTGGTGACCCGCACCGACGCCCCGCCGGTGCTGGTCTCCGTCATGCTGCTGGTCAACACGCTGCTGACAGTGGTGCTCGCGGTACGGCTGAGCGGCGGCGCCCGGGACGCGCTGCCGGCGGCGGCGACGATGCGCCGGGCCGGGCTGGTGCTCGCGGCCGGGATGCTGCTGTGGGCCGCGACCGGCTTCGTCTCCGGCGCGCTGGCGATCGGCCTGCTGCTGTGCGCGACAGCGATCTACACGCTCGGCGACCTGTGGCACGCCGGGGCCGGGGCGGCACTGGCCTACGACCTCGCCGCCCCGGACGCCATCGGCGCCTACCAGGGGGTCGACACACTGCTCGCCGGCCTGGCCCGCGCGGCGGGACCGGCGCTGCTGACCTGGCTGATCCTCGGCGGTGGCCCGATCGGCTGGCTGGCCCTGGCCGGGCTCCTCGCCGGCACCGGACTGGCCATGCCACCGCTGACCCGGTGGGCCCTGGCGAACCGCGCCGAGGCATCCCTGGCCAACGATCAGCCGATCTCCTCGTCGACGTAGCACCAGCGCCAGGTCTCGCCCGGCTGCACCGACCGGATCACCGGGTGGCTGCTGGACTCGAAGTGCTTCGTCGCGTGCTGGTACGGCGACGAGTCGCAGCAACCGACGTGCCCGCAGCTCAGGCAGGCCCGCAGGTGCACCCAGTCGGCGTTGCCGATGGCGACGCAGTCGGGGCACTCCTCGGTGGTGCGCGGCTCGACCGTATCCGTCTCGGCCAGATGCTGACAGCTCACTTCTCGACCTCCCGCAGCAACGACTCTTCCAGGTCCAGGTCACGATAGGCCCGCACCAACACCTCCTCGGGGATCCGACCGGCGTCCCGGGCGGCCCGGAAGACATCCCGCTCGGCGTCGATCATCTTCTGTCGTAGCCGACCGTACGCCTGCGACGGCGTTTCCCGCTCGGTGCCACCCAGTCGTTCCCAGGCCAGGTTGTTGCGATCCTCAAGCGCGCGGCGCAACCGGTCCACCACCGCCTCGGGGGCGCTGTCGGCAAGCGCGTCGAGGCGGTCCTGGGCGGCCCGGCTGGCCTGTTGCTGCACCCCGGCAGCCGACAACGCGTCCTGCACCGGGTCGTCCTGGGGCAGCTTCAACCGCCGGGCGACCACCGGCAGGGTGGCGCCCTGCCCGACCAGGGTGACCACGATCACCGCGAAGGCCAGCCAGATGAACAGGGCCCGGGGGTACGGCTCGTCTTCGGCCAGGGTCAGCGGCAGGGCCAACGCGGCGGCAAGCGTCACCACGCCCCGCATGCCGGCCCAGCCGATGACGATCGGAAACTTCGGTGACGGCCTGGCGTCGCGGCGGCGGACCCGGGGAACCAACCGGGCCAGGTAGGTGGCCGGGAAGAGCCAGATGAACCGGGTCAGGAAGACGGTGGCGAGCACCACGAAGGTGACCAGGATGAGGAAGCCGGCCGGCTCGTCGAGGTCCCGCAGCACCTCCCGCAGTTGGAGCCCGACCAGCAGGAACACCAGCCCCTCCAGCAGGAAACGAACGAGCCGCCAGAACGCGCCGATCTGCAGGCGGGACGCCGCCGACAGCAGCTGCGGCAGTTTGTGGCCGAGCACCAGACCGGTGACGACCACCGCGACCACACCGGAGGAGTGCACCGCCTCGGCGGCGAACACCACCGCGAACGGAATGATCAACGACAACGCGTTGTCCAGCACCGGGTCGGTGATCCGCCGGTGCAGGAAGCCGAAGACCACCGCGCCGAGCGCGCCGATCAGGATGCCGCCGCCGGTGGCCCGCAGCACCTCCACGGTGACGTCGGCGGCGCCGACCGCCGAGCCGGCGGTGGCCATGGTGGCGACCCGCAGCAGGACCAGCGCGGTGGCGTCGTTGACCAGGCTCTCCCCCTCCAGGATGGTGACCACCCGGCGGGGCAGCCCGACCCGGCGCGCGACAGCGGTGGCGGCCACCGCGTCCGGCGGGGCGACCACCGCGCCGAGCGCCAGGCAGATCGCGAACGGCACCTGCGGCAGCAGCAGGTGCAGCACGAACCCGACCACGAACGCGGTGAACAGCACCAGGCCGACCGCGAGCAACAGGATCGGCCGAATGTTGTTCTTGAACGCCGGCACCGAGGTTTCCAGCGCGGCGACGTACAGCAGCGGCGGCAGGATGCCGACAAGCACCAGCTCCGGGTCGAGTTCGACGTGCGGGACGCCCGGCACGAAGGAGAGCGCCAGACCGAGCACGACGAGCACGATCGGCGCGAGCAGGCCGAGCCGGCGGGCCAGCGCAGCACCGAAGGTGGCGATCGCCAGGAAGACGACGACCGGAAACAGGCTTTCCATGGGGTACGAGCCTAGGGGTCGACGGATTCGGGCCTCGATCAGCCAGGCCTCGATCAGCCAGGCCTCGATCAGCCGGTCGGCCGCAGCTTCGGCAGCACCTCGGCGCCGAACGCGTCGATGAAGCCACGCTGTTCCTGCCCGACGTGGTGCAGCGCGATCTGGTCGAAGCCGAGCTGCGCGTACTCCTCCAGCCAGCCGACGTGCCGGCCCAGATCGGCCGAGACGTTCACCACCTCGGCGACCCGCCGCGCCGGCACGTCGGCGGAGACCACGTCGAAGTGCTCGACCGTCTCCAGGTCCCAGCAGACCGGCGGGGCGAAGACGTTGCTGCGCCACTGGTCGTACGCGAGGGCCTCGGCCTGCTCCTGCTCCGGCGCCCAGGAGACGTGCACCTGCAGGTGCAGGGGGCCGCGCCCGCCAGCGTCCCGGTACGCGTCGATCATCTCGCGCAGGTGTGCCACGGGGGCGTTCACGGTGATCAGACCGTCCGCCCACTCGGCGCACCAGCGGGCGGTGGCCACGCTGACGGCGGCGCCGACGAGCGCGGGCGGCTCCTCGGGACGGGTCCACAGCCGTGCCCGGTCCACCCGGACCAGGCCGTCGTGGCTGACCTCCTCGCCGGCCAGCAGCGCCCGGATGACGTCCACGCACTCCCGCAGGCGCGCGGCGCGGACGTCCTTGCGCGGCCAGGGGTCGCCGGTGATGTGCTCGTTGCTGGCCTCACCGGTGCCCAGCGCCGCCCAGAACCGGCCCGGGTACATCGCGCCGAGGGTGCCGATCGCCTGCGCGATGATCGCCGGGTGGTACCGCTGGCCGGGCGCGTTCACGACGCCGAACGGCAGGCCGGTGGCCTGCAACGCCGAGCCCAGCCAGGACCAGGCGAAGCCGGACTCGCCCTGCCGTGCGCTCCACGGGGAGAAGTGGTCGGAGCACATGGCGGCGTCGAAGCCGGCCCGCTCGGCGTGTTTCACCGCCTCCAACAGGGTGCGCGGACCGATCTGCTCATGCGAGGCGTGGAATCCGAACAGCGTCATGGGCGCACTTCCTACCCACGCCCGCCCCCGCTGATGCGTGCCGCGCCGCTACCTACTCGGCGTGCGCGCCGGCTCCGGCCGAGGCGGCGCCCTCGCCCACCCAGACCGTCTTGGTGTTGCAGAACTCGCGCATGCCCAGCGCCGACAGCTCGCGCCCGTAGCCGGAGTTCTTCACGCCGCCGAACGGCAACTCCGGATAGGAGGTGGTCATGCCGTTGACGAAGACGTTGCCCGCGTCCAGGTCGGTGGCGAAGCGCTCCTGCTCGGCCGGGTCCCGGGTCCAGGCGTTGGAGCCGAGGCCGAAGCTGGTGCCGTTGGCGACCTCGATCGCCTCGGAGTACGACGACACCCGGAACAGACCGGCGACCGGGCCGAAGACCTCCTCGGACCACATCCGCATCTTCGGGGTGAGGTCGGTGACCACCGTCGGCGGGTAGAACCAGCCGTCGCCGGTCGGCATCTCGCCACCGCAGAGCACCGTCGCGCCGTTGTCGACCGCGTCGCGGACCTGGGCGTGCACCTCGTCGCGGCCACGTTCGCTGGCCAGCGGCCCCACGTCGGTGTTCGAGTCCATCGGGTCGCCGACCCGCAGCGCGGCCATGTTCGCGGCGAACTTCTCGGCGAAGGCGTCGAACACGTCGGTGTGCACGATGAACCGCTTCGCGGCGATGCAGGACTGGCCGTTGTTCTGACAGCGGGCGGTGGTGGCCACCTCGGCGGCCCGGTCCACGTCGGCCGAGGGCATCACCACGAACGGGTCGCTGCCGCCGAGTTCGAGGACCGTCTTCTTCAGCTCCCGCCCGGCGATCTGGGCGATGGACCGGCCGGCCGGCTCACTGCCGGTGAGCGTGGCGGCGCGGACCCGGGGGTCGGCCAGGATCACCTCGACCGCGTCCGAGCCGACCAGCACCGTGGTGAAGGCTCCCTCGGGGAAGCCGGCCCGGCGGAACACGTCCTCCAGCAGCAGCGCGGTCTGCGGCACGTTCGAGGCGTGCTTGAGCAGGCCGGTGTTGCCGGCCATCAGCGCCGGCGCGGCGAAGCGCATCACCTGCCAGAGGGGGAAGTTCCACGGCATCACCGCGAGCACCACACCGATCGGCTGGTAGCGGATGAACGCCCTGGTCGCCTTCACGGCGTCGGCGTCGGCCGACTCGTCGGCGAGGAACCCCGGGGCCTTGTCGGCGTAGAAGCGGGCGGCCGTGGCGCACTTGGTCACCTCGGCCTGCGCCGAGGCGTACGTCTTGCCCATCTCCGTGGTCATGATCCGGGCGATCTCGTCGCGCTCGGCGTCCAGCAGGTCGGCGGCGGCGTTCATCCACCGGGCGCGCTGATCGACGGTGGTCGTCCGGAGCTGCCGGTACGCGAGGTCGGTGCGCTCGATGGCACCGTCGAGTTGCTCGGTGGACATCGCCTCGTAGGTCTTGAGCACCTGTCCGGTGGCGGGGTTGGTGGTGGCGATGTGGGGCATCTCGTCCTCCTGTCACTCGAACAACGAGTGTCGTACGCCCGGCTCCTCGCGGTGACGGGCGGCGCGGCGGCGCTGGATCACGACCAGGTCGATCACGGCGACCACGGCGAAGATCGCGCAGAGGACGCCGAGCCAGGCGATACCGGCCCAGAACGCCAGCACCGCGAAGATCACCATCGTCACCAGCCCGAAGCCGGCGAAGGTGAGCCGGAGGTTCAACGCGCTGTTCGCGTGGCCGACCGTGCCACGGGCACGCCGGGGCTGCGATCTCGTCATGACCAGGGACCTACCCCCGATCGGCCGGGTTAACCGGTACGACGCGCTCGCACCCGCCGGTGCGCCGGTGTGCTCCGGCACATCCGATCGCGCCGAGGGCCACGCGACCCGCACGATGGGCGCATGTCAATGACCCTCGCCGTGCCGGTGACCGTCGCCATCGCCCGCCGCGTCGACCCGACCCGGACCAGCGAGATGGTGGCCTGGATGCGGGCCGGCACCGCGCTGGCCGAGGCGTTCCCGGGTTTCCTCGGCGCCGG
This sequence comes from Micromonospora sp. DT231, assembly GCF_049847025.1. Taxonomy (NCBI): domain Bacteria; kingdom Bacillati; phylum Actinomycetota; class Actinomycetes; order Micromonosporales; family Micromonosporaceae; genus Micromonospora; species Micromonospora sp. DT231. Next base: position 433,305 of record NZ_JBNCNO010000003.1, on the reverse strand, counting down.
CTGGGTGCAGAGCGGCCCCGGTTCGCCGGAGTGGCACATGCTCTACCGCTTCGCCGACGCCGAGACGCTGCGCCGGTGGGAGGAGTCGCCGCAGCGGCACTGGTGGCTCAGCTCGGCCCAGGGCATCGTCGAGCACACCCGGGTCGAGCGACGTACCGGGATCGAGGGCTGGTTCGACCCGCCGTTGGAGCACTCGGTCGACCCGGTCGAGCCGGTCGGACCGGTCGGGCCGGCGTCGCCGCCGAGGTGGAAGCAGGCGGTGACCATCTGGTTGGCGTTCTTCCCGCTGAGCCTCAGCGCCACCCTGCTGACGAGTCACTTCCTCGCCGCCGTGCCGTTGGCGGCGCGGGTGCTGCTGATGACGCTCTGCCTGACCCCGCTGATGACCTATCTGGTGCTGCCCCGGATCACCCGGGCCCTGCACGGGTGGCTGCACGGCCAGCCGGCACCGCGGCGGGATTAGAACACCTCACCGGCCCGGCCGCCGACACTCTGCCGCATACCCGACAGCAACTTCCCGCTGAACCACCTCCTACGCATAGAGTTACCGCGCTGTCGCTCTGTGCTGCGGGAACGGGGGACGTCATGCCTCGACGGTGGGTCGCCGCGCTGGCCTGTCTCGTCGCACTTGTCGCGTTGGCCTGCGAGGGCGGCACGTCCGCGTCGCCCCGCCCCACCCGCAGCGGCACGCCGTCGACCGGGCCGGGTGGCATCGCCGCCCTCGGTGACTCGATCACCACCGGCTTCGCCTCCTGCCTGGTGCTCACCTCCTGCGAGCGCAACTCCTGGTCCACCGGCGACGGGCTGCGGGTGGAGAGCCACTACCGGCGGCTGCTCGACCAGAATTCGGCGATCCGCGACCGGACGTACAACCACGCCAAGGCCGGCGCCCGGGCGGACGCTCTGGAGGGTCAGGCCACGGCAGCGGTACGCGACCGACCCGACTACGTCACGGTGCTCATCGGCGCCAACGACATCTGCCGGGGCGGGGTGGACGCGATGACGCCGGTGGCGCAGTTCCGGGCCGACGTGGACCGGGGGCTGAAGGTGCTGCGGACCGGCCGGCCGAAGGCCCGGGTGCTGGTGGTGAGCATCCCCGACCTGTACCGGCTCTGGGAGGTCGGGCACGACGAGCCACGGGCGGTCCGCGCGTGGCGGCGGGGCATCTGCCCGGCGCTGCTGGCCGAGCCCACCTCGACAGCGCCCGCCGACCGGGCCCGCCGGGCCGCCGTCCGGGATCGGATCGACGCCTACAACGCCGAGCTGGTCGCGGCCTGTCGGGCGTACGGCTCACGCTGTCGCCACGACGGCGGCGCGGCGCACAAGGTCCGGTTCACCCTGGACCTGCTCAACCCGCTGGACTGGTTCCACCCCAACGCCAGCGGCCAGGGCCGGCTCGCCGAGGCGACCTGGCGACCCTCCGGGATGGCCGGTTGACCGTCCCGGAGGGCGATCGTCAGGGTTGGCGGGGGCCCGGGAGAGCGGTGCCGCGGGGGCGGTAGAGCGCCCGCGAGCGCTGCGCGAGGTCCTTCGTGGCCGACGAGTTGGCCCAGGTGCCGAGCACGATGGCCGCGCCCGGGATGACCTTGGCGACGAGCCGCTTGGCGGCCCGGACGCCGGCCATCTGGGCCAACCGGACGCCGAGTTGCAGCATCACCCGACCGAGCGGGCGCTGACCACCCAGACCGAAGAGCGCGTCGGCGCGTTCCCGGCCGGCGGCCACACCGAGCGCCAGTCGTGCGCTCTCGGCGACCTTGTGCACGCGCTGCAGCACCAACAGGTCGGTGGCCCGGTCGCTGTGCAGCGGATCGACGTCGTACGCGGCGGCGATGTGCAACACCATCCGCGCCTGGGTCCAGGCCAGTACGCCCACGTCGATCACGGCGCCGGGTAGCCCGGCGGCGCCGGAGACCGCACCGGACAGCCGGGCCAGGTTGACGAACCTGCGGGCCGCCTGGTCGGCCAGGGCGTCGGACGAGATGCCGGGCTGCTCGGCTCGGGTCCGGTCGGCCCACTGCTCGGCTTCCGGTCCGAGCCGGCGCACCGCCTCCAGGGCGAGGTGCTCCGGGGCGTACTGGGGGTCGTCGCGCATCCGGTCCCAGAGACGGGCCGGCGGGCCCTCGGGGGCAGCCGCCGACCCGGCGGGCAGATCGACGGACGGCTGGGGAGTAGGGGCGGCGGGCTGGCCGTCGACGGGCGGGGTGTCGGTCACCGGGTCTCCCCTGGAATGGGAATGGCGGACAGGGCGGCCGATGGAGCGGTCAGCGGCGGCGGTTGGAGAACCGGGCCGCCAGACCCTTGAGCTTCTGCTGGTTGTCAGGCTTGGCCATCTCCCGACGACCTCGCTCGACCAGCTGCTGCCCCTTCGGCGATCTCAGGAACGTGGTGATCCGCTGCATCAGTGACATGGCGTCCTCCTGTCGATGATCCCTCTGGTTCATGTGTACCCCGAACCCGCAACACATGTACCCGGGATGCGACAGCCTCAACCCTGACCATCCACAGTGGGCGGAAGACTACCGCCCCGCCGGCACGATGGCGTCGACGACCCGGGTGGCCCGCCACTCGTGCTGCTGGTAGTACTCGGGGTACGCGGAGACCTGCACCGCCTGGGCCGCGTCGGTGAGTCGCATCCCCTGCCAGCCCGGCACCTGCTCCAGCGCGGAGAGGAACTGCCGGGTGGCGAACTCGGGGTCCATCAGCCGGTCCACCGGGCCCCAGCCGCTGCTGGAACGCTGCTGGAACAACCCGACCGAGTCGTGATCCCAGCCGACGCCCTGGTGCGGGTGGTTCTGCGACTCGGGCAGCACACCGCTGGCCACGTTGTAGAGGTTGCTCTCCTGCATGGCGGTGGCGACCGCGATCACCAGACCCCGGCGGGGCACCCCCATCTTGCGGCCGGCGCGCACGATCGCCTCGGCGTTCTCCATCTGGTCCTCGTCCAGCCCGGCGACCGGCGCCGGTTTGGTCGGGCGGGCCGGGGCGGCCTTGCGGGCGGGTGCCGCGGTGTCCGGGTCGGCGGGGGTCGCCGTGGCGGACGGCGCCGGGGCAGCGGCGGTGCGGTCGAGACCACGGGAGGCGGCACCCTGCTGCTCGGCGCGCTGCGCCAGCTCCGAGGTGGCGGGCGAGCCGGATCGGGTCGCCGCGCCGGGCTTCTCGTCGCAGACCTGGGCCACGACGGTCAGGCCGAGGCAGCAGACCACACCGGTGGCCAGCGCCACCTGGGCCCGGCGTCGACCGGTCAGGTCCCGGACGTACGCCCGGAGTCGACTCGCGGCGGTTGTCCGTTCGGCTGAGGTGCCATCCTCCGTATCGGCAGTATCGCTGCTCGGGGCGTACGGGTCGTCGAGGGTGCCGTCGTCACGCATCAACCGAGGCTAGGCAGAGAGAAACCCCGATCACGCACGGTGATCACGTGGTGATTGCCACAGATCGGTGCCGTACTGGTGGACGACCCGGGCGGGTCGACCCGCCCGGGGAACATTCCTCGCGTACCGGATGAACCCGGCGGCGCACCCAGGCCGACACGGCCGGTGACAGGCCCCGACATCCGACCCTGGGGCCTGACATGATCGACAAACTGGGCCGTTGGGCCGAACCAACCCTCCGCCGATCGGCCGACCGGCGGCGTAATCAGGCGAATAGTCCGGTCACGCCCATCCCCCGGGCGACGGATCGCCCGGCGCAGGAATGCACCAGGATGGCGGGTACGTTGCCCGAACGGGTGCTCTCCATCGCGACGGCACCCCGCAGGCACATTTCAGGGAGGTCCGCACCGGTGCTCGACCCACACGAGCTCTACCAGCTCACCGACGATCTGCCCGACCTCGGGCAACCGGTCCTGATCCAGGCCCTCACCGGGTTCGTGGACGCCGGCAACGCCAGCCGGCTGGCGCGCGAGCAGCTGCTCACCTCGCTCGAGGGTCGACCGATCGCCACCTTCGACGTCGACCAGCTCTTCGACTACCGGTCGCGACGACCGGTGATGACCTTCGTCGAGGACCACTGGGAGAGCGTCGACGCGCCCAAGCTGGAGCTGCACCTGCTGCACGACGACGACGAAACCCCGTTCCTGTTGCTCACCGGCCCCGAGCCGGACCTGCAGTGGGAGCGGTTCGTCGCCGCCGTGGCCGGGCTGGCCGCCCGCCTGGACGTCCGGCTCACCGTGGGGCTCAACTCGATCCCGATGGCGGTGCCGCACACCCGGCCGACAGGTGTGACGGCGCACGCCACCCGCCCCGAGCTGATCGCCGGATACGAGCCCTGGCTGCAACGCGTCCAGGTGCCCGGCAGCGTCGGCCACCTGCTGGAGTTCCGCCTCGGCGAGCAGGGCCGCGACGCGTTGGGCTTCGCCGCCCACGTGCCGCACTACGTGGCGCAGACCGAATACCCGGCCGCCGCCGAGGTGCTGCTCACCTCCGTGTCGCGCAGCACCGGGCTGCTGCTGCCCGGCGACGGGCTCCGCTCGGCCGCCGAGGTGGTCCGGGTGGAGATCGACCGCCAGGTCGCCCAGACCGAGGACGCCGCCGCCCTGGTCCAGGCCCTGGAGGAGCAGTACGACGCGTTCGCCCGTGGTCGGGGCGAGAAGAGCCTGCTCGCCCCGGACGCCGGGCCGCTGCCCACGGCCGACGAACTCGGCGCGGAACTGGAACGGTTCCTGGCCGAACAGACCCGTCCCGGCGACACCCCGGGCAGCTGACCCGGCGCGCCGGGGGCGGATGCGGCAGGCTGGGGGCATGCGCCTGGCGACCTGGAACGTCAACTCGGTGAAGGCCCGCCTCCCCCGGCTGCTGGAGTGGCTGGCCGACACCGGGCCGGACGTCGTCTGCCTGCAGGAGACCAAGTGCCCGGACGGCGCCTTCCCGGTGACCGAGGTGGGCGAGCTGGGCTACACCGTGGCCAGCCACAGCGACGGCCGGTGGAACGGGGTCGCCATCCTGTCCCGGGTCGGGCTGGACGACGTCCGGGTCGGGTTCGCCGGTGAGCCCGGCTTTCCCGACCCGGAGGCCCGCGCCATCTCCGCCACCTGCGACGGGGTCCGGGTCTGGTCGGTGTACGTACCCAACGGCCGGACGCCCGACGACCCGCACTACGCGTACAAGCTGGCCTGGTTCGCGGCGCTACGCGACGCGGTGGAGACCGAGCTTGCCGGTGGGCTCCCGCTGGCCGTCTGCGGCGACTTCAACGTCGCCCCGACCGACGCCGACGTCTGGGACCCGGCGGTCTTCACCCACTCCACCCACGTCACCCCGGCGGAGCGGGCGGCCCTCGCGGCACTGCGCGACCTGGGCCTCGTCGACGTGGTCCCGACCCCGATGAAGGGGCCACACCCCTTCACCTACTGGGACTACCGGGCCGGGATGTTCCACCAGAACAAGGGCATGAGAATCGACCTGGTGTACGCGTCCGCGCCGTTCGCTCGCGCGGTCGGCTCGGCCTACGTGGACCGGGAGGCCCGCAAGGGCAAGGGCCCCTCCGACCACGCCCCGATCGTGGTCGACGCGGAGCTGGTGCCCGCGGTCGAGGGGTTCTGAGTGGCTGTCGGGGCGTTCTGAGTGGCTAGGGTGGACAGATGGCAGTCGTGAAGATCAACGCAATCGAGGTCCCGCCCGGTGCTGGCGCGGAGTTGGAGAAGCGGTTCGCCGCCCGGGCCGGCGCGGTGGAAAACTCCCCCGGCTTCCTCGGCTTCGAGTTGCTCCGACCGGTGGCCGGCGAGACCCGCTACTTCGTCTACACGAGGTGGGAGAACGAGGAGGCGTACCAGGCGTGGGCCGCCGGCCCGTCGCGAGCCGCCCACGCTGCCGCTCCCGGCGAGAAGCCCCGACCGCCCGTCTCCAGCGGGGCGAGCCTGCTGGAGTTCGAGGTGGCCCTCCACGTCCCCCAGCCCTAGCCACCTCCCCGCCGGCCTCTCGGCACGCAGGCGGCCCACGCCATGATCGTGCTCGATCCTGGATCCAGTCCCCTCCCGGCGGCGCGATGCCACTACATCCTGGTTCGAGCACGATCTTGAGCATCAGCCGTCCCGCAGCTCAACCGTCGAGCAGGCCACTCCCCTGCATGCCGAGAGCGCCGCACCATGGCCGAATCGCACCGGGCCGGACGTCTCCGTTGATAGCGTCGAGGCGGCCCGAGCGGTAGCCGGCCACCAGTTGCCCTGCCCGCCCTCCCACGCCGTTGGCTCAGGGCGCATCCCGAGGCGCGGGGGTCCTGCCCATGTTCGACGGGTTCGAAGAGTTCGACATCGCCACGTCCGGCGCGACGATCCACGGCCGCCGGGGCGGCACCGGGCCACCGGTGCTGCTCCTGCACGGCATTCCCGAGACACACCTCATGTGGCATCAGGTCGCGCCACGTCTCGCCGAGCACTTCACAGTCGTCGCCACCGACCTGCGAGGTTGGGGCGACAGCGGCACACCGCCGAGCACGCCCGACCACGAGCCGTACGGCATGCGCGCCATCGCCCGCGACCAGATCGAAGTGATGCGGAGTCTGGGTCACGAGCAGTTCCGCCTCGTCGGCCACGATCGCGGGGCCCGCTGCGCGTACCGTCTCGCGCTGGACGCACCGGACGCCGTCACCCGGCTGGCCGTCCTGGACGTCGTGCCGGTCGGCGACGTCTACAACCGCGCCGACCGGGCGTTCAGCCTCTCCTACTGGGTCTGGTCCTTCCTGGCCGCGCCGGCCCCGGTGCCCGAGCGGTTCATCGACGCGGCACCCGCCGTGCTTGTCGACTTCATGCTCGACACCTGGCCCGAGGTGAAGGACGCCTTCCCACCCGAGGTGCGCGCGGCGTACGTCAGGCAGTTCAGCGACCCCGCCAGGGTGCACGCGATCTGCGAGGAGTTCCGCGCCGCCGCGACGCTCGACTACCAGCAGGACGAGGCGGACCGCGGCAACCGGAAGATCACCTGCCCGGTGCTGTTTCTCTGGAGTCAACGCGGACAGGTCGCCAAGCTCTACGACGACCCGCTCGCCATCTGGCGGGAGTGGGCCGACGACGTACGCGGCCAGCCGGTCGGAGTCGGGCACTTCATCCCCGAGGAAGCCCCCGACGAGACCACCCGCCAACTCCTCGCCTTCCTCAGCTGACGCCGGGCCCACCTGCGAGCGTCGGCGGGTTGATCCACTCGGCTTCAACGAAACCGGGCCGTCCCGGTAGGCCCGACACCCCGACTTCAAGGACCCCGAGTCGATCAAGCAGGAGCCACCGAGCCAGGCAGGCAGACAGGCTGGCTGGCTGGCCCGGCCGGGTAGGCGGGCTGGCCGGGCTGGCGGGCTGGGGTCCCGGCGGGCTCCGCTCAGGGCTTGCGGGAGGACTGGATGGTGGCGAAGGCGATCACGTTGTCGGCGTAACCGGTGCGACCGCCGATGAACTGGCCGCCGCAGGTGATCAGTCGCAGCCCGGCGGGGCCGTCGTTACCGTAGATGCGTTCGGCGGGCAGCCGGTCCTTCGGGAAGTGCTCCACGGTGTCGACCTTGAAGGTCACCGTCGACCGGTCCGCGCGAGCCACCTCGATGAGGTCGCCCGGCTTGAGTTTGCCCAGTTCGTAGAAGACCGACGGGCCGCTCTTGGTGTCCACGTGCCCGACGATCACCGCCGGACCGGGCTCGCCGGGCGTGGGGCCGCGGTCGTACCAGCCGGTTTCGTTGTGCCGCTCCAGCGGCGGTACGGCGATCGAGCCGTCCCGCGCCTGCCCGACGGGCGCCACGGGCGCGGCCACCTTGATCGCCGGGACGGTGAGGCGTACCGGGCGACTGGCCGACAATCCGGCCGACTCGCTGCGTGCTGGCCGGTCACCACCGGCCGGGGCCAGGTCGAACGGGCCGACCGAGCGGCCCAGCCCTGCCCCGGTGGCGAAGACCCCCACCAGCACCAGCACCACGGCCAGCGGCACCGACCAGGGGCTGCGGCCGGGCGGACGACTGCGCCGCGGCGTCACGGCGGTCGCCGGGCGAGCAGCCACCGCCGGGCGACCCGAAGCCGGCGGGCGACCCGAAGCCGGCGGGCGACCCGAAGCCGGCGGGCGCTCCTCCGGCCAGCCGTCGTCGGCCGGCAAGCTGTCGTCCTCGGGCCACCTGTCGTCCGCCGACAGGCTGTCGTCCTCGGGCGGGCGGCCATTTTCGGGCGGACGCCCCGCCCCGGGCGAACGACCACCAGCGGGTGGACGACCACCAGCGGGTGCACGACCACCAGCGGGTGCACGACCACCAGCGGGTGCACGACCACCAGCGGGCGGCAGGAAACCGAAGGCGGCCGGCGGGCGGGAGCCGGCCGGCGGCGGCGTGGGGCGGAAGATCTCCATGGCGGTCAGTGGAGTCCGATGCCACGGGCGGCGCGTGGCCGGCGTAGCGCCAGCACGGCGAGGATCAGGCCGGAGACCGTCAACGCCGCGCCAACGGGCAGCAGCAGTTTGCCGGTCACGCCACCGGCACCGCCACCGAAGCCGGTGGCCGGGCCGCGACTCGGATAGGTCGGGACCTTCTTCACCACCTGGAGCATGGTCGAGGCCGTCTCGCCGTTGCGGCATTCCAACTTGACCCGGTAGTTGCCGGGTCGGGTACGGTCCCGCACCATCGGCGCGGCGGTGAGCAGCCCGTGCTGCGGCTGCACGCCGACCGCGCCGAACGCGTCGGAGACCACCGTCGCGCCGACCGAGTTGTCCCCGCAGCTCGCCCGGATGCCGACCAGGTAGCCGGGCTGCACGGTGCTCGGGCTCACCTCGACGAAGATGTCCACCGGCGGGTCAGGTTGCGGCTGGCCGTTCGACGGTCCAGGCTGAGGCGCGGCAAACACCGGGACAGCAGCCACCGGCGCAGCAGCCACCGGGACAGCAGCCACCGGCGCAGCAGCCACCGGGACAGCAGCCACCGGGACAGCAGCGAACACCGGCGCAGCGGCCACCGGGACAGCCGCGAACACCGGCGCAGCGGCCACCGGGACAGCAGCGAAGACCGGCGTGGCGGTCAGCAGGGGGCCGGCGAGGACGGTCAGCACCGACAGGGTCACGCCGCCGCGGGTCACTGTCACGATGCCCCCTCTCGACGCCGCGCGGCCGGGTCGGGCAGCGGAGCACCCGACCTGCCGTACCAGTTGGATCCTCTCATTTCCGGTCGCACATCACATCCGATTCGCTGGCGGCGTCGCGTAGGCTCGGTTGGCTGTGACCGCCACCGAACATGACCCCGTCGTCCCGCCCGTGAGCCGGACGATTCGGACGTTCCATCCCCGCCGGGGCCGGATGAGCGACCGGCAGACAGATGCGCTGGGCCGGCTCTGGCCCGCGTACGGCCTGGATGTTCCGGACGGACCGGTCGTGCCCGTCGACCTGGCCGACCTGTTCGGTCGCCGGGCCCCGGTGGTGCTGGAGATCGGTTCGGGCATGGGCGACAGCACCGCCGCGATGGCTGCCGCCGACCCGGATCGAGATTATCTGGCGGTCGAGGTGCACACGCCGGGAATCGCCAACCTGCTCGACCTGGCCGACCGGCTTGGCCTGCACAACGTACGGGTGGCTCAGGGTGATGCGTTGTCCCTGGTCAGCGGCCTGCCCACGGATGTGTTGGACGCCGTACACGTCTTCTTTCCGGATCCGTGGCCGAAGGCCCGCCACCACAAGCGGCGGATCATCCAGCCGGCGCAGGTGGCGTTGCTGCGGTCCCGGCTGCGGCCCGGTGGCACGCTGCACTGCGCCACCGACTGGGCCGAGTACGCGGAGGCGATGCGGGAGACCCTCGACGCGGACCCGGAGTTGGTGGACGCGTACGGCGGCTTCGCGCCGCGTCCGGCGCACCGGCCGGTGACGAAGTTCGAGCGGCGGGCGATCACGGCCGGCCGACCGGTCGCCGACCTGCTCTACCGCCGACGGTGACCGGCGCGACGCCCGAACGGACCGGCGCGACGCCCGAGCGGACCGGCGCGACGCCCGGACGCGGCGGCGCGACGCCCGAGCGCGGCAGGGCGTCCGGGACGCCCGGACGGGGGTCCGGTGGACGCCGGGTTGGCGGAGCGGGGCATGATCCAGGCACCATGGACGGGATATGACGCTCACCGCCGCGCTGCCGACAAGCGCCGACCCCGACACCCTCTTCGACGCGTTCGCCGGCTGGGCGAAGGAGCGCGGCCTCGACCTCTATCCCCACCAGGAGGAGGCGGTCATCGAGATCGTCTCCGGCGCCAACCTGATCATGAACACGCCCACCGGCTCGGGAAAGAGCCTGGTGGCGATCGCCGCGCACTTCGCGGCCCTCGCCGACAGCCGGACGACCTTCTACACCGCGCCGATCAAGGCGTTGGTGTCGGAGAAGTTCTTCGCCCTCTGCGAGGTCTTCGGCGCCGAGAACGTGGGCATGCTCACCGGCGACGCCAGCGTCAACGCCGACGCCCCGATCATCTGTTGCACGGCGGAGATCCTGGCCAACCTGGCGCTGCGCGAGGGCGCGAAGGCCGACGTCGGCCAGGTGATCATGGATGAGTTCCACTTCTACGCCGAGCCCGACCGGGGTTGGGCCTGGCAGGTGCCGATCATCGAGCTGCCGCAGGCCCAGTTCATCCTGATGTCCGCGACGCTCGGGGACACCACCCGGTTCGTCGACGACCTGACCCGCCGTACCGGGCGGCCGACCGCCGTCGTGCGCACGGCGGAGCGGCCGGTCCCGCTGATCTTCTCGTACGCCATGACGCCGCTGCACGAGACACTGGAAGAGCTGCTGGAGACCAAGCAGGCCCCGGTGTACGTCGTGCACTTCACCCAGGCCGCCGCGCTGGAACGCGCGCAGGCGCTGATGAGCGTCAACGTCTGTTCCCGGGCCGAGAAGGACATGATCGCCGAGGCCATCGGTGCCTTCCGGTTCACGTCCGGCTTCGGCAAGACGTTGTCCCGGTTGGTCCGGCACGGCATCGGCGTGCACCACGCCGGCATGCTGCCCAAGTACCGCCGCCTGGTGGAGACCCTCGCCCAGGCTGGCCTGCTCAAGGTCATCTGCGGCACCGACACCCTCGGCGTCGGCATCAACGTGCCGATCCGCACCGTGCTGTTCACCGGCCTGTCCAAGTACGACGGGGTCCGTACCCGGCTGCTCAAGAACCGGGAGTTCCACCAGATCGCCGGGCGGGCCGGTCGGGCCGGGTACGACACCATCGGCCGGGTCGTGGTGCAGGCCCCCGAGCACGTCATCGACAACGAGAAGGCCCTCGCGAAGGCCGGCGACGACCCGAAGAAGCGGCGCAAGGTGGTCCGCAAGAAGCCGCCGGAGGGCTCGATCGGTTGGGGCCAGCCGACCTTCGACCGGCTCGTCGACGCCGAGCCGGAGCCGCTGACCTCCAGCTTCCAGGTCAGTCACTCGATGCTGCTCAACGTCATCGGCCGGCCCGGGGACGCGTTCGGCGCGATGCGGCACCTGCTCACCGACAACCACGAGGAGCCCGCCGCCCAGCGCCGGCACATCCGCCGGGCGATCGCCATCTACCGGGCGTTGCGCGCCGGTGGGGTCGTGGAGGAGCTGCCCGAGCCGGACGAGACCGGCCGGCGGATCCGACTCACCGTCGACCTCCAGCTCGACTTCGCGCTCAACCAGCCGCTCTCCCCCCTCGCGCTGGCCACCATCGAGCTGCTCGACGCCGAGTCCCCGTCGTACGCGCTCGACGTGCTGAGCGTGATCGAGTCGATCCTCGACGACCCCCGGCAGATCCTGTCCGCGCAGCAGTTCAAGGCGCGCGGCGAGGCGGTCGCCGCGATGAAGGCCGAGGGCATCGAGTACGAGGCCCGCCTCGAGCTGCTCGACGAGGTGACTCACCCGAAGCCCCTCGCCGAGCTGCTGGAGGCCGCGTACGAGATGTACCGGCAGGGCCACCCGTGGGTCGCCGACCACCAGCTCTCCCCCAAGGCCGTCGTCCGCGACATGTTCGAGCGGGCGATGACCTTCACCGAGTACGTGCAGTTCTACGGCCTGACCCGCTCGGAGGGCCTCGTCCTGCGCTACCTGGCCGACGCGTACAAGACGCTGCGCCAGACCGTGCCCGAGGACGCCAAGACCGAGGAGCTGATCGACCTCATCGAGTGGCTGGGCGAGCTGGTCCGCCAGGTCGACTCCAGCCTCATCGACGAGTGGGAGCGGCTGCGCAACCCGTCCGACGTGGCCGAGGTGGCCCAGGCGCACGCCGCGCTCACCGACCGGCCGCCCGCGGTGACCCGCAACGCGCGGGCGTTCCGGGTGCTGGTGCGCAACGCGCTGTTCCGCCGCGTGGAGCTGGCCGCGCTGCGCCGCTGGGACCTGCTCGCCGAGTTGGACGCCGGCGACGGCTGGGACTACGACGCGTGGGCCGACGCGCTGGCGCCGTACTTCGAGGAGTACGACTCGATCGGCGTCGGACCGGACGCCCGGGGCCCGGCACTGCTCATGATCGAGCAGGGCCGGGAGCGGTGGACCGTCCGGCAGAGCTTCGACGACCCCAACGGCGACCACGACTGGGGCATCAGCGCCGAGATCGACCTCGTGGCCTCCGACGAGGTCGGCGCCGCGGTCGTCCGGATCACGGACGTCGGCCAGCTCTAGCAGCCGTCTCGACAGGGGGTCGTCCGCACGCCGGGCGGCCCCCTTTGTCGTGTTTTCCGCACCCCCGTTTTCGCTGGGCGATGTCAGACCCGTCGATTAGAATGTATGTACTAATCGAGTTCCTGACCTGCAGGATTACGACTAGGGAGGACGCCCGTGACCGCTCCCGCCTCCACGCCCCTCACCCCGTACGCCACGCTGCTCGGCTTCACCCGCTACGTCGACCGCACCGGCCCCACCAAGGCGACCTTCGTGGGTGGGCTGCGCAAGCAGCGCGCCAGTCGGTCCGGCTTCAACCCGCACGGCCAGTTCGTCAAGGCGCTCAAGGCCGACATCGCCTTCCACACCGGCGGCACGCACCTGACCGGGGTGGACGACGTGGTCAAGCCACGCTGGCGCCCGCTCTACCAGGCGCTCGTCCCCGGCGCCACGGCCTGGCTGCACTCCCTCGGCGAGCCGGCCGCCGTCGATCTCGCCCAGACCCGCGACGCCCTGGCCATGCTGGGCGACCTGCCCGTCAAGATCAACCCCCACTTCGGGGTACGCCACGCCGACGGTCGCGCCGAAGCGGTCCGCCTGCACTTCGACGAGACCCCACCGAGCGAGGAATCGGTGCTCGCCACCCTGCACCTGATGGCCCGACACATGGACGCGGTGCTCCCGCACGCCGAGCCGGTCCTGGTCGACGTCCGCCGTGGCCAGGCCCACCGCATGCCCAGCGACGCCAAGCCCGACCAGATCGAACGCTGGCTGTCCGGCGAAGCCGCCGCCTTCCGCGCGATCTGGTCCACCGCCGCCTAACTCCTCCCCTCCCCCCCTCCACTCCACGCCCCCACCCAAGATCCGCGCAACTTCGGGGATGCTGCTGCTTCGGATTGCCCGGAGGCAGCAAGAACGGCGAAGTTGCGCGGATCTTGGTCTGCACGCCCTCGCACCGAGTTATCCACAGGGGCTGCCGGCGAACGCGAACACCGGTCAAGGTGTCGTCATGCCTGTTTCCCCTCGACGGCCGGCGAGTCTGCAGGGACGCATCTTTCGCGGCTCCCGCGTCGTTGCTCAAGGCCTGCTGACCCGGACGGAGCTGCGCAGTACGGCATGGCGCCCGCTGTTCCGGGATGTCTACGCCGATGCCCGGCTGGCGGTAACCCACCGCACGCGTTGTGCCGCCGCGGCGCGGTGGGTTCTGCCGCCGGGTGTAGCGATCGCGGGTCGCAGTGCCGCGACGCTCTATGGCGCAGCGTCGATCGCCGACCACGAGCCCATCGACGTGCTGGTGCCTGCCGGCCAGAGGTTCGGTCCGGTCTCGGGGCTCGTCGTGCACACCGGGGCGATCGCCGCGACTGACGTGGCGGTACGTCATGGCATCCCGCTGACTACACCGATGCGCACGTGTTGGGACCTGGCCCAGTGGCTGCCGACGGAGGATGCGGTGGCCATCGTGGATCGTCTCGCCGGCCAACGGCTGGTGGCGCTCCCTCGGCTGCGCGCGGACTCCCAAGGATGGATCGGCAAACGGGGTTGGAAACGGATGGTCCGTATGGCTGAGCTGGCCGACGCGGGCGCGGAGTCGTTTCCAGAGTCTCGGCTCCGCGTGCGGATAGTGCTCGCCGGCGTGCCGGCGCCCGTGACGCAGTTCGTAGTCGAGCGCGACGGGAGGTTCGTGGCCCGTCTCGATCTGGCGTGGCCGCAGCTCAAGGTCGCCGTCGAGTACGACGGGGTGTGGCATGACGATCCCGAGCAGTTCCACCGAGACCGGCGCCGCCTCAACCGCCTGCTCGGTGCGGACTGGATCGTTCTGCACGTTACCGCTAAACGATTTCGGGAGGACTTCGACGGCTTCCTGACCGAACTTCGCCAAGCCCTGACGTCCCGATCTCAACCTCGCTGACCCAGACGCCCCAAGATCCGCACAACATCAGGGATCCTGCTGCCCGAATGGCTCATGAGGCAGCAGTTTCACCGAACTTGCGCGGATCTTGGGGACGGGACGCGGGCACGGGCGTGCGGCGTGTTAGGCGGCGGGGAGGTACTTGGCGAGGTCGTCGAGGATCTTGTTGGCGGCGCCGACGCCGATGCCGGTCATCCAGACCTCGTCGGAGACGGAGTACGCCTTGCCGGCCTTGACCGCGCCCAGACCCTTCCAGAGCGTGCCGCCGGCCACCTTGGCCTGCTCGGCGGCGGCCTTGTCGCCGTACGCGGTCACGAAGATGACGTCACCGTCAACCTCGTTGACCCGCTCGGGGCTGACCAGGTCGAAGCGCTTGTCCTCCTTGTTGGCGAGCAGCTGCCGCTCGGGGCGCCCCAGTCCGGTGTCGCCGAGGACGATGCCGGAGAAGGAGTCGGGGCCGTACACCCGGATGTTGCCCGGGAGGAAGCGCACGATCGACACCTTGCGCGCGGCGGCGTCGCCGAGGGTCGCGCCGAACTCCTTGGCCCGCTTCTCGTACGCGCCGAGCAGGTCCTTGGCCTGCTGCTCGCGTCCGAGCGCCTTGCCGTCGAGGAGGAAGTTGTCCTTCCAGGTGATGCCCACCTTGTCGGTGAACACGGTCGGCGCGATGGCGGACAGTTCGTCGTAGAACTTCTCCTGGCGGAACTTGCTGCCGAGGATGAGGTCGGGCTTGAGTGCGTTGATCGCCTCCAGGTCGGGCTCGGCGAGCACCCCGACCGTCTTGATGGTGGCGAGTTTGTCCGCGCCGAAGTAGGTCGGCCAGCTCTTGGCCTCACCTGCGGTGGCCGCGCCGACGGGCGTGACGCCCAGCGAGAGCGCCGTGTCGATCTTGTCGGTGTCGAGCACGACGACGCGCTTGGGGTCCGCCGGGACCTTTGTGGTGCCCATGGCGTGGGTGATCTCCCGGGTCTCCCCGGTGGTGGAGCCGGCGACCGGGTCGCTCTCACCACAGGCGGTGAGACCGACGCCGAGGGCGACGGCCACGGTGAGAGCGGCGACGAGACGACGCATCAGAGTCCTTTCGAGGGGTACGAGCCGACGAGCGGGGTGGCCGCGTCGCCGGTGGTGGCGGGTCAGGCGTCCGGTACTGACGCTTTCGACGAATCGGGGTCGTCCGCGTCGACGGGCGTGGTGCGCGGCACGGCACGGGACGGCTGACGCGGTCCGGCGACCGGGCCGCGAGACGTCCCCGCCGCGGCGGGCGCGTCGGTGGACGACCGGATCGGGTCGGTGGACGACCGGATCGGGGAGTTGCCCCCGGTGTGGGCGGGCACCACGAGCGGCGCGCCGGTCACCGGGCAGGGCACGACCACGCAGGCCAGCCCGAAGACGTCGCGGACCAGGTCGGCGGTGAGGATCTCCCGGGGCGGTCCGGCGGCGACCACTGCGCCGTCGCGCATCGCGACCAGGTGGTCGGCGTACCGGGCGGCCTGGTTCAGGTCGTGCAGCACGGCGACCACTGTGCGACCCCGCTCGACGCGCAGCCGGTGCAGGAGGTCCAGCACCTCCACCTGGTGGGCCAGGTCGAGGAATGTGGTCGGCTCGTCCAGCAGCAGGGCGTCGGTGTCCTGGGCGAGCGTCATGGCGATCCACACCCGCTGCCGCTGACCGCCGGAGAGGCTGTCCACCGGCCGGTCCGCCAGGTCGGTCACGTCGGCCAGGGCCATCGCCTCGTCCACCGCCGCGCCGTCCTCCGACGACCACTGCCGCCACCAGCGCTGGTAGGGCTGCCGGCCGCGGCCGACCAGGTCCGCCACGGTGACGCCCTCGGGCACCAGCGGGCTCTGCGGCAGGACGCCGAGCCGGCGGGCGACCTCCCGGGTGGGCAGGTCGCGGATCGCGGTGCCGTCCAGCAGCACCGTGCCCCGGCGCGGGTTGAGCAGCCGGGCCATCGTGCGCAGCAGGGTGGACTTGCCGCACGCGTTCGGCCCGACGATCACGGTGAACGCGTCGGTGGGCAGGTCCAGGTCGAGGCCGTCGAGCACGGTCCGCTCGTCGTAGCCGGCGACCAGGTCGCGGGTGGAGAGCATCACACGACTCCTTGGGGGCGTCACGACGACCGCCGCCGTCCGCGCAGCAGCAGGAAGATGAGGTACGGGCCACCGATCGCCGCGGTCAGCACCCCGGCGGGCAGTTGCGTGGGCGCGAACAGCCGCCGACCGGCCAGGTCCGCCAGCACCAGCAGCAGCGCGCCCAGCAGCGCCGCGCAGACGAGCGGTGGCCGTTCGGCGCGTACCAGCCGCCGGGCCACCTGGGGGGCGACAAGCGCGACGAAGTCGACGGCGCCGACCTGGGCGGTGACCATCGCGGCGACGACCACGCCGGTGCCGGCCAGGCCGATCCGGCGCGCCACCGGGCGCAGCCCGACGCCCCGGGCGGTGTCGTCGTCCAGGGCGGTGCTGTTCAGCGCCCAACCGGCCCAGGCCAGCACCGGCAGCAGCACCAGCAGGGTGCCCGCGATCCAGGCGGCCTCGGTCCAGCCCTTGCCGGCGAGGGTGCCGATCAGCCAGATCTGCGCGCGCAGCCCGTCGATCGGGTCGGCGGTGAGCATGACCACCTCGGTCAGGGCCCGGAAGGCGAACGCCACCGCCACGCCGGCGAGGACGAACCGCTGCGCGGCCAGCCCGTGCCGGGCGCCCAGGGCGAACAGCAGCACCGCCGCGAGCAACCCGCCCACGAGCGCGGTGGGTGCCACGAGCACGGCGGCCATTCCGCTGGTCAGGGCAACCGTGGCGGCCAGGCCGGCGCCCTGGGTGATGCCGATGACGTCCGGGCTGGCGAGCGGGTTGCGGGCCACGCTCTGGATCAGGGTGCCGGCCACGCCGAAGGCGGCGCCGGCCACGGCCGCCAGCACGACCCGCGGCAGCCGAAGATCAAATACCACGAGGTCGTACGGGGTGCCGGCTCCGGAGAGGGCGCGCAGCACGTCGGCCGGGGCGACGTACGGGGTGCCGAGCGAGAGGCTGAGCACGACGGCCAGCAGGAGCAGCACGGTCAGCACGGCGGCCACCAGCACCGCGCGGCGGCGGACCAGCAGGCTGACCGGGCCGATCCGCAGCAGCGACCGTCCGGGCAGCGAGGCGTGGCCGGCGCCAGACGAGGCGGCAGCCACCGAGGCCGACAGGCCAGCCGAGCCGGTCGAGCCAGCCGAGCCGGTCAAGCCAGCCGAGCCGGTCGAGCCAGCCCGGTCGGCGGGACCGGCCGGGTCGGCGGGACGGTGTGCGGTGGTCACGCGGTCACCACCCGGGCGCGGCGGACCAGGACCGCCAGCAGCGGCGCTCCGATCAGCGCGGTGACGATTCCGGCGGGTATCTCGCCGGGTGGGGCGACGAGCCGGCCGACGACGTCGGCGCCGAGCAGCAGCGCCGGGCCGAGCAGGGCGGAGACGGCGAGGGTCCAGCGGTGGTCCGCGCCGACCAGGGCACGGGCCAGGTGCGGCACGGCCAGCCCGACGAAGGCGACAGGTCCGGCCGCGGCTACCGCCGCGCCGGTCAGCAGCACCGCGGCGAGGCCACCGCCGAGTCGGACCAGGCCGATGCGGTGGCCGAGGCCGCGGGCCACGTCGTCGCCGAGGGCCAACGCGTCCAGGCCTCGGGCCACCAGGGCGGCCAGCAGCAGACCGGCGAGGACGAAGGGCAGCACCTGCGCGGTGACCGACAGGTCGCGGCCGGCGAGCCCGCCGACGACCCAGAACCGGTACTCCTCGAAGGTGCGGGCGTCGATGCTGAGCAGCGCGTACACCCCGGAGGCCAGGCTGGCGTCGAGCGCCGCGCCGACAAGCGCGAGGGTGACCGGGCTGGCGCCCTCGCGGGCCCGGGTGGCGATGGCGAAGACCAGCAGCCCGGCGATCAGCGCTCCGGCGATGCCGAACCAGACGTACCCGGCGAGCGTGCCGACACCGAAGACGGAGATGGCGAGCACCACGCCGAACGACGCGCCCGCGCTGATGCCGAGGATGCGCGGCTCGGCGAGGGGGTTGCGGGTGAGCGCCTGGAACAGCACACCGGCCACGGCGAGCGCGAGGCCGACGGCGAGGCCGAGCGCGGTACGGGGCATGCGCAGCTCGCGAACGATGGTGCTGGCGTCGCCGCCGTCCGGTGCGACGAGGGCATGCCAGACCTGGTCGACGTCGAGGTGTCGGCTGCCGAGCGCGAGGCTGGCCAGCACGGCGAGCAGCAACACCAGGGCGGCCCCGACGGTGACGACCAGCCGGCGGCGGGTGCGGGACCGGCCGCGGACCTGGGTCGGCCGGCTGGCGAGCGCGGTCACGAATCTCCCTGCACGATCGGGCTTAGGTTCGCCTAACCTTAGCCGACCTGCGGAAAGCGACCTAACCAGCGTCGGTCGATGCCGACGCGGACGTCTCCGGCACGCCTGCCGTGCCACCGTCCCCGGTCTCCGCGCCACCGCCCGGCAGCACGTTCAGCGGTCGCATCATCTCGTTGTCCTCGTGTTCCAGCAGGTGGCAGTGCCAGGCGTAGCGGCCCGGCAGGTCGAAGCGCGCCTTGATCCGGGTCACCTCCCAGGGGTAAGCGAGCACGGTGTCCATCCGTCCCCGCTCCTCCGGCGCCGGCCGCACCCGGCCCGAATGCCCTCGGCCGAGCAGCTCGAACTGGGCCTGGTGCAGGTGGACCGGATGGACGAGCCGGGTGAAGTTGCGGACCTCCCACACCTCGGTGGCACCCAGGGTGGGCTGCTCGGTCGCCGGGTCGCTCCAGCGCATCGGCCGGCCCCGACCACGCTCGTCGAGGGTGCCGAGCAGCATCGTCATCGACCCCGACGGGCCGGACATCCGCTCGTTGAGTGACAGCCGCCGGACCCGCTCGGCCGCCGGCAGCCGGGGGCGCGACGGCAGCCGAAGCTGCTCCGGCGGCACGCTCGGGTCCGCGCCGGTCGCGGCGGTGACCACGAAGCGCAGCACCTGCCCGGTGGTCCGCGGGTCGGCCGGCGGGAAGTCCACACCGGGCCGGCCCCCGCGGTACGCCCAGTCGGGCCCCTCGTTGACGAGGTACAGCTCGGTGCCGACGGGCACGTCGCTGAAGTCGATGATCGCGTCGACCCGCTGGGCGGGGCCGAGGGCCACCCGTTCGTGCGGCACCGGCTCGGGCAGGAACCCGCCGTCGCTGCCGATCTGCCAGACCGGCAGCACCGGGCGGGCCGGTCGCGCCCTGGCGTGGGCGGCCACGCTCAGCAGCAGAAAACGGCTGTTGCAGCCGTTGAGCAGGCGGAACCGGTAACGCTGGCGCTGCACCGTGAGGCTGGGCCAGGTGCGGCCGTTGACCACGATCGTGGAGCCGACACCGGGTGACGAGTGCCCGCCCGGATAGAGCAGGTCGCCGTCGGCGGTGAAGCTCCGGTCCTGGATCATCAGCGGAATGTCGCGGTAGCGGGCGTCCGGCGGGTCGTCGTGGGCCGGGCCGGGGCCGGGCAGCACCCCGTCCGGCAGGTCGCCGGCACCGCCGAGCAGGTAGAACCCGGCCGGTCCGGCGTAGACGTTCTGGGCGGTGACCCCCAACGTGTGGTCGTGGTACCAGAGGGTGGCGGGCGCCTGATCGTTGGCGTACTCGAAGGTGGCGGCGCCCGCCCCCCAGCGCAGACCGGAACGCTCGGTGAAGCGGGACCGGAACTCGTCGTACGCGCTGCCGCAGACGGCGAAGTCGGACGGCAGGTCGCGGGCCACCGGCAGGTACCACGCCTCGGCGTGCCCGTCGCTCTCCTGCGGGCTGTGTCCACCGTGCAGATGCACCACCTGGGGCACCGGCCCGCGGTATCCCCTCGGGTCGCCGTCGCGGTGCCCGTGCTGGTCCCGTTCCGCGGTTCCGCCCGCCGGGTTGGCCCAGTGCAGGGTGGGGTCGACCGGCAGCAGGTGCGGCAGGAAGTCACCCCGGCCGTCGACGAGCTGGTTGATCCAGGTCACCCGTACCGGATGGTCCACCCAGGCCACGATGCTGGGCGCCGGGTAGCCGAAGCTGCCGGGATGGGCCGGGGAGCCGTAGCCCCACACGGTCGTCCGCGGCCAGGACGCCGGCAGGATCTGCTGGCGGAACTGCCGCACCGCGATGACGTACGTGTCCCGCTCGGGACCGGTCTCCACCGCCGGCATGGCCGGTGGAATCCGCAACGGCGCCACGTACTTGGGGATGTCCGCGGCGTGCAGCGGCGCCGCCCCGGCGAGCGCGTGGCCCGCGGCCGTGGATCCCGCCGGGACCAGCACCGCGGCACCACCGGCGGCACCGGCGGCGAGCAGTCCTCGTCTGGTGACCATGCCACACCTCCCATTCGCGTCCGATCCTCGATAAGAGAATGAGTTTCGCGGACGGGAACAAGTGCGACAGAACGCCGATGACACCCATAAGAGGGACGTTCCGCTGCGATCGGGCCATAGGCTGTCACCATGCGATTCGACCAGCACACGGTCGTCCTCCTGGTCCGACCGTCGGATCCGCCGGACCTGCCACCGGAGGCGCGCGACCGGGTGCACCGCGCCCACCTGGAGCATCAGGCGGGGTTCGTGGAGCAGGGGCTGGTGCTGGCGGCCGGGCCGCTGCTGGACGCCGACGACGGCCAACTGCGGGGCTTCGTCGTGTTCTCGATCTCCGCGGAGGAGGTGCGCGGGCTCTACGCCGACGATCCGGCCGTCCGCGCCGGCCTGCTCGTCGCACGGGTGACGAGTTGGATGGTGCCGGAGGGCAACGTGCGGTTCGAGAGCGTGCCGATGCCTCGGTCGATGCTGGAGGCGGCCGCGGGCGACTGAGACCAGCCGAGCATGCCCTCGGTGGTCGGGCGCGGGCCCTCGGTGGTCAGCCGAGCAGATCCTCGACCGGGGCCACCCGCAGGTCGTCCACCGTGCCGATGATCACCCGCAGCGACGGGAAGTAGGCGCCGAGCACCTGCCCGCACCTGTCGCAGGGCTCGACGACCTCGCGTCCACGGTCGGCGACCGTGACGATCGTCTCCAACTCGGTGACGCCCTGGGTGGCGGCGGCGCCGATCACGACCAGTTCGGCGCAGGTGTCCCCGCTGTCGTGCCGGACGTTCACGCCCGTGAAGACCCGCCCGTCCACGGTCCGGGCCGCCGACGCGACCGTGTGGTGCGGGCTGCGGCAGCGCAGCTTGGCGACAGCCGTTGCGGCCTGCACCAACGCGCGGTCGGTGTCGCGCATCTCCATCCGGCTCCCCCAGCGCTCGACGTCGGCCGCCAACTCTAGGGCCCGCTCGTGGCCGCGAAGGGACCGGAGGTGCCAGCCGGGCGGGCGGTCGGTAGCCGGTCGGAGAGCCGGCCACCCGGTAACCCAGGGGCGCTACGCCGCGAGGCTGCCTATCCTTGGGCACGACATGCAGAATCCAACCGCCTCCGTCGCGACCGACCCGGTCCGCGAGCTGCACCGCCGCCTGATCCCTCTGATGTTCCGCGACCAGCGCCGGCTCCAGCGGCGCCTCGACGGTGCCCGCAAGCTGCGCGACCCGCAGCGCCGGGAGGCGGCACTGGCCGAGATCACCGCCGACCTGGTCCGGGCCGAGCAGCGGCTCGCCACCCGCCGAGCGGCGGTGCCGGTGATCACGTACCCGGCGGGGTTGCCGGTCAGTGAGCGCAAGGACGACATCGCCGCCGCCATCCGCGACCACCAGGTGGTGATCGTGGCGGGCGAGACCGGCTCCGGCAAGACCACCCAGCTGCCCAAGATCTGCCTGGAGTTGGGGCGCGGGGTGCACGGCCTGATCGGGCACACCCAGCCCCGGCGGTTGGCGGCCCGGACGGTGGCCGACCGGATCGCCGACGAGCTGGGCACCGAGCTGGGTGACGTGGTCGGCTACAAGGTGCGCTTCAGCGATCAGGTGAGCGAGCGCAGCCTGGTCAAGCTGATGACCGACGGCATCCTGCTGGCCGAGTTGCAGACCGACCGGATGCTGCGCCAGTACGACACGTTGATCATCGACGAGGCGCACGAGCGCAGCCTCAACATCGACTTCATCCTCGGGTACCTGCGGGAGCTGCTGCCCCGCCGACCCGACCTCAAGGTGATCATCACCTCGGCGACCATCGAGACCGACCGGTTCGCCCGGCACTTCGCCGGGCCGCCCACGGCCGACGAGCCGGAGGGCGTGCCCGCGCCGGTGGTCGAGGTCTCCGGCCGCACCTACCCGGTGGAGGTGCGCTACCGGCCGCTGCTCGAACTCGCCGAGGGCGAGGAGGACGGCGACGGCGACGAGGAGACCGTCCGCGACCAGATCCAGGCGATCGGCGACGCCGTCGAGGAGCTGGCCGCCGAGGGTCCCGGCGACATCCTGGTCTTCCTCAGCGGCGAACGCGAGATCCGGGACACCGCCGACGCGCTCGCCAAACTGGTGCAGACCAAGCGCTCGCTGCTCGGCACCGAGATCCTGCCGCTGTACGCCCGGCTCTCCAGCGCCGAGCAGCACCGCGTCTTCGCCGCGCACACCTCGCGGCGGGTGGTGCTCGCCACGAACGTCGCGGAGACCTCGCTGACCGTGCCCGGCATCAAGTACGTGGTGGACCCGGGCACCGCCCGGATCTCCCGCTACTCCAGCCGGCTCAAGGTGCAGCGGCTGCCGATCGAGCCGGTCTCCCAGGCGTCGGCCAACCAGCGCAAGGGCCGCTGTGGGCGTACCTCGGACGGCATCTGCATCCGCCTCTACGACGAGCAGGACTTCCTCTCCCGGCCCGAGTTCACCGACCCGGAGATCCTGCGTACCAACCTGGCGTCGGTCATCCTCCAGATGACCGCGATCGGGCTCGGCGACCTGGCCGCGTTCCCGTTCATCGACCCACCGGACAAGCGCAACATCACCGACGGCGTCAACCTGCTGCACGAGCTGGGCGCGCTGGACCCGACCGAGGCCGACCCGGCGAAGCGGCTCACCACGTTGGGCCGGCGGCTGGCCCAGTTGCCCGTCGACCCGCGGCTGGCCCGGATGGTGGTGGAGGGCGAACGCAACGGCTGCGCCACCGAGGTGTTGGTGATCGCCGCCGCGCTCTCCATCCAGGACCCGCGCGAGCGGCCGGCGGAGAAGCAGGCCCAGGCCGACCAGGCGCACGCCCGGTTCGCCGACAAGGAGTCGGACTTCGTCGCCTACCTCAACCTGTGGCGCTACCTGCGGGAGCAGCAGCGGGAGCTGTCCTCCAGCGCGTTCCGCCGGATGTGCAAGGCGGAGTACCTGAACTACCTGCGGATCCGCGAGTGGCAGGACATCGTCGGCCAGTTGCGGCAGGTGCTGCGTACCCCGGCCGACGGCGACCGGCGCGGTGGGCGACCGGCGCGCGACACCGCCGACGGCGCGGACGCCGGCCGGGGGGAGAGCCGGCGCGGCGGCGCGGACCTGCCGGAGGAGTTCGACACCCAGAAGGTGCACCAGTCACTGCTGCCCGGCCTGCTGTCGCACATCGGCCTGAAGGACGCCCAGAAACACGAGTACCTGGGCGCCCGGGGGGCGAAGTTCGCCGTCTTCCCCGGCTCGGCGCTGTTCAAGAAGCCGCCGCGTTGGGTGATGGCCGCCGAGTTGGTGGAGACCTCCCGACTCTGGGGCCGCATCGCCGGCCGGGTCGAGCCGGAGTGGGTCGAGCCCCTCGCACAGCACCTGGTCAAGCGCAGCTACAGCGAGCCGCACTGGGAGAAGAAGCAGGCCGCCGTGATGGCCTACGAGAAGGTCACCCTGTACGGCGTCCCGCTCGTCACCTCCCGCAAGGTCAACTTCGGTCGGATCGACCCGGTGTTGAGCCGGGAGCTGTTCATCAGGCACGCCCTCGTCGAGGGCGACTGGCAGACCCACCACCAGTTCTGGGCGGACAACAAGCGGCTGCTCGCCGAGATCGAGGAGTTGGAGAGCCGGGCGCGACGCCGGGACATCCTGGTCGACGACGAGACCATCTTCGGCTTCTACGACCAGCGGATCCCCGCCGACGTGTCCTCCGGGCGGCACTTCGACAGCTGGTGGAAGAAGACCCGCCGGGAGCAGCCCGACCTGCTCACCTTCACCCGCGACGTGCTTGTCAACGACGGTCGGCCGGGGGTCGACGAGGACGACTACCCGGACGAGTGGCAGGCCGACGGGGTGCGCCTGCCACTGACGTACCGGTTCGAGCCGGGCACGCCGACCGACGGCGTCACCGTGGACATTCCGCTGCCGCTGCTCAACCAGGTGCCGGCGGAGAGTTTCGACTGGCAGGTGCCGGGGCTGCGCGAGGAGACGGTGATCGCGCTGATCCGCTCGCTGCCCAAGGCGATCCGCCGCAACTTCGTGCCGGTGCCGGACTACGCCCGCGCCGCGCTGGCGGCGATCACCCCCGGCGACGCGTCGCTGCTGGACGCGCTCACCCGTGAGCTGCGCCGGATGACCGGGGTCACCGTGCCCCGCGACGCCTGGGAGCCGGACAAGCTCCCCGCCCACCTCCGGGTGACCTTCCGGGTCCTGGGCGACGACGACAAGCCGGTCGCCGAGGGCAAGGACCTGCCGGCCCTGCAACGCCAACTCCGCCAGGAGGTACGCCAGGTGGTGGCGGCCGCCGCGCCGGAGGTGGCCCGTACCGGGCTGCGCGAGTGGAGCATCGGCACCCTGCCCCGGACCATCGAGCAGGTCCGTGCCGGTTACGCGGTCACCGCGTACCCGGCGCTCGTCGACGAGGGCGCCACCGTCGGGGTGAAGGTGTTCGACTCCCCCGCCGAGGCGGAGGCGGCGCACTGGGCCGGCACCCGTCGGCTGTTGCGACTCACCGTGCCGTCGCCCGCCCGGTTCCTGCAGGGGCGGCTCAGCAACGAGGCGAAGCTGGCGCTGAGTCGCAACCCGCACGGCGGCGTGCAGGAGCTGATCGAGGACGCGGCCGGCGCGGCGATCGACCGGCTGATCGGCGACGCGGGCGGGCCGGCCTGGGACGCCGAGGGCTTCGCGGCGCTGCGCGAGAAGGTCCGGGCCGACCTGGTCGACACGGTGGTCGAGGTGATGGACCGGGTCCGCCGGGTGCTCGCCGCCGCGTACGCCGTCGAACAGCGACTCGGCGCCACCCGCAACCTCGCCGTGGTGGCCGCGCTCGCCGACATCCGCAAACAGCTCGCCGGTCTGGTGCACGCCGGTTTCATCACCGAGGCCGGGTACGCCCGACTGCCCGACCTGCTGCGCTATCTCAGCGCCATCGAGCGTCGGTTGGAACGTCTCGGCGGCAATCCGCAGCGGGACCGCCAGCAGCAGGACCGCGTCGCGGTGGTGCAGAAGGAGTACGACGACCTGCTCGCCGCGCTGCCACCGGCACGCCGACAGGCGACCGCCGTGCGGCAGATCCGCTGGATGATCGAGGAGTTGCGGGTGAACGTCTTCGCCCAGGCGCTGGGCACCCCGTACCCCGTCTCGGAACAGCGGATCTACCGGGCGATGGACGACGCCGAGGGCCGCTGACACCAGCGGCCCGCCACGGTCAGCGCGCGTGCACGGAGAGCCCCCGCGGGCCTGCCACGGTCCGGACCGCGCTGGTCAGCGCCGTGCCGCGGGCCGGCGCGGCGGCCGGCGACCACCAGGCCCGGTTCTCCCGGTACCAGTGGAAGACCTCGCTCAGCCCGTCCTCGAACCGGATCTGCGGCGCGAAGCCGAGCTCGTCGGTGATCTTGCGATAGTCCAGCGAGTAACGCTGGTCCTGCACCTTGCGGTCGGGCACGTGCCGGACCCGCTCCCAGCCGGCGCCGGCCAGCCGCAGGATCCGCTCGGCGAGGGCGCGGTTGGTGAGTTCGAGGTCACCACCGATGTTGTAGACCTCGCCGGCCCGACCCTTGGCCAGCACCAGGGCGATGGCCCGGCAGTGGTCGTCCACGTGCAGCCACTCGCGCACCGCGCTGCCGTCGCCGTGCAGGGTGATGTCCTGACCGGTGAGCAGACTGGTGACGAAGCGCGGGATGACCTTCTCCACATGCTGGTACGGGCCGTAGTTGTTGGCGCAGCGGGTGATCGACACGTCCACGTCGTACGTGCGCCAGTAGGACCGGACCACACAGTCGCTGGCGGCCTTCGACGCCGCGTACGGGGAGTTGGGCTCGAGCACACAGTTCTCGTTCCAGGAGCCCGTGCTGATCGACCCGTACACCTCGTCGGTGGAGACGTGCACGACCCGCCCGACGCCACCGCTGACACACGCGGCCAGCAGGTGGTGCGAGCCCATCACGTTCGTCTCGAAGAACGGCGCCGGGTCGTCGATGGACCGGTCGACGTGGGACTCGGCGGCGAAGTGCACCACGGCGTCGTGCCCCGGCACCACGTCGGCGAGCAACTGCCGGTCGCAGATGTCCCCGCGGACGAACGTCAGGCGGGGGTGCGCGGCCGGCAGGTTGGCCCGGTCACTGGCGTACGTCAGCTTGTCGATCACGGTCACGTCGCAGTGCTCGAACCCGGTGTACCGCCCGCCGAGCAGACTGCGCGCGAAATGTGACCCGATGAAGCCAGCACCGCCGGTAACCAGGATCCTCATGGATGCCTCCCTGCCGGCGAGAAACGGCGTCGGCGCGTCATGCTGAGACGAATGGGGCTTTTGCCCGCAAGAAACCACCTTAGGTGACACGCACCGACACGGACGGTGAAATCTGCGCCTTAAGCATGAATTAACCCAGTGGGTCGATTACCGGACCCGATCAGAGCGGATCCACCCCCGGCGGAAGGTCGTCACCGTCGATCGCCGCCTGGATGTAGTCGAGCAGGATCCGCCGCAGTTCCCGGCCGGCGTGGGTCGGCACGACGTCGCGCCGACGGGCCACCGCGATGGTCCGCCGCACGCCGGGCGGGGCGAGGGGGGTGATCCGCACGCCCGGCCGGCGAGCCAGCACGATGCCGGGTACGAGCGCGATGCCGAGCCCCGCCTCGACGAAACTCAGCACCGCGTCCATCTCGCCGCCGTCCACCGCGAACGTCGGTTCGAAGCCCGCGTCGCGGCACGCCTGGATGGTGGCGTCGCGCAGGTCGTACCCCTCCCGGAACATCACCATCGGCTGGTCGCGCAGGTCGGTGATGCGCAGCTCCCCGGTCGTCGACGCGGTCGCCACCTCGCCCACCGAGGCCACCACCAGGCTCTCGCGCAGGATCGGGTCGACGCGCAGTCCCGGATCGGCGCCCTGGGCCGGCATGATGATCAGCGCCAGGTCGAGGTCGCCGCGCAGCAGGTCGCGGACGAGGTCCTGGGAGCCGCCCTCCTCGACGCGCAGGTCGATGGTGGGGTGGGCGTCGCGGAACCGGCGCAGCACCGGCGGGGCGAGCGAGGTGGCCAGGCTCGGGGTGGCCCCGAGCCGGACCCGGCCCCGGCGCAGCCCGACCAGCTCCTGCACCTCCCGGGTCGCGGTCTCCACGTCGGCGAGGATCCGGGTGGCCAACGGCAGCAGCACCTCACCCGCCGCGGTGAGCGCGATGTTGCCCCTTACCCGTTCGAACAGGGGTGCCCCGAGGTCGGCCTCCAGAGCGTGAATTTGCTTACTGAGAGACGGCTGAGTGATGCCCACGATGTCGGCGGCTTGGGTGAAATGTCGTACTTCGGCCACCGCGACGAAGTACCTGAGCTGATGGAGCTGCATCTACATAGCCTACGGCTATCAACACTACGAGTTTGATGCATTGGACGACTGATCGAAGTGCTCCTAGCGTCGGTCCTGTGGTAATCACGAGAACTCGGTCGCCCATCCGCTCGAACGTCGGCCTGAAGGCCGTCATGGCGGTGACGGGCATCCTGCTGGCGCTGTTCCTCATCGCGCACATGTTCGGGAACCTGAAGGTGTTCACGGGGGAGACCTCGTTCGACCACTACGCGCACTGGCTGCGCGACATCGGCAAGCCGCTGCTGCCCGGCGTCTGGTTCCTGTGGATCCTCCGTACCGTGCTGGTGGTGGCGGTCGTCGCCCACATCGTGGCGGCCACCGTGCTGGCCCGGCGCGCCCGCGCGGCCCGCCCGGTCAAGTACGCCCACCGCAAGAAGGTCAACGGCAGCTACGCGGCCCGCACCATGCGGTGGGGCGGCGTGATCATCCTGCTCTTCGTGATCTACCACCTGCTGGACCTGACCACCGGCACCCTGAACCCGGTCGGCGACGCCAGCAAGCCGTACGGCAACGTCGTCGCCGACTTCGCACCGGAGCGCTGGTACGTCACGCTCTTCTACACGCTCGCCATCCTCGCGGTGGGCTTCCACCTGCGCCACGGCGCGTTCAGCGCGTTCCGCAGCCTCGGCCAGCAGACGCCGCGCGGCGAGCGTCGGGCGCGTACCGCCGCGCTCGTCTTCGCCGTGCTGCTGTGCGCCGGATACCTGGTGGTCCCGTTCGCCGTACTCACCGGATTGGTGTCCTGACATGGAACTCTTCACCGAGGGCGACCCGATCGCCGACACCAGGGCTCCCGCCGGCCCGGTCGAGAAGCGTTGGGAGACCCGACGCTTCGAGGCCAAGCTGGTCAACCCCGCCAACCGCCGCAAGATGACGGTGATCGTGGTCGGCACCGGCCTGGCCGGCGGCTCCGCCGCCGCGACCCTGGCCGAGCAGGGCTACCACGTCAAGTCCTACTGCTACCAGGACAGCCCGCGCCGGGCGCACTCCATCGCGGCCCAGGGCGGCATCAACGCGGCGAAGAACTACCGCAACGACGGCGACTCCGTCCACCGGCTGTTCTACGACACCGTCAAGGGTGGCGACTTCCGCTCCCGCGAGTCGAACGTGCACCGGCTCGCCGAGGTGTCCGTCAACATCATCGACCAGTGCGTCGCCCAGGGCGTGCCGTTCGCCCGCGAGTACGGCGGTCTGCTGGACACCCGCTCCTTCGGCGGCGCCCAGGTGCAGCGCACCTTCTACGCCCGGGGCCAGACGGGCCAGCAACTGCTGCTCGGCGCGTACCAGGCCCTCGAACGGCAGATCGGCCTCGGCAACGTCGAGATGAACGCCCGGCACGAGATGCTGGAGCTGGTCCTCGTCGACGGCAAGGCCCGCGGCATCGTCGTCCGGGACCTGGTCACCGGCGAGATCAGCACCGAGATGGCCGACGCCGTCGTGCTCGCCTCCGGCGGCTACGGCAACGTCTTCTACCTCTCCACGAACGCCAAGGGCTGCAACGTCACCGCCACCTGGCGGGCCCACCGCAAGGGCGCGTACTTCGCCAACCCCTGCTACACGCAGATCCACCCGACCTGCATCCCCGTCTCCGGCGACCACCAGTCGAAGCTGACCCTGATGAGCGAGTCGCTGCGCAACGACGGCCGGGTCTGGGTGCCGAAGACCAAGGGCGACGACCGCAGCCCGAAGGACATTCCCGAGGACGAGCGGGACTACTACCTGGAGCGGATCTACCCCTCCTTCGGCAACCTGGTCCCCCGCGACATCGCCTCCCGCGCCGCGAAGAACGTGTGCGACGAGGGTCGGGGCGTCGGCCCGACGAAGCTCGGCGTCTACCTCGACTTCGCCGACGCCATCGGCCGGCTCGGTCGCAAGGCCATCGAGGCCAAGTACGGCAACCTCTTCGAGATGTACGAGCGGATCACCGGCGAGGACCCGTACGAGGTGCCGATGCGGATCTACCCCGCCGTGCACTACACGATGGGCGGCCTGTGGGTCGACTACGACCTCCAGTCGAACATCCCCGGCCTGTTCGTGATCGGCGAGGCGAACTTCTCCGACCACGGCGCCAACCGCCTCGGCGCCTCGGCGCTGATGCAGGGCCTCGCCGACGGCTACTTCGTACTCCCCACCACCATCGCCAACTACCTGGCCTCCGGCCCGCTGGAGAAGGTCGACGCCAGCCACCCGGCGGCCGTCGAGGCGCGCACCGACGTCGAGGACCGCGTCCAGCGGCTGCTCGCGGTCGACGGCGACCGGACCGTGGACTCGTTCCACCGGGAACTGGGCCAGATCATGTGGGAACACTGCGGCATGGAACGCAGCGAGGCCGGGCTGCGCAAGGCGATCGACGAGATCCGCGCCCTGCGCGAGCAGTTCTGGCAGCGGGTCAAGGTGTCCGGCAGCGGCGAGGAGCTGAACCAGTCGCTGGAGAAGGCCGGCCGCGTCGCCGACTTCTTCGAGCTGGCCGAGCTGATGTGCATCGACGCCCTGCACCGCGAGGAGTCCTGCGGCGGCCACTTCCGGGCCGAGCACCAGACCTCCGACGGTGAGGCGCAGCGCGACGACGACCGGTTCGCGTACGTGGCGGCCTGGGAGTTCACCGCCACCGGTGAGCCCTCGGTGCTGCACAAGGAAGACCTGAAGTTCGAATACGTCCACCCCACGCAGCGGAGCTACAAGTGAACCTGACCCTGCGCATCTGGCGCCAGAAGGGCCCTGAGGACAAGGGTCGGATGGTGACCTACCCGGTCGACGACGTGTCCCCGGACATGTCCTTCCTGGAGATGCTCGACGTACTCAACGAGCGGCTCATCCTCGCCGGCGAGGACCCGGTCGCCTTCGACCACGACTGCCGCGAGGGCATCTGCGGCATGTGCGGCCTGATGATCAACGGCGACGCGCACGGGCCCCAGCGCGGCACCACCGCCTGCCAACTGCACATGCGGCAGTTCACCGACGGCGAGACGATCGACATCGAGCCGTGGCGGGCCAGCGCCTTCCCGGTCATCAAGGACCTGGTGGTCAACCGGGGCGCCTTCGACAAGATCATCGCCGCCGGTGGTTACATCACCGCGCCGACCGGCAGCGCGCCCGAGGCCCACTCCACCCCGGTCGCCAAGGCCAACGCCGACGCCGCCTTCGAGTCGGCGGCCTGCATCGGCTGCGGCGCGTGCGTGGCAGCCTGCCCCAACGGCTCCGGCATGCTCTTCACCGCCGCCAAGCTCACCCAACTCTCGCTGCTGCCGCAGGGCCAGCCCGAGCGCTACACCCGGGTCATCGGCATGGTCGACGCGCACGACGAGGCCGGCTTCGGCGGCTGCACAAACGCCGGCGAATGCACCCCGGCCTGCCCGAAGGGCATCCCGCTGAACACCATCGGCCGCCTCAACCGCGACTACCTCGCGGCCACCGCCAAGGGGGCCGGCAACACCCCCGGCTCCTGAGGCGCCGACCACCTGGACCGCCGTACCCTTCGCAAGGGGGTACGGCGGTCTGGCGTTTGTCCTGCTTCGGGCTTCGGGCTTTGGGCTTGGTTGCGGGTGGGGCTGGGGCGACCGTCCCCGGCTCCGGGCGGTCAGGCTTGATCCCTCCGCCGGGGACGGTCGCCCCAGCCCTGACGTTGGTCACGGCCCGTCCGCCGGTTGCGCTCCTGCTCGGGTACGCCGACAGCGGCCTACCGACGCTGCCACGAGCCCGGACCGGGCGGACCTGTCCCGCCCGGTACGCCCGTTGCCGGCCCCTACCCACGCCACTCCACCGCGCCCTCACCCCGCCGCGCCTCTCGCCCAACGCCCCTGCCCGCCTCGTTCGGCACACCCCGCCCCGCCACACCCCGCCGTCAAAGACAGCCCACCTCGCCCCCGCCACACCTAGCCCCGCCACACCTCGCCCCCGCCACACCTAGCCCCGCCACACCTCGCCCCGCCACACCTCGCCCCCGCCACACCTCGCCTCGTCATGCCTCGCCCCGACGTGCCTCGCCCCGACACCGACCGCCTCACCCCCGTCACGCTTCGCTTCATCGCGCCTGTCTGCTCCGATGTGTCCCGCCTCGGACCGCCTCGGACCGACTCGGACCGGACTCGGACCGGACTCACCCAGTCGCGCCTCGCCCCACCGCACCTGCTGGGCTCCGATGTGTCCCGCTCGCCCCTCTACATCGCATGATCCACTCGGATTTCAGGACGTCGGCCTGTCAACGGGCCTCGAATGCCGCGACTTCAAGGAACGCGAGTGGATCAAGTCGATCTCGGCCTGGATAAGCCGCAACCCAAGGCGACAAATACCCTCAAGGCAAGCATTTCGCTGCTCGATGCGCGGCTCGTTGACCCGCCCCCGAAGCGCACAAGCAACAGCCACCGACGGACCCGCCCACCAACCCGCCCCACCAACCCGCCCCACCAACCCGGGGCACCAACCCGGAGCACAGACCCGGGGCACGGCCGGAGTCGCAGGTCAGCTCACGGGTCAGCTCACAGAGCGCACGGCGGCGATATGCCGATTCGTCATGACGGCTCGTAGCTCCAGCCCGGCCAGGCCGCTTGATCGACTCGCGTTCACTGAAGTCGCGGTTTCCGAGGCGCGTTGACGGCCCGACTTCAAAGAACCCGAGTGGATCATATCCGCGCTGGGAGATGCGCCGGGTGCGCCCGGGTTGGGAGCGAGCCGGGTACGGGCAGTGGCCACCCACGGGCTGGGGGCGACCGTGCCCGGCGGAGGGATCAAGCCTGACCGCCCGGAGCCGGGCACGGTCGCCCCCAGCCCTGACCGCAACCACCGACCACCAACCACCAACCACGGGCCACCGACCACCAAGACCACCGACCACCAAGACCACCGGCACACCCGACACCAGGGCCAACAGGACCGCCAGCGCCAACGCCCCTCGAACCCTGCCCCTCGGGCGCGGCCGGTTCAACTCCTCTCTCCCGGGTAGCAGTCAGGCAGCGACCAAGGGGAGGTAACCAGTCATGAAGGCGTTGACCTGGCAGGGCAAGCGGGACGTACGGGTCGAGGAGGTGCCGGATCCGCGGATCGAGGAGCCGACCGACGCGATCGTGAAGATCACGTCGACTGCGATCTGTGGTTCCGACCTGCACCTGTACGAGGTGCTCGGGCCGTACCTCAAGCCCGGTGACGTCCTGGGCCACGAACCGATGGGCATCGTCCAGGAGGTCGGGTCGGGGGTGACCGGGCTCAAGCCGGGCGACCGGGTGGTGGTGCCGTTCAACATCTCCTGCGGGAGTTGCTGGATGTGCCAACGCCAGCTCTACGCCCAGTGCGAGACCACCCAGGTCACCAGCGAGGGCAAGGGTGCGGCGTTGTTCGGTTACACCTCGCTCTACGGTTCGGTGCCCGGTGGGCAGGCCGAGTACCTGCGTGTCCCGCAGGCCCACTTCGGGCCGATCAAGATCCCGGAGACTGGGGCGGACGAGCGGTACCTCTACCTGTCCGACATTTTGCCCACCGCGTGGCAGGCCGTGAAGTACGCGGACACCCCGCCCGGCGGCACCCTTGCCGTCTTCGGGTTGGGCCCGGTCGGGCAGTTCTGCGCCCGGATCGGCCGCCACCTCGGAGCCGGCCGGGTGATCGGGTTGGATCTGGTGCCGGAGCGGCTGGAGTTGGCCCGTCGGCACGGCATCGAGGTGCTCGACGTCCGTGAGCTGTCCGACGTGCCGGGCGCGCTCATCGACCTGGTCGACGGGCGCGGCCCGGACGCGGTGATCGACGCCGTCGGCATGGAGGCGCACGGTTCCCCGGGGGGCAAGTTGGCCCACGCCGCGGTCGGGCTGCTGCCGGACAAGCTGGCGCAGACGATGACCGACCGGGTGGGCATGGACCGGTTGTCCGTCCTGCACGCGGCGCTCAAGGGGGTGCGCCGTGGTGGCACCGTGTCGCTCTCCGGCGTGTACGGCGGTGAGGCGGACCCGATGCCGCTGATGGAGATGTTCGATCGGGGCATCCAACTGCGGATGGGGCAGTGTCACGTGCGTCGGTGGACCGACGAGATCCTGCCGCTGCTCGCCGGTGACGACGACCCGCTGGGCGTCGAGGACCTGCGTACCCACCGGGTGCCGCTGGCCCGTGCCCCGCAGGCGTACGAGATGTTCCAGAAGAAGGAGGACGGCTGCATCAAGGTCGTGCTCGAACCGTGAGTCGGGTGGTGGTGGTCGTCGGCGCGAGCAGCGGAATCGGCCGGGCGACAGCCCGGGCGTTCGCCGAGCGCGGCGACCGCCTCGTCCTCGCCGCCCGTGCGACCACCACCCTGGCCGAGGTACGCGCGGAGTGTGCCGAGGTACGCGCGGAGTGCGCCGACGTCGACGTGCTGACCGTGCCGACCGACGTCACCGTGCCGGGCGCGTTGGAGGCGCTGGCGGACGCGGCGCTCGACCGGTTCGGCCGGATCGACGTCTGGGTGCACACGGCCGCGGTGATGGCCTACGGGCGCTTCGACGAGCTACCCGAACGGGTCTTCGACCAGGTGGTACGGACCGATCTGCTCAGCGCCGCCGGCTCGGTCCGGGTGGCGCTGCGGCACTTCCGGGCCGCCGGGGCCGGCACGGTCATCCTCACCGGCTCGGTGCTCGGGCACATCACGGCGCCGTACATGAGCGCGTACGTGGCGAGCAAGTGGGGGTTGCAGGGTCTGGTTCGGACGGTGCAGCAGGAGTTGCGCGACAGCCCGCAGGTCCGGCTGTGCCTGGTCAACCCGGGCAGCGTGGACACGCCCGTATACCAGCAGGCGGCCAACTATCTGGGCCGGATCGGCCGGCCCCCACCGCCGGTCGCCGGCCCGCAGCGGGTGGCCCGCGCCATCGTGGACTGTGTGGACCGGCCCCGCCGGGAGATCTCCGTGGGCCGGCTCAACGTGCTGCTGCGGGCCGGCTTCACCGTACTGCCGGGGGTCTACGACGTGTTGGTCGGACCGCTGATGCGGGCGATGGGCCTCAGTGGACGGCCGACCGTCGCCCACGACGGCTCGGTCTTCACCCCGAACCCGGCCGGCGAGGCCGTACGCGGCGGTCACCTGCCCGACCTGCGGCAACTCCTGGCGGGGCCGGCGAGCGCGGTGGGGGCCGCGCTGCGCCGACGGCTCGGCTGATCTGTTCGGGAGTGTTTGCGACAGTTTGGAGTCGTCGTGCGTCGATCAACTCGCCTAGGGTGGTGGGCCAGCAAGCGCTCTGGCGCTCCACTATGGGGGAGACGATCGACCATGCGACTGAATCGCAGAACGGCACTCGGTCTGGGCACGATGGCTACCGCCGGGACGGTGTTGGGCGCCGCGTCGCCGGCGAGCGCCGCGTCGCCGGCGAGCACCAACGAGACCACACCGACCACGCCCGCCCGGGCCGCCCAGCGGGTCGCCTCCGTGTTCACCAGGCACAGCACCGAAGCCGGTGGCAACTGGCAGGCGTACGTCAGCGTCGCCGACCCGGCCGGTGCGCCGGTGGTCGCGGTGCAGGCCGACGCGGACCGGCGGATCGAGGCGTACAGCGTCAACAAGATCGCGGTCGCCACGGCGGTGCTCGACAAGGTCGACCGGGGGCTGCTCACGCTCGACCAGCAGGTCGAGGTGAGCGCCGCGATCGTCGTGCCGGGCGGCGACGGCATCTTCAGCCTGGACGGCGCGTACCCGAGCCTGGTGACGATCGGGCACGTGCTGGCCAACCTGCTGACCGTCTCGGACGACACGGCGGTGCGGCTCTGCGGCCTGGTCGCTCCGGCCGCTGAGATCAACTCCATCCTGGTCGCCAAGGGCTTCCCGAACACCCAGGTCCAGCCGGTGGCCAACCCGAACCGGTTCTTCCTCGGCACCAGCACCCCCCGGGAGACGCACGACCTGCTGCGCGCGCTGGTCGCCGGCACGCTGCTCTCCCCCGCCTCGACGACGTACCTGCTGGGCATCCTGCGCTCCCCGGTGGCGTTCACCGACGGCATCCGGCGCACCATGTCCTCCGACGAGCGGGCCCGGATCGCCACCAAGGCCGGCTGGTACGCCGACGCCCGGCACGAGGCCGGCGTGATCTTCGACCGCTCCGGCGTGGCGGTGCTCACCTACGCGCTCTTCGCCGACGGGCAGGCCGACCCGGACAACTTCGGCGCGACCCACCCGGCGGTGCAGGCCCGCGCCGCCATGGGCCCCAAGTTCCTGGCCGCGGTGGACCGCATCGCGGGCGTGGGCAAGGCGTTCCGGATCACCGCCCGCCGCCCCAGCAACGGCGGCTAGCACCATCGCGGGGTCGGTCGCTGCTGCTGGCGACCGACCCGGCGTGGCGACCGCCGAGGCACACTCCGGCGCGGGTGACTACCGTGTAGGGCGGACACGTCGGAGGGACGGCAATGGCACGAGCGCGGAGCACGGACGTCGAACGGTCGCTCGGTCGGCGGATGCGGGGAGCGGCGGGACTTGCGGCGCTGGCCGGCCTGGCCTGGGTCGCCCGGGATGTGCCGGCGGCCCTCGGTGGCCGGCTCAGCGGGGCCCGGGCCGAACGGGCGGCCCGCTCGCCCCAGTTCCGCGAGGGCACCTTCCACAACCGGGCCGGCACCCGCACCATGGTCACCGAGCCGGGGCGCAACCTGCTCCGCGAGCTGATCTTCGGCAAGCAGAAGCGGCGTCCCACCGCACCCGTGCCGCTGCTGCGCCCCAGCGCGTCCGTGCCGCCCGGGTCCGCAAGCGCGCCGGAGACCGCCGACGAACTCGCCATCGTCTGGTACGGCCACGCCTCGACCCTGATCGAGATCGAGGGCCGGCGGGTGCTGCTCGACCCGGTCTGGAGCGACAGGTGCTCGCCGTCCGGCCTGGTCGGCCCGCGCCGGCTGCACGAGCCGCCGGTACGCCTCGACGAGCTGCCTCCACTGGACGCCATCCTGATCTCGCACGACCACTACGACCACCTCGACATGGCCACCGTGCGAGCGCTGTTGGCCGGGCAGTCCGCGCCGTTCCTGGTGCCGCTCGGCGTGGGCGCCCACCTGGACCGCTGGGGCGTGCCCGCCGAGCGGATCATCGAGCTGGACTGGTCCGAGTCGCACCAGGTGGCCGGCCTGGAGATCACCGCCACCGCCGCCCAGCACTTCTCCGGTCGGGGCTTGCGCCGCGACGGCACGCTCTGGAGTTCCTGGGTGGTGGCCGGGGCGCGCCGCAAGGTCTTCTACACCGGCGACTCCGGCTACTTCGACGGGTACGCGGAGATCGGCGCCGAGCACGGCCCGTTCGACGTGACGCTCATGCAGATCGGCGCGTACGACAGTGCCTGGCCGACGATCCACATGTTCCCCGAGGAGGCCGTCACCGCCCACCTCGACCTGCGCGGCGGCCTGTTCGTCCCGGTGCACTGGGCGACGTTCAACCTGGCCCTGCACGACTGGTCCGAGCCGGTCGACCGGCTGTGGGCCGAGGCGAAGGCCCGCGACGTGCGGCTCGCCGTGCCCCGCCCGGGCGAGCGGGTGGTGGTCGACGAGCCGCCCGCCGTCGACGGCTGGTGGCAGTCGGTCGCCTGAGCGGGCCGGCCGCTCAGAGCACGAACGCGTCGGTCCAGAGTGCGCCGGACCGGCCGGAGAGCGCGTCCAGCATGGCCACCGCCTGACCGTCGGTGAGCTGGGCGACGAAATCCACGATGGCCCGGCCCCGGGCCCGACCGATCCGGTCCGGGGTACGCGGGTGCAGCTCCGCCTCGGCCAGCTCGACCAGGTCGTGCAGCCGGCGGGGCAACCGGGACTCCTCCTCCGGGTCGAGCAGCCACTCCCAGAGCGCCTCGACGAGGGTGCCCAGCAGCCGGGCCTGGCCCCGCTGGTGCAGGGCGAGATCCGGGCGGGCCAGCACGAAGCGGTGGTGGACGAACTTGAGCACCTGGACCTCGTGCCACTGCGCGCAGCCCAGCAGCACGTGCCCGGAACGCACCGACGGCTTGTCGGTGACCGTGATCGCCTCGACGAAGCGGGTGGACCAGCGGGCGGAGAACCGCGCCACGTACTGCTCGGCCTCGATCGAGCCGTCGAACGGCATCGCCAGCAGCCCGTCGACAAGTTCCTCGCGGACGTGCTCGACGGCCGCGGCGAAGGCGTCGTCGTCGGCGATCCACGCGTCCTTGCGGTGCAACTGCCGACGTAGCCGCTCGATCGCCGCACCGGGTCGTCGCGCCGCGGTGGCCAGCGCCGCGTCGGTGATCGCCCGGAGTTGTCCGCTCTCGCGCTGCCAGGCCATCAGCTCGGCGGAGACCGACCCCTGCTGGAGCACGCCGACCCGGTAGAAGTCCTCCACGTCGTGGATGGCGTACGCGATGTCGTCGGCGGTGTCCATCACGGACGCCTCCACGGTCTGCTGCCAGTCCGGGATGCGGCCGGCGAACGGCTCCCGTGCCTGCCGCAGGTCGTCCAGTTCGGTGCGGTACGCGCCGAACTTCGACGAGCCGCTCTCCGGGTCGTCCGGCGGCGGGGTGGCTCCGCGCGGCGGCGGGACCATCGTGCGCGGGTGCGGATCGGGGTGGTCCAGCCGGGTCCACGGGTACTTCAGCATCGCGGCGCGGACCGCGGCGGTCAGGTCCAACCCGGTGGTGGCGGCGCCCCGGATCTCGGTGCTGGTGACGATCCGGTACGACTGGGCGTTGCCCTCGAACCCGTCGGCGAGGTCGAGGCGCTGACGGGCCAGCCGGTCCAGCACCCGCTCCCCCAGGTGCCCGAACGGCGGGTGGCCGAGGTCGTGGGCGAGCGCGGCGGCCTCCACCACGTTGGGGTCGCAGCCGCCGAGCCTGTCCAGCAGGTCACGGGAGCGCTCGTCGGTCATCAGCCGCTCGGCGATCGACCGGCCGACCTGGGCGACCTTGAGGCTGTGGGTGAGCCGGTTGTGCACCAGCAGGCCCGAACCGACCGGGCTGATGACCTGGGTGACGCCGCCGAGGCGGGCGAAGAACGGCGAGCCGACGATCCGGTCCCGGTCGGCGCGGAACGGGTCCGCGGCGAGGTCGCCGAGGGCGCGGGCGCTGCCGCCGAAGAGTCGGCGTGCGCGCGGCTCCGCAGGTGTTTCCATGATCGCAACGCTAGCGCAGGCCCGGCGGGGCCGTCCGGGGGTCGCCCGGCCGGGCACGGCGGTTCGGTCCTCCGCCCCGGCCGGGCGCGGCGGTTCGATCCTCCGCCCCGGCCGGGCGCGGCGACAGCGCCCCGACCGGCCCGGCAGAATGCAGGCGTACCCACTCCCGAAGGCGGATCGAGATCGTGACCCAGTCTGTTCATCAGCGGATCGCCGACGAGCTCGGCGTGGCCGAGCGTCAGGTGCGGGCGGCCGTGGAGCTGCTCGACGGCGGCGCCACCGTGCCGTTCATCGCCCGTTACCGCAAGGAGGCCACCGGCCTGCTCGACGACACCCAGCTGCGCACCCTGGAGG
Organism: Micromonospora sp. DT231; assembly: GCF_049847025.1. Taxonomy (NCBI): domain Bacteria; kingdom Bacillati; phylum Actinomycetota; class Actinomycetes; order Micromonosporales; family Micromonosporaceae; genus Micromonospora; species Micromonospora sp. DT231. The sequence continues at coordinate 393,845 of NZ_JBNCNO010000003.1, read as the reverse complement.
AGCGGCTGCGCTATCTGCGCGAGCTGGACGAGCGGCGGGCGGCGGTGCTGGAGTCGATCCGCGGTCAGGGCAAGTTGGACGAGGCGCTGGAAGCGCAGATCATGGCGGCCGACTCGAAGTCCCGGCTGGAGGACATCTACCTCCCGTACAAGCCGAAGCGGCGGACCCGGGCGCAGATCGCCCGGGAGGCCGGGCTCGCGCCGCTGGCCGAGTCGCTGCTGGCCGACCCCACCCAGGACCCGCGGGCCACCGCTGCCGGCTTCGTCGACGCGGAGAAGGGCGTCGCGGACGCCGCCGCCGCGCTGGAGGGCGCGCGCGCCATCCTGATCGAGACCTTCGCCGAGGACGCCGACCTGATCGGCACGCTGCGCGAGCAGATGTGGTCGCGGGGCCGTCTGGTGTCCCGGGTACGCGAGGGTCAGGAGGCAGCCGGCGCCAAGTTCGCCGACTACTTCGACTTCTCCGAGCCGTACCCGAAGCTGCCCTCGCACCGCATCCTGGCCATGTTCCGGGGCGAGAAGGAGGGCATGCTCGACCTGACCATGGAGTCGGAGGAGGCGGGCGAGGCGGACGCCGTACCGACCGGCGCGACCCGGTACGAGGCGGCCATCGCCGGCCGGTTCGGGGTGTCCGACGCGGGCCGTCCCGCCGACCGCTGGCTGACCGACACGGTCCGCTGGGCGTGGCGGACCCGGATCCTCATCCACCTCGGCGCGGACCTGCGGATGCGGCTGTGGCAGGCGGCCGAGGAGGAGGCGGTACGCGTCTTCGCCACCAACCTGCGGGACCTGCTGCTCGCCGCTCCGGCCGGCACCCGCCCGACGATGGGCCTGGACCCGGGTCTGCGGACCGGTGTGAAGGTGGCCGTGGTGGACGCCACCGGCAAGGTGCTCGCCACCGACACCATCTATCCGCACGAGCCGCGTCGGCAGTGGGACGCGTCGGTCGAGACCCTGGCCCGGCTGGCCGGGGCGCACGGGGTGGAGCTGATCGCGATCGGCAACGGCACCGCCTCGCGGGAGACCGACAAACTGGCCGGCGACCTGATCAAGCGGCACCCGCAGCTCAACCTGACGAAGGTGATGGTCTCCGAGGCCGGCGCGTCGGTCTACTCCGCCTCCGCGTACGCCTCGCAGGAGCTGCCGGGGATGGACGTGTCGCTGCGCGGGGCGGTGTCCATCGCCCGCCGCCTCCAGGATCCGCTCGCCGAGCTGGTCAAGATCGACCCACGCTCCATCGGCGTCGGCCAGTACCAGCACGACCTGTCCGAGGTGAAGCTGTCCCGGTCGCTGGACGCGGTCGTGGAGGACTGCGTCAACGCGGTCGGGGTGGACGTCAACACCGCCTCCGCGCCGCTGCTGACCCGGGTCTCCGGAATCGGCGCCGGCCTGGCCGAGAACATCGTGCTGCACCGGGACGCCAACGGGCCGTTCCGCTCGCGTACCGAGCTGAAGAAGGTGGCGCGGCTCGGGCCGAAGGCGTTCGAGCAGTGCGCCGGCTTCCTGCGCATCCCCGACGGCGACGACCCGCTGGACTCCTCCAGCGTGCACCCCGAGGCGTACCCGGTGGTGCGCCGGATCCTCTCCAGCACCGGGCAGGACCTGCGCTCCGTGATCGGCAGGAGCGCGATCCTGCGCGGGCTGCGGGCGACCGACTTCGTCGACGACAGGTTCGGCCTGCCCACCGTCACCGACATCCTCGCCGAGTTGGAGAAGCCGGGCCGGGATCCCCGCCCGGAGTTCCGCACCGCCACCTTCGTCGAGGGCGTGGAGAAGATCAGCGACCTGACGTCGGGCATGGTGCTGGAGGGTGTGGTCACGAACGTGGCCGCGTTCGGCGCGTTCGTCGACGTCGGGGTGCACCAGGACGGGTTGGTACACGTCTCCGCGATGTCCCGGACCTTCGTGAAGGACCCCCGCGAGGTGGTCAAGTCCGGCGACGTGGTCAAGGTCCGGGTGCTCGACGTGGACGTACCCCGTAAGCGGATCTCACTGACCCTGCGCCTGGAGGACGACCCGGCCGCCGCCGGTGGTGGTGGCCGGACGAGTCAGGAGGGCCGCGGCGGCCCGGCGCAGCGCGGACCGCAGGGTGGACGCGGCGGGCCGGACGGTCGCGGCGGGCCGGACGGTCGCGGCGGCGCCGGGGGCGGCCAGGGTGGGTCCGGCGGTGGCGGCAGGTCCGGCGGACAGGGCAGGTCGGGCGGATCCGGCGGACAAGGCGGGCGCGGCGGACAGGGCGGGTCCGGCGGACAGAGCGGGTCCGGCGGACAGAGCGGGCGCGGCGGACAGGGCGCACGGGGCGGGCAGCAGCGGCAGGGCGCACCGGCGCCGGCCAACGACGCGATGGCGGAGGCCCTGCGCCGCGCCGGGTTGGCCTGATCCATCTGGCGCGAGGAGGCGACCGGGATGCTCGGCGGGGGTGGTCAGTTTCGGCGCGGGGCGGGGCGAGACGCGCGATGACCGACTCGTCGGGCCACCGGCGGACGCTGTCGACCTGCCCCATCAGCGGGGCGGGGCGGGACGCCAGGTGACCGACTCGTCGGGCCACCGGCGGACACTGTCGACCTGCCCCACCAGCGGGGCGGGGCGCGCGGTGACCGCAGCGTTCCCCGCCTCGGCCCGGCTGGTGTCCGACACCCGCTCCTCGAACGACCGCCGACTGACCCACCCACCCGCGCGCCCGTAAGGACGCCGGTTTCGGTATAGATCTTGGACACTTTCCGTTCAGCGCTAACTATTCAGCGCTAACGGAAAGTGTCCAAGATCTGGAGTTGTCGGCGATTCCAGGCGAGCACGCCCCAGATCTGGGGCAGCTCGACAGGGCGCATTCGAGGGTCGGGGTCTGAGCGCGGCATCCGTGACCGAGCCAGCCAGGGGCGGGCGGCAGGCAGGCGGCGGGCGCGCGGGCAGCAGACGCACGGGCAGCAGACGCACGGGCAGCAGGCGCACGGGCAGCAGGCGCACGGGCAGCAGGCGCACGGGCAGCAGGCGCACGGGCAGCAGGCGGCGGGCGGGAAATTGGGTCGCCCAGCCGCGGGGTCTGGGTGATGATCTCGCGGTGCGGATGCATGCCGACCAGGTGGACGTGAGCGCGGACGTGGTTGCCGCGTTGGTGGCCGAACAGTTTCCGCGCTGGCGAGGGTTGCCGGTGCGCCCCCTCCGTTCGGCCGGCACCGTGAACACCCTGTTCCGGCTCGGCCCGGAGATCGTGCTGCGGTTTCCGTTGCGGCCCTGCGCCGATCCCCTGCTGCACGACACGCTGCGGCTGGAGCAGGAACACGCCGTGCTGCTCGCCGCGCATCTGCCGGTCGCGGTGCCCGAACCGCTCGCCCTCGGCGCGCCGGGCGACGGGTACCCCGGGTCGTGGACGGCGTACCGGTTCATCCCCGGCGAGACGGCCCAGCCCGACCGGATCGGCGACCCGGACGTCTTCGCCCGTGACCTGGCCGCTGTCGTGGTCGCCCTGCGCGGCATCGACACCGGCGGACGGTCCTGGCCGGGGTTCGGTCGGGGCGGACCGCTCGTGGAGCGGGATGCCGACGTCCGGGCCGCCCTCGCCGTCAGCGGCGACCTCACCGACACCGCCGCGCTCGCCGAGGTGTGGGACAGGTGCCGCGACGCGCGCCGGGACGACCCGGCCGACGTGTGGATCCACGCCGACCTGATGCCGGGCAACCTGCTGGTTCGCGACGGCCGGCTGGCCGCGGTCATCGACCTGGAGTCGGTGAAGATCGGCGACCCCGCGGTGGATCTGATGCCGGCGTGGAACCTGTTGGACGCCGGGTCGCGGGAGACGTACCGGCGGGCGTTGGGCGTGGACGACGCCACCTGGGAGCGGGGGCGCGGCTGGGCCCTGGAGCAGGCGATCAACGCGCTGCCGTACTACGTCGACACCAACCCGGTGATGGCCGGGATCGCCCGGCAGACCCTGCTGGCCGTACTCGACTGAGTCGGGTCGCGTACCGTCGGCTCGTGGGTGAGGGCGACGGCCGCGAGTGGCGGGAGCGGCAGCGGCACGCGGTGCGGGCACACGCCGACGCGGACGCGCGGCGACGGGCCGCCGAGCAGGCGGAGGCGGCCGAGCTGGTGGCCTGGTTCGTGGCCGAGGCGACCCGTCGAGGGCTGCCCACCACCCGGCTGGTGGCCCGGGGTTACGACGGGCGGGGACGCTACCGGACAGGGCTGACCGGCTGGTACGTCGACCGGGCCGAAACCCGCGCGGTGGACGTGGCCGGCCGGTTCCACCTGTTGACGGTGCCCGGCGGCGTGCGGGCCCGGCTTTTCGGCGTCGACCCGCAGCCCAGCGCGGCGCCGTTGGTCGTCGGCGCGGGAGGCCGCGACGGCGAGTCGATCCCGTTGCGGACGTTGCTCACCCGGCTGCTGGACGGCGGGACGGGTTCCACGAGCGGGCCCGCCGCCCCGCGAGGGTAAGCAGCCCAGCCAATCACCCACGGGTGCGGCGCTCGTTCTCCCTGGTGTGGACATCTCGCCAGCGCGGCCGGCGGCACTCTGCCGGGCCGTGCCCGGGGCGAGCCGGACGCGAGGACCGATCGGGTGGAATAGCGGCGTTGTCGGCCAAAACACTCGCGAGGTGCCATACCGGCTGATACAACCACTGTGGTCTTCCCTATCGTCCGATCGGAGGCGCCGCCCGTGGATCTGATCCACCACCGTCCGCCCGTGGCGCGCAGCGGCGGCCCAGGCGTGGCCGACCCGGTCTTCCTGTCCCCGCCGGACGTGGGTGAGGTGGAGGAGTCCTACCTGCTGCGAGCCATCCGGGCCGGGCGCTTCGACCCGGACGGGCCGGAGCTGGGCGCGTTCGAACGGGAACTCGCCGCACGGGTCGGCGTCGGCCACGCGCTGGGGCTCTCCTCCGGCACCGCCGCCCTGCACCTGGCGCTGCTCGCCGTCGGCGCGGGGCCGGAGACGGTGGTGGTGGTACCCACGCTCACGTTCGCCGCCACCGCCAACGCGGTCACCTACACCGGCGCCGAACCGGTCTTCGTGGACTGCGACGCGTCCACCGGCAATCTCGACGTCGACCTGCTCGCCGACCTGCTGGGTCGTCTCGTCGACGAGGGCCGACGGGTCGCCGCCGTGCTGAGCGTGGACATCAACGGCCGGTGCGCCGACTACGACAGACTGTTGCCACTCTGCGCGGCCGTCGGCGTCCCGGTGGTGGAGGACGCGGCGCAGGCGCTCGGTTCGACCTACCGGGGGCGGTGTGCCGGCACGTTCGGCCGGGTCGGGATCTACTCGTTCAGTCACAACAAGGTGATGACCACCACGGGTGGCGGGATGCTCGTCTCCGACGACCCCGCGCTCGTCACCCGAGCCCGGCACCTGGCCACCCAGGCCCGCGAGCCGGTGTCGCACTACGAGCACCGCGACGTGGGCTACAACTACCGGCTCAGCACGTTGCTTGCCGCGCTCGGCCGTGCCCAGCTCACCCGACTGGACGACATGATCGCCCGGCGGCGGGTCCTGCGCGACAGGTACGCCGGGCTCTTCGGCGGCGTGCCCGGCACCCGGATCCTCGGCGCCGGTGACCCCGGCTCGAACTGTTGGCTGACCTCCGTCGTGGTCGAACCGGAGCGGACCGGCTGGCAGCCCGGCCACCTCGCCGAGCACCTGGCCGGCCACGGCGTGGAGTGCCGCCCGATGTGGAAACCGATGCACCGCCAACCGGTGTACGCCGACCGCCAGGTCGCCCAGACCGGCGCCGCCGACCACCTCTTCGCCACCAGCCTGTCCCTGCCCAGCGGCTCCGCCCTCACCGACGACCAGGTCGAGCGCGTGCTCGCCGCGATCACCGAGTTTCTGGACGGACACCGATGAACCGGCCCTACGACGTCGTCAAACGAGTGCTGGACGTGGCCCTGGCCGCCATCGGCCTGCTGCTGGCGAGCCCGGTACTCGCCGTGGTGGCGCTGGCGGTCCTGGTCACCATGGGCCGGCCCGTGCTGTTCCGGCAGGCCCGCCCGGGTCGGCACGGCCGGCTGTTCCACCTGGTCAAGTTCCGTTCGATGACCGTCGGCGGCGAGGACGAGGCGCCCGCCAACGACGGCGCCCGACTCACCACGTTCGGCAGGTGGTTGCGGACGACAAGCCTCGACGAGTTGCCCCAACTGTGGAACGTGCTGCGCGGCGAGATGAGCCTGGTCGGGCCGCGTCCGCTGCTGCCCGCGTACCTGAGCCGCTACAGCCCGGAGCAGCTCCGCCGGCACGACGTGCGGCCCGGCATCACAGGTCTCCAACAGGTGTACGGGCGCAACGCGCTGAGCTGGGATGAGCGCTTCGCCCTCGACGTGCGCTACGTGCGGCACCGCTCGCTCGGCCTGGACCTGCGGATCCTGCTGCGCACGGTACGCACCGTCCTGCTCCGGGAGGGGATCACCGCGGCCGGTGCGGCCACCGCACACGAGTTCCTCGGCCCGGCCGAGCTGGCCACCGCCGGCGGTCGCGGGCCGGTAGAGGGCCGCCGGTGAGCCTGGACCTCGTCATCGTCGGCTGCGGCGGGCACGGCCGGGAGGTGCTCGGCATCGTCCGGGCCGTCAACGCCGCCGCCACCGGCGGCCCGGTGTGGCGGGTCCTCGGCTTCGTCGACGACGGGCCCAGCGAGGTCAACCTGAAGCGGGTGCGGCGGCTGGAGGTGCCCTACCTCGGCGGCACCGCCCGTCTGGGCGAGCAGCCCGCCGGCACACACCTGGCGCTGGGCATCGGGGATCCGGCCGCCCGGCGATCGGTGGACCAGCGGCTCACCGCGTACCGGCTGCCGGCGGCGGTGCTCGTGCACCCGGACGCCACGGTCGGCCCGGACACCGTCTACGGCGAAGGCCTGATCGTGTTTCCCGGCGCCCGGGTCACCACGAACGTCACGCTCGGTCGGCACGTGCACCTCAACCAGAACAGCGCGGTGGCGCACGACTGCGCGCTTGGCGACCACGTGTCGGTCAACCCGTTGGGGGCGGTCTCCGGCGACTGCCAGCTTGGTGACGGGGTGCTGATCGGGGCCGGTGCCGTGGTGTTGCAGAGGTTGCGGGTCGGCGCGGGCGCCACCGTCGGCGCCGGCGCCTGCGTGGTCCGGGACGTACCCGCCAGCGCGGTGGTCAAGGGAGTTCCGGCCCGGTGAGCGTCGGTCCCCGCGCGCACCGGCCACTCGGCGTCCGCCAGCTCCGGATCGCGGTGCTCGTCAAGACCAACACCGGCGGGATGTGGCTGCTGCCGCAGGTCGAGGAGTTGCGGCACCGGGGGCACGAGGTGACAGTCGTGCTGCCGCAGGGGGCCGGCCGGCTCACCGACGAGTTGGAGCGCCGCGGCGTCGACGTGCTCAGCTCCCCGTACGACTTCACACTGGGCCGCGCGCCCATCGGGCTCCTGCTGCTGCGCGCGCTGTTACGCCGGCTGCGCCCGGACGTGGTGCAGTACCACCTGATCGCCTCGGCGTACGCGGTGCGACTGGCCACGCTGGGCCTGCCGGTACGCCGCGTACACATGGTGGCCAACCCGGCGTACCTGGAATCCCGGTTGGTCCGCTCGGTGGAGCGGTTGCTGTGGCGGCTTGACGACGTGCTGATCTGCGGCTGCCGGTACGCCTCGGCCCGGTACGGCGAGTTGGGGTGTCCGCCGCAGCGTCGCCCGGTCGCGGTGTACGGGGTGGACACCGACGCGTTCAGCCCGGACGCCACGGGCCCGGACCAGCGGGCCAAGCTGCGCGCCGAGTTGGGCATCGACCAGGGCGCGTTCCTGGCGGTGATGGTCGCGCACGTCTACCCACCGAGGTGGTTCATCCACGCGGGTCGGGGGGTCAAGGGACACGAGGTGCTACTGGCCGCCTGGCGGACGTTCCGTCGCCGGCACCCGGACGCGCACCTGCTGCTCGTCGGTGGCGGCTGGACGGCTGCCGGTGAGGACTACCGGCGGCGGCTCGGTGAACGCTTCGGCGTCGCCGGCGACCCCGGGATCACCTGGGTGGAGTCGGTCGCAAACGTGCGGCCCTGTTACGCCGCCGCGGACGTCAGCGTGTCCCCGTCACTCGGCGACGGGCCGGGCGCGGCGGTCCAGGCTGGCGCGATGGGTGTGCCCAGCATCGTCAGCGCGGCCGGTGGTCTGCCCGAGGCGGTGACCGAACGTTCCGGCTGGATCGTCCCGCCCGGTGATCCGGCGGCTCTGGTGGCGGCGCTCGACTCGGCGTACCAGGGTTGGGTCGCGGGCCGGCTCGGCCTGTGCGGCCGGTTGGCCCGCCGGCACATCCTGACGTCCTTCGACGACCTGCGGGCGGCGGCCGAGGTGGCGGACATCGTCGAGGACGTGGCGGGCCGGCGGCGTTGAGCACACCGCCGGCGGCCGGTGGCCGGTCCCGCCGGACCACCGACCGCCCACGGTGGCGGCTCAGTGCCGGATGCCGGCCCAGTCGTGGTGTCGGCGCACGGTGGAGAGGATGAAGTCGACCACCCGCCGTGAGGTGTCCGGCACCTGGTAGTCGGCCGGGCAGGGCACGCCGTCCGCGGCGACCTGCGCCACCGTCACCTCGACCGCCTCGACCACTCCCCGCGGGTCGAGACCGGTCATGATGATCCCGCCCGCGTCGAGCGCCTCGGGGCGTTCGATGGACTCGCGCAGGGTCACCGCGGGGAAGCCGAGGATGGCGGCCTCCTCGCTTATCGTCCCGCTGTCGGACAGGGTGCAGAACGCCTTCGTCTGCAGGTGGACGTAGTCGAGCAGACCGAACGGGTCGTGGAAGGCGATGCCGTCCAGCGCGGTGGCGTCCGGGGCGAGCGCCTCCAGCCGCTTGCGGGTACGCGGGTGGGTGGAGACCAGCACCGGGTAGCCCCAGCGGTCGCGGACCGCGACCAGGCAGTCCAGCAGCCGTCGCAGCCGGTCGGGCCGGTCCACGTTCTCCTCCCGGTGTGCGCTGACCAGGAAGTACCCGCCTTCGTCCAGCTCCAGCTGCCGATGGATCGTCGAGCTGGCGATCGGTGCCCGGTAGTGCTCCAGCACCTCCCGCATCGGTGAGCCGGTGTGCAGGATCCGGCGCGGGTGCAGGCCCTCGGCGAGCAGGTTACGCCTGGCGTGTTCGGTGTAGACCAGGTTGAAGTCGGCGACGTGGTCGACGAGTCGCCGGTTCGTCTCCTCCGGCACGTTGAGGTCGAAGCACCGGTTGCCGGCCTCCATGTGGTAGACCGGCACCCGCATCCGCCGGGCCATCAGTGCCGCGATGCAGCTGTTGGTGTCGCCGAGCACGAGCAGCGCGTCCGGCCGCAGCTCGGCGATCGCCGCCTCCATGCCGACCAGGACGCCGCCGAGCACCCGGCCCAGCGAGGTGGTGTCGACGCGCAGGAACCGGTCCGGTTCGCGCAGGCGCAGCTCGCTGAAGAACACGTCGGAGAGGGTCGTGTCCCAGTTCTGCCCGGTGTGCACGAGCACGTGGTCGACGGTGTCGTCCAACCGGCTGAGCACCCGGGACAGTCGGATGATCTCGGGACGGGTGCCGACAACCGTCATCACCCTGGTCATGTGCTCTCCCTCCGCACGTCACTCACCGGGCGCCCACCGGCACCAGGTGTTCGTCGCCGACCGGCTCCGGCCACGTGTCGGGCCGTTCCGGGTCGAACAGCTCGTTGGTCCAGAAGAGGGTGAGCAGCTCGTCCGGGCCGGTGTTGGTGATGTTGTGCGCCCACATGGTCGGCATGTCGACGACCACGGGTTGGTCACCGCGCACCGGAAAACGGACGACGTCGGTGTCGCCGACGCGGCGCAGGCTGATCTCCGCGGTGCCGCGCAGCACCACGAACCGCTCCACCTTGGCCAGGTGGAAGTGCTCGCCCCGGGTGATCCCCGGCCGGGTGGTGGAGCAGAACGTCTGCCCCGCTCCCCCGTGCGCCTTGACCGTCTCGACGAGCGCCCCCCGGGCGTCGGCGCGGCTGGGCAGGGCCAACGGGTAGTGCGCCGGGAAGCAGTGTGACCGGTAGGTGTTGAACAGCCGCACGTCGTGCCTGTCGCGCAGCGGCGGGATCTCGCCGGTGCGGTAGATGCCGGCGTACGAGGCGAGTTGGTCGGCGAGGTCACGGACCCCGATCCGCAGTGCCGGCAGCGCCGGGTCCCAGGAGCCGCCCGCGGCGACGCCGACCAGTCGGGCGGCGGCGTCGGTGACGTGCACCAGGTCCAGCTGTCGGTCGGCGTGCACCTCCGGCTGGCCGCCCTCGGCGAGGACCCGGCAGAAGGTGGCGACGGCCGAGTTGTACCAGGGTCGGCCGTGCTCGCCGTACAGGTTGGGCAGCAGCAGGTCGTCCAGGGGCACGCCGGTCTCGGCGAGGATGCCGGCGGCGGTGGCCTTGGCGTCGCCGTAGGGGGTGCCGTTGCCGGCCTGCACCGAGTTGGCGAAGACCACCTGGGCGGGCGGGTCCGGGCAGGCCCGCAGGCCGTTGGCGAGCTGGGCGGCGAGGTGGACGTTGCCGGCGGCCACGTCGGCGGGCTCACCCCGGTTGACCCCAGCCAGGTGCAGCACCCGGTCCACCCCGGCGATCCTGCGGGCGACCACCGCCGGGTCGGCCAGATCGGTACGGGTCAGCACGACAGGTTCGGGCCAGCCGAGCGCGCGCAGCAGGACCCGCACGTGCCAGCCGAGGAAACCGCCCGCGCCGGTGACGGCGAGGCTCAGCACGCCAGCACCGGGTCCCGCAGCGCCAGCTCCGCCCGAATCTCCGGCAGCGACCTGAGCAGCCGCACCACATCGGGTACGCCGAGACGGGTGGCGTTCGCCGAGTTGAAGTCCTCGCCGGGCCGTTCGCCCAGCTCGCCCTCGGAGACGTAGAGCGCGTAGTTGAGGTCCCGCGCGTCCAGCGGCACCCGGTAGAAGTCCCCGAAGTCGTCGGCCTGGGCCAGCTCCTCCCGGCTCGCGAGGGTCTCGTGTGACTTCTCGCTGTGTCGTACGCCGATGATGTCCAGCTTGAACGGCACGTCGAACAGCTGGCAGACGGCTTCGGCGAGGTCGCTGATCGTGCAGGCCGCGGCCTTGCGGATGAACACGTCACCGGGGCGGGCGTGGTGGAAGGCGTGCTCGACCAGGTCGACCGAGTCGGCGAGCGACATCAGGAAGCGGGTCATGGCCGGGTCGGTGACGGTGGGCGCGCGGCCGGCCTTGATCTGCTCGATGAAGAGCGGGATCACCGAGCCGCGCGAGTACATCACGTTGCCGTACCGGACGCAGGACACGGTGGTGGCGCTGTTCGGGTTGTTGCGGGCGTACGCCTGGGCGACCTTCTCCATCAGCGCCTTGCTCATGCCCATCGCGTTGACCGGGTAGACGGCCTTGTCGGTGCTGAGCACGACGACCGAGCTGACGCCGTTGTGGGCCGCGGCCTCGACCACGTTGCCGCTGCCGAGGATGTTGGTGCGTACCGCCTCCAGGGGGAAGAACTCGCAGGACGGCACCTGCTTGAGCGCCGCCGCGTGGAAGACGAAGTCGACGCCCCGGGTGGCCCGCAGCACCGTGTCGATGTCCCGGACGTCGCCGACGTGGTAGCGCACCCGCCCGTCCCCGATGGACCGCCGCATGGCGTCCTGCTTGGCCTCGTCCCGGCTGAGGATCCGCACCTCGGCGACGTCCCGGTCGAGCAGTCGTCGGGCCATGGTCTGTCCGAAGGATCCGGTCCCACCGGTGATCAGCACCCGGCGGCCCGCGGTCTTCACGCTCATTGGTTCTCCCGTTCGTCACCCGACGGGCGGGTTTCACCCGTCGACCCGGCGCGGCACAGCGCTGCGCGCTGTGGCGCGGGCGCCGGTCTCCGGCGGTCAGGCGGAAGCCCGCCGGATGCGGCACCCGGGTCAACGAGAGGCCCCAGCAGCAGATACGTGTTTGGGCGGCAAACGGGCCAAACGAGCTATAGGGCACTCGGAAAACATGTCGGCGTATGCAGTGATTTGGCCACTTCGTACCTCTGCACCTGGTAGAACGGTTCCGTGCCTCGCCGAGCCTGTCCAGACGGGCGCGAGGCGCACACGCTGGCCGACGCGCCACCGCGACACCACCCGACCCACGCCCTGCGACACCACCACACCGCTGGCGCACGGCTGGTGCCCGCCCCGTTGGCCCCACCCGGACGGCGACCCGCGGCGCCGCCCGGCTCCTCGTCCGTCGCGCCCACCGGCAGCCTGCCCGCCGTGCTGGTCCTCTGTGTCGCCGCCTACCTGGTGGCCCGCCCACCGTGGTGGTCGTTCAACTACGTGGCGATCCTCGCCGTGCTGGCCGTCGTGCTGACCGGCCGGTTGCCCCGGCTACGGGCGGTCGACACCGTCGCGCTGCTCACCGCCGGCTGGGCGGTCGCCAGCCTGCTCTGGACCAGCCACGCCGACATCACCGGGCCCGCCGCCTACCGCTACGCCTCGGTCAGCCTGCTCTTCGTGGCCTGCCGACACGTCGTCCGGGGCCGCCGGGACGTGCTGCTGGTCGGCTGGACCTTCCTGCTCGGCTGCGCGGTGGTCGCCGTCGAGGTGGCCACCGGCGCCCGCGCCCAGGGACAGGTGCTGCTCTTCGCCGAGCGCTACGGCATCGACGGCAGGGAGGTGAACGGCACGGCGTACACCCTGGCGGCCGGGGTGGTGCTGGCCCTGGTGCTCGCGGCGGCCGGCGCGCACCGGCCGGTGCTGCGCCTCGCGCCGCTGGCCCTGGCCGTGCTGCTCGGGTACGGCGTGCTGCTCACCGGCTCGCGCGGCGCGGCGATCGGCATCGTGGCAGGTCTCGGCGGCGCGCTGGCCGCCCGCGTGGCGCCCCGACTGACCGGGGTCACCGTCGCCGGGCTCGCCGCCGCGCTTGTCGTCCTGGTGCCGTTCGGGCTGGCACCCCGGGCCGAGCTGCTCTGGCTCGACAACCTGTACGGACGCCCCACCGGCGACATCTCCGGGCGACTGTCGATCTGGCCCTACGCGCTGTCGACCTGGTCGGAGTCACCGCTCAACGGATCCGGCGCGGGGGTCTTCATCAGCACCAACCCGTACGAGATCGGGCCGCACAACCTGCTGCTCACCGTCGGCAACGACCTGGGGCTGGTCGGCGTGCTGCTCTACTTCGGCGCGATGGCCGCGGCGCTCGTCGGCACGGCCCGTACCGGCCGAGCCGGGCTGCTGCTGGCCTGCGCGTTCACAGGCGTCATGCTGCCGATCTGGCTGACCGGCCAGTGGGAGACGTCGCTCGCCTTCTGGCTGGTGCTGGCGCTGGTCACCGTCCTGCCGGGGATCTGGGGTCCGCCGGCAGCGCCCCGGCACGCCCGCGCCCGGCGCCAGCGCCCGGGGCCGATCGCGCCGCCCGGAGCCAGCGCCAGCGGCACGGTCCAGGCCAGCCGCTACCGCTGACGCGCGTCAGTCGGCGTCCGCGTCCGCGAGCGCCCCGGCCCGGGGCGCCGGTGGCCGGTTCGTCGGACGGGTCGCCGCCTCCCGCAGCACCTCGGCGAAGCGGGCCGCCACCTGGTCGGCGCGGTGGTGCCGCACCGCGTACGCCAGCCCGCGAGAGCCGAGCCGAGCCCGTAGCCCGGCGTCGGCGCAGAGCGGGGTGAGCGCGCCCACCAGCGCCGCCGGGTCGTCGTCGCCGACCACCGCGCCGGCGTCGGCCGCCGCCAGGTGCGCCATCGAGGCCAGTTCGGCCGGGCCGAACCCGAGGATCGGACGGCCGGACGCCAGGTACTGCGGGATCTTGGTGGACAGCGAGTAGCGGGTGTAGCGGCGGTGCTCGGCGGCGAACGACTCGACGTGCACCAACACGTCGGCACGGCGCAGCGCACCGGCGACCTCGGCGCTGGCCAAGGATCGACCCAGGCGCACCGCGGGCAGCCCGGTGAACGCGCCGGCGTACCGCGCGAGGTCGGTCGCCGGGGCGTGCACGGTCAGCCGGGCGGGCGTCCCCTGGGCCGCCAACCGAACGACGGCCTCGCCGACGCGGCGCAGCGAGCGCCACCGGTCCAGGTGCAACCCGCCCACGTAGACCAGCTCGACCGGAGCGCCCGCCGGGCGGTCCGGCGCGGGCCGGTCGGGGTCGGCGAAGTCGGCGGCGTCCACGCAGTTGCCGAAGGCGGCGAACGGCAACCGGTAGCGGCGTTCGAACTCCCGCGCCATCGCCGGGCTGATCCCCATGCCGTAGGAGGCGTGCCGCAGGACGTCCCGGAAGCCGGCACGGACGGCGAGCCGGGGCAGCCCCAGCACCTGACCGCCGGCGTAGAGCGTGGTCGGCCAGTCGTCCATGAAGTGCGGCACCAGGGGCACCCGGCACTCCTGCGCGGCGGCGACGGCGAGGCGCATCATCCGGATGCTGCCGAGCGTGGTGTAGATGACGTCCGGCCGCTGCTCCCGCAGCCACCGGCGGACGTCTTCGGGCACGCGGACCGGGCTGAGGTCGACGAAGGCACGGAGCTGGGTGCGCAGCCGGGCACGCACCGGGCCGGGCCCGGGATCGCGCGCCGGGCCGGTCGCACCGGGCGCACCTGCCGAACCGGGCACACCTGGCGAACCGGCCGCGCCGCGCACCACGGCCCGCACCGGCCCGCGGACGCGTTCCCACTGCCGGAACAGGTGGTACTCCACCGGGGCGTTGCGCGGCGCGAACCGGGCGAACGTGCCGACGGCGTCCGGGCCCGGGGCGCGGTCCTCGGCGTAGAGCTGGGCGAGCCGCTCGGACGGCCAGCCGGTGAACAGGTTCGACAGGGTGATGCCGGTGCCGGTGGAGCGGTCGAACACGGCCGCGCTCACCACCAGCACGCGGGGATACTCGTCAGCGCGCACGTTCGGACACCACTTCTCCCTCGACGGCCGGGCCGCGGTGCAGACGCAGCGTCCGGCGATATCCGTACAGCGCCGCCGGCACGACGGTCAGCGCGTAACCGGCGGCGCCGACCCAGGGCACGGCGGCGACGGCGATCCGGTCGGCCGCGTACCACTTGCCGAGCACCGACAGCACCAGGAACGCGCCCCAGCCGAGCAACTGCGGGACGAGGACGCCGCCGGCGTTCTGCACCATGAACCGTGGCGAGAGCGCCGACTGCAGCAGCCACCAGACGCCCAGCCCGGCCAGCAGCCACCTGTCGCCGCCCATCGGCACCGGCAGCCAGGCCGCGAAGAGCCACTCACCGAAGGCGACGACCACGGCGGCCGGCAGGCCGGCGGCGAGCACCGACAACACGGTCATCCGGCGGGTGGTACGGCGGACCCAGTCCACCTGGCCCTGGGCCAACGCCTCGCCGTTGGCCGGCCACAGTGGCACGTTGACCAGGACGACGAGCTGGCCGAGTTGGGACAGCAGCTTCGCGGGCACCACGTATCCGGCGACGGCGGACAGGCCGAGCGCGTGCGCGATGATCAGCGTGTCGGCGTTCGTGGCGAACGAGATGACCACGGTCAGCACGAAGAACAGCCCACTGAGCCGGGTCAGCTCCCGGGCGGCGCGGGCCTGTACGGCCCTCGGCGTGGGCCGGATCCGCGGCTCCTGACGGCCGAAGAACCAGAGCGTGTTGAGCAGGTTGACGAGCAGCGGCGCGGCCACCGACAGGGCGACCACCAGGATCGGTGACCAGTCGGCCCAGACCACGCCGAGCACCGCGCCGAGCGCGGCCAGACTGCCCGCGGTCTGCCAGACGTTGCTCCGGCCGACCTGCTGGTAGGCGTACTGGACGCGGGTGATCAGGCTGAGGGGGACGTTGAGCGCGAACGCGGTGAGACAGATCAACGAGATCATCCGGGTCTGCTCCGGGCTGACCTGACCCGTCACGTTGAACAACGCCGACCAGGGCACGGCTCCGGCGAAGATCCAGAGCAGTGCGGTGAGGGTGAGCGCGAGCCCCGACAGGGTCAGGTACGCGCTGGAGATGTAGCGACGGGCCCGCGCGGTGTCGCCGTGCGCGTAGCAGGGGGCGAGCTTCGTCATCAGCCCGCTGCCCAGCCCCAGGTCGGCGAAGGCCGCCATGCCGGCGAGCGCGGCCACCGCCATCCACAGGCCGTACAGGTCGTTGCCGAAGTAGGGCAGCGTCACCGGCACGAGGACGATCGGCACGACGAGCCCCACCGCCCGGCTGAGCAGCGCCGTCGCGACCCCGGAGAGGAGCCGGCGGCCCCGGTCGGGGTGGCGACGGTGCGCGCCCGGTCGACGGGCGCGCCGGGTCCGCTCGACGACCCCGGACGTCATCGACGGCCCTACTGACTCGCGAGCGCGTGACCCGCCATCCAGGACACCGTGCGCTCCAGGCCGACGCGCAGCGGCACCGGCCGCACCCCGGGGAACAGCTCCCGCAGGCGGGTGCAGTCGGCCTGCGAGTCCCGCACGTCGCCCGGGCGCGGCGCCTCGTGCACGACCGGCAGCGGCCGGCCCATGACGTCCTCCAGCTCGGCGATCAGGTCGAGTAGGGAGATCCGCGCGCCGAAGGCCAGGTTCACCACGTCGGTGGTGGACACCCGACGGACGATGGCGTCGACGATCACCGAGGTGACACTGCCGACGAACGTGAAGTCGCGGGCCTGCCGCCCGTCGCCGTGCACGCGGAGCGGCTCGCCGGCCAGCGCGGCGGTGACGAAGCGGGGCAGCACCGCGGCGTACGCGTGGTGCGCGGCCTGCCGGGGGCCGTAGACGTTGAAGAAGCGGAACGGCAGCACGCCCATGTCGTAGCAGGCGGCGTAGGCGACCGCGTACGCCTCGGCGGCCAACTTGGAGACCGCGTACGGGGAGACCGGGATCGGGCGCAGCTCCTCCTGGCGGGGCAGCACCGGGTTCGCGCCGTAGACCGACGACGAGGACGCGAGGATCACCTGCGGCACGTGGTGCCGGCGAGCGGCCTCCAGCACCATCAACGTCCCGGTGGCGTTGGCGTGGTGGCTGGGCAGCGGCCGGTCGATGGAGCGCGGCACGGAGCCGAGGGCGCCCAGGTGCACCACCGTGGTCGCGCCGGTGAACGTCTCGTCCAGCAGGTCCGGGTCGAGCACGGTGCCCCGGTGCAGCCGGACGGGTTGGTCGTGCAGGTTGTCCAAAAGGCCGGTGGAGAGGTCGTCGACGACCACGACGTCGGTCACCTGGGGTGTCTTGTCGAGCGCCCGTACCAGGTTGGCGCCGATGAACCCGGCGCCACCTGTCACGACTACCTTCAACGCGTCTCCCCGTTCGGTTCGGCCCCGGGCGACCGGCGGTGCGATGCCCGCCCGGCAGGGGCAGCGGTCGTCCCGCGGCCACGTGTGTGACAACGAGCGCTGTTCGTACAAGTCACGCGAATCGGACGCCGCCACGCGTGTCCTTCATTCCCCTCCGCCAGTTGTCTGCCCAGGTGGGACGAGTTGACGTCGACGGGAGTGCCGGGCACATGCGAATCGGACTGATCAGTCAGTGGTACCCGCCGGAGAGCGCCTTCGTGCCTGGTCAACTGGCCACGGAGCTGGCCCGACGCGGCCACGAGGTGCGGGTGCTGACCACCTTTCCGAGCCTGCCGCTGGGGCGGACCTACCCGGGCTGGCGGCAGCGCTGGAACCACCGGGCCACCGATCGCGGGGTGACCGTTCGCCGGGTGCCCTCGTACCCGAGTCACGACCGTTCCGGCCTGCGCCGGGCGGCGAGCTATCTCTCCTTCGCCACCACCAGCACCCTGGCGGCCCCGCGTCACCTGCGCGGCGTCGACGCGCTCTACGTCTACCACCCGCCACCCACCGCGTACGCCGCCGCCGGTCTGCTGCGGCTGCTGCGTGGCGTCCCGACGGTGCTGCACGTGCAGGACCTGTGGCCGGAGTCGGTGACGGCGTCCGGGATGGCCCCACCGGGGCTGGCCGGGCGGGCCATGGAGCGGGTCCTGGTCGGCACGATGCGCCGGATCTACCGCGCCTGCGCCGGCATCGCGGTGATCGCGCCCGCGATGGCGGAACAGGTGATCGAGCGGGGTGTCGACCCGGACGCGGTGCGGACGGTGTTCAACTGGACCGACGAGGCGCTGTTCCGGCCGGTGCCCGGCACCGACGCGGCGCGGGCGACGATCGGGCACCGGGGGCGGGTGACGGTGATGTTCGCCGGCAACCTGGGTGTGTTGCAGGGCGTCGACGTCGCCATCCGCGCGGCCGCGGCGGCGCCGGACGCGGTGGACCTGGTCTTCGTCGGCACCGGGCTGGGCGCGGAACAGGCCCGTCGGCTCGCCGACGAGCTGGGCGCGGACAACGTGCGGTTCGTCGGTCGCCGCCCGGCCGCCGAGATGGCCGAGCTGTACGCCGCCGCCGACTACCAGTTGGTCATGCTGCGCGACCTGCCCTGGCTGCGTGGGACGGTGCCCTCGAAGTTGCAGGCCGCGCTGGCCTGCGGCGCCCCGGTGCTGATGTCGGCCGACGGCGACGCCGCCCGGTTGGTCAGCGCGGGCGAGGCGGGCCTGGTCTGCCCGCCGGACGACTGGCGGGCGTTGGCCGACCAGTTCACGGCAGCGGCCCAGGTGCCGCCCGAGCAGCGGACGGCGATGGGCCGGCGGGGTCGTCAGCTCTACCTGGACCGGATGTCGTTGCGGGTCGGCGTCGACCAGATCGAGGACCTGCTCAGCAAGGCCGCGGCGCGCGGCCGGGGTTGAGGGGCGCGCTCGTCGGGCAGCCCGACCAGGCCGGCGAGAAAGTCGCGCACGCGGCGACCCTGTGCGGCCGGGTTGCGCGTCTCCCGCACGAAGCGGGCCCCGCCGGCGCCCAGCGCCCGGGCCTCGTCCGTGGGCAGGGCCAACACCCCACCCACGGCGGTACGCAGCCCGTCGGCGGTGTCCGGCTCGGCGAAGGACAGCCACGGCGCGTAGTCCCCGGGAATGCCGGGCAGCCGGGTGCTCACCACCGGCACCCCGGCCGCGAGGTACTCGATGATCTTCGACGGGAAGGACCAGCGGACGAAGTCCTGCTCCACCGGGCGCGGGTTCACCAGCACGGCCGCTCGGGCCAGCCGGGGCAGCAACTCCGCCCGGGGCAGCAGCGCCGGAGGCACGATGCGCCGGTCCAGGGCGGCCTGGTCGCGCAGCCAACCCGCCAGCTCACCCCGGCCGTACACGCACAGCCGCAGGTCGTCACCGGGCAGACCGCGGAACGCCTCGACCAGCCGGTCGACGCCGTAGGCCCGGCTCAGGCCCCCCGCGTACACGATGTCCCTGGTCGGACCGGGCGGACCCGGCGGCGGCACCACCGGTAGCTCCGGCGGGTCGGCGGAACAGATGCCCTCCAGCACCAACCGGGGCCGGCCGGGCGCGAAGTCCTCGGCGAGCGCGGCGGTCAGCGCGATCACCCCCGAGCAGCGGGCGAGGGCGGCCCGGACCAGCGCGACGTCGAGCCCGCGCAGCAGCCGGACCAGCCGACCGTCGGTGGGCAGCGCGACACCCGGCGGGTCGGTGAGCACCGGCACCACGTGGACGCCGCGGCGGCGGGCCCGCAGCACACCGAACCAGAGGAACGGCGAGTGCACGCCGTGCACCAGCAGCACCTCGGCGTCCCGCTGGCGCAGCGCCCGACCGCCGGTACGCCAGGCGGACACGAACCGGGTGAGGTGCTTGAGGCCGAGCAGGTTCACGAACGCCAGCAGCTGCCCGTCCACGTCGTCCTGTCGGAACCGCCCCGCACGGAAGCGGACCTGCCTGTTGCCCGGCCAGGTGGACACCGGCGCCGCGGAGAGCAGGTGCACCGGACAGTCGGCGGCCCGCAGGCTCCGCACCAGGCCCCACGCGAAGGTGTGCGTCTGGGTGGGCATGATGGTGTCCCGGGCGATGATCTCGGCGAGCAGGTCGTCCGGCACCGTGAAGCCCAGCAGGGTGACTCGCGGACCGCGTCGCTGCGCCACCGTCACTCCCCGAGGATCTGCCGGTAGACCCGGTCGAGGCGACCGAGCATGACGTCGAGGCTGTAGTCCTCGGCCACCACCTTGCGACCCAACTCCCCCAGGTGACGCCGCTCGGAGGGGTCGTCCAGCAGCGGCGTCAGGGCCGCGGCCAGGGCATCCGGATCACCGGCCGGCACCAGCCGGCCGCCGCCGGAGCGCAGCACCTCGACGTTGCCGCCCACCGCCGAGGCGACCACCGGCAGCCCGTACGCCATCGCCTCCAGCAGCGCGTTGGAGAGGTTCTCGTGCCGGGTCGGGAAGACGAAGAGATCCGCCGCGGCGAGCAGGTCGGGGACGTCGAGACGGTTGCCGAGCAGGCGCACCTCGACCTGACCGGCGTCGGCCAGCGCGGCGGCGATCCCGTCCCGGTCGGGCCCGTCGCCGGCGACCAGCACCACCCGGCGGGTGGCCGACGGCGGCAGCCGGCGCAGCGCGTCGGCGAGGACGTCGTACCCCTTCTCCCAGGTCAGCCGGGACACCGCGATCATCGCCACGTCGTCGGGGCGCAGGCCCAGCTCGGCGCGGACCCGGTCCCGGGCGGCGCGCGGACGGGCCGGCAGCGGAACGCCGTTGGGGATCACCCCGACGAACTTCGCGCCCAGGCCGCCCAGGAAGTCCCGGCCGGCGGCGTACGCGCAGACGGTGCCGACGTGGGTGGCCAGCCGCAGCGTCACGGGCTCGGCCCCGTGCACGAGCAGTCGTCGCCGCCAGGGGCGACCCGGCTGACGCAGGTCCCGTACGGTGCCGTGCACGGTGACCAGGACCCGCGGGCAGCCGGCGAGGCGGGCGGCGAGGACGCCGTGCAAGCCCTCGTTCTGCAAGCCCCGGACGTGCACCAGATCCGGGCGGACCCGTCGCAGCAGCCGCACCCACTCCCGCAGCAGCGGCACGTTCAGACTGCCGTTGCCGGCGTGCTGGTGCATCCGGACGAACTCGTAGGTGTCGGCCAGGGGCGAGGCGAGCACCCGCCGCACGGCGGTCAGCGGGCCGTTGGCGCCGGGAGCGCCCGCCGAGTGCTGCACCACCACCGGTCGGCTCACGACGGGACTCCGGCCGACGCCTGGCGACGCCCGGTGTCGCGCACGGCTGCACGCTGCATGTCTCCCCATTTCGACGGCCACCTAGACTAAGCAGTCATAATGGCATAAAACACCTAAGCTTCCGGAGGGGTAGACCGTGGGCGAGCCCACCACCGGCACGGACCTGATCCCCGCCCTACGGCCCAGCGCGGGGCCAGCGGTGTTGGCGCTGGCCGCGTACCGGTTTCCGCACGGTGACGCGATGTCCAACCGGCTTCTGCACCTGGCCCGGTCGGCCACCCCGCCGGGCGGAGTGACACTCGTGGTCAACGACTGGCCGGACGACGGGTCGCGCCCACCGAGCGCGGTGGACCTGCCCCCCGACGTCCGCCTGATCACGCTGCCCCGACGCCGCCTCGGCGGCGGGGTGCTGGGCCGCTGGTCGCACAGACGCGCCCGCCCGCTGCGGGTGCTGGCCGCGCTGCGCCGCGCGGGCGTCCGTCCGGGCGAGCTGGCGGGCGTCCACCTGCCGCTCGGGCTGTGGGACCTCACGACCTGGGCGGTGCTGCGAGTGGCGGTGCGGTGCCCGGTGACGGTGGACGTGCTGGAGCAGCACGACCGGGCACAGTTTCCCCGAGGCTGGCGGACGCCGTACTTCCTCCGGCACCGCTGGGCGTCCTTCTGGGCCGGACGACTCGCCGACCAGCTCATCGTCATCTCCGAGCTGCTGGAGCGGCACTTCGTGCGCCTGGGCCGGCCGACCCTCGTGGTGCCGCCCCAGGTCGACCCCGCCGACTACGCCGACCCCGCACCGGCCTCGCTCGGCGACGGGCTCCGACTGCTCTACGCCGGGTCGGCCGGCGCGAAGGACCAGTTGGCCGTGGTGCTGGAGGGCATCCGCCTCCTCGCGCCCGCCGAGCGGTCCCGGGTACGCCTGGTGATCGCCGGGATCAGCCGGGAGCAGGCCGGCAGGCTCTCCGACCTGGGAGAGGCCTGGTCGGCCGACCTCGACGACCAGGTGAGCTTCCTCGGCCGGGTGCCGCGCGAGGCAGTGCTCGCCGAGTTGCGCCGGGCGCACTTCTCCGTGCTGGTCCGCCCGTCGGCCGGGTACGCGCAGGCGGGCTTCCCCTCCAAGGTGCCGGAGAGTCTCGCCGCCGGCTGCCCGGTGCTGCTCAACCTCACGAGCGATCTGCGGCGCTACCTCGTGGACGGTCGCGAGGGCATCCTGCTCGACGGCTCGGCAGCCGAGGATGTCCGGCGCGGCATCGAGCGGGCGCTGCGTCTCGACGACGCGGCCTGGCGGACGATGAGCCGCGCGGCCCGGGAGCGGGCCCACTGTTTCGACTATCGCGGCTGGACGCCTGTGGTCAGCGACTTCGTCACGGGCGTCGGACGCGGCTCGGGCGCCGGCAGCTCGGCGAGGCCGGCCATCTCGGCGGCGGTCAGCCGACGGTCGACCGGGTAGAGCTGCCGCTCGTGGGCCTGGATGGTCTCCACCGGCCACCGCAGCCGGATCACCCGGGCCGGGTTGCCGGCGGTCACCGCGTACGGCGGCACCGACCGCGTGACCACCGCGCCGGCGCCGATCACGGCGCCCCGGCCGATGGTCACCCCGTGCAGGATCACCGCCCGGGTGCCCACCCACACGTCGTCGCCGATGGTCACGCCCCGGTCGTGGCTGTCGTCGCCGGCCTCCTTCTCGACCGCGATCATCGGTACGCCGACCTGCTCGATGCGGTGGTTGCCACCCCGGATCGTCACCTCGGGGCCGAACATCACGTTGTCACCGATGCGGATCCGACTCCGGGCCGCCACCAGGATCGGCCGGTATCCGAGGTCCACGTTGTCGCCGACCTCGATCGACTCGCAGGTGTACACACCGTCCGGGTCGAACGTGAAGTTGTCTCCACGGGCCGCGAACCGGCCGGCGAGCGCAAGACCCCGGATCGCCCGACGGGCCCGCGCCCCCGTGCACAGGAGACGGTCGAGTGCCCCGATCACCGGGCCGAGCAGCGTTCCAGGTTGGTCGCGGCGGACGCGCATCAGACCCCCACCCGCTCGGGCACCACACGCATGTCGCCCCCGCATCTCCGCCGTTTGTCCAGGTCGGTACCGGGGCCGATGGTAGCCTCATCAACCTCCACAATAGGTGCGTAACGCTCGAAAGCTGCGTAGGCGCAGAGAGTCCGAGATGACCAGAATCCTGATCCTGACCGACTACCGCGGCACGTTCTACTCCACCGCCCGCACCCAGCACGGGCTGTGCACGATGGACGTCGACCGGATCACCGCGTACCTCGCCGGCGCCGGCCTCGCGCCGGAGGTCATCCGCCTCGCGGACCTGGACCTGAGCGACGATCTGCGCGGTGTCCCGGTGCTCTACACCTCCTCGGAGGATCGCGGGCTGTCCTACAAGAGTTGGATCGAGGACCTGGTGCTGGCGTTGGAGACCCGCGGCGCCCAGGTCCTTCCGGGCTACCGCTACCTGCGCGCGCACCACAACAAGGTGATGATGGAGGCGCTGCGCACCCACCTCTTCCCCGCGGACGCCCGGCGCCTGGACACCCGCTCCTTCGGCACCTACGAGGAACTCGCCGAGGCGACCCTGGACGGGCCATGGCCGAAGGTGCTCAAGTCCGCCTACGGCGCCGGCTCCCAGTTCGTGGCCCGCGCCGCCAACCGAACGGAACTGCTGCGCGCCGCCCGCACCCTCAGCCGCACCCACGACCACGCGGAGTCCGTTCGCGAGCACGGCAGACGGCTGCTTCGCCGCGCCCACCACCCGCGCTCGCTGCACCGACAGAAGTTCCTGGTGCAGGCGCTGATTCCGGGACTGACCGGCGACTTCAAGGTGCTGAAGATGGGCGCGCGCTACTACACCCTCTACCGCCGTAACCGGCCCGGCGACTTCCGGGCCAGCGGCAGCGGCGACTTCGACTTCCAGGACATGGCGGGCGTCGACCGCGACGCGCTGCTGGACTACGCCGAGCAGGTCTGCGACGTCCTCGGCACCCCGCTCGCGTCGCTGGACATCGGCCACAGCGGCGACCGCTTCCACCTGATCGAGTTCCAGTGCCTGCACTTCGGCACCGTCACCGCGGAGAGATCGACCGGCTACCACGTCCGGGCGGGCGAGACGTGGCAGCACGTCGACGAGGAGTGCGACATCGAGGCGGTGTTCTGCGCGGCCATCGTCGGCCACCTTCGACGCCCCGGGCCCGCACTGCCGGCGCAGCCGACCCGATCGGCCACCTCGCGGCCGTCGACCCACTGACGTCGAGCGCGCCCACTCGGCGACCTGAGCGGCGGCACAACCCCCCGCCGAAGGGGCCACCCCTCCCCTCGCCCGACCGGCCAGTCTTCCCCTCGCCCGACCGGCCGTTGCGACGCTCGCGGCTCGCGTCGCCGACCACGGGGTCGCAGAAGGCAGCCGAGCTGGCCGTGTCCGACTGCGGGTTTTGGGGTTGATCGGGGGAATGCGGGTTGAGTGTCACCAATCAGGGTCGTCATCCGATTTCTGCCCCGATGGGCCACTCACCCGGCGTTGTCCCCGACGCCGTTGGAGGTCAGATCGTGCCGATGCCTGGTGGTCCCTCGACCGGCGGTGCCCGATGAGCGACACGGTGTACCTGTCGCCACCCGACATCGGGCCACTCGAGGAGTCGTACCTGATCGCCGCCCTGCGCTCGGGCTGGGTCGCGCCTGTCGGCCCGGACCTGGAGGCGTTCGAGCGGGACGTCGCCGCCCGGGTCGGCACCGAGGGCGCCGTGGCCGTCAACTCGGGGACGGCGGCTCTGCACCTCGCCCTGCTCGGTGTCGGCGTCGGCCCCGGCGACGTGGTCATCGTGCCCACGCTCACCTTCGTCGCCACCGCGAACGCGGCCCGCTACATCGGGGCGCGGCCGGTCTTCGTCGACTGTGATCCCCGCACCGGCAACGTGGACGTCGCCCTCGTCGACGAGGCGCTGCGACGGCTGCGCGCGCGCGGCGAGCGGGTCGGCGCGGTCGTTCCCGTCGACATGTTCGGCAGCTGCGCCGACTACCGAGCACTGATCCCGGTCTGTGCCGACGCCGACGTCCCGGTGGTGGAGGACGCCGCGGAGGCCCTCGGCGCCCGCCACGGCGGACAGGCCGCCGGCTCCTTCGGGCGAGTCGGCGTGCTCTCCTTCAACGGCAACAAGATCATGACCACCTCCGGCGGCGGGATGCTGGTGTCCGACGACGCCGCGCTCCTCACCCGGGCCCGCCACCTCGCGACCCAGGCCCGCGAACCCGCGCGGCACTACGAGCACCGCGAGACGGGATACAACTACCGGCTCAGCAACCTGCTCGCGGCGCTGGGCCGGGCCCAGTTGCTGCGGCTGGACGCGATGATCGCCCGCCGCCGACACCTGCGCGACCACTACGCCAAGCTCTTCGCCCCGGTGCCGGGCGTCCGGCTGCTCGGCGCGGAGGACGGCGAGTCCAACTGTTGGCTCACCGTCCTCACCGTCGAGCCGGAGCGGTGCGGCTGGCGGGCGGACGACCTGGCGGACCACCTGGCCGAGCGCGACATCGAGACCCGGCCGGTGTGGAAGCCCATGCACCTGCAGCCCATGCACGACGGCGCGGAGAGCCTGCTCACCGGCGCGGCGGAGCGCCTGTTCACCGACGGGCTCACGCTGCCCAGCGGAAGCGCCCTCACCGAGCCGCAGATCGCCCGGGTGTCCGGCGCGATCGAGGAGTTCCTGAGCCGCCGGACGGGAGCCGGCCCGGTGTGACGAGCGGGTGGCGCGGGAGGTGATCGTGCGCCAATCCCCCAGAAACCACCTAAAAGCACGAGACTGCCTGTAACAAGGACAAAGGGCGTTAAGTCCCTTCTGCCGTACGCGGCGGAAGCGGTCGCAGACGGGTCAGGGAGCCAGCACATGTCGCAGGAGACCGAGCACACGGAGCACGCGGACCGCTCGACACGGCGGGCCCGGGCCCGCCGCCGCACCGCGGGCTTCCTCGCCACCGACACCACCGCCTGGGTCAGCGGCTTCGCCGCGGCCGTCTGGGCCCGGTTCGAGTTCGACCTCCCGGCGGGCCAACTGGGCCGGGCCGCGGCGATCGGCCTGCTCGCCGCGGTCGTGCACGTGGGCGTGGCGGCGGTCCGCCGGCTCTACTCCGGACGACACCCGCTGGGCAGCCTGCAGGAGGTCCAGGGCGTCGCCGGCACCGCCATCTCGACGGCGGCCATCGTGCTGCTCGGCCTGCTGTCCTCCGGTGAACGGCCGGTACCGGCGAGCACCCCGCTGGTCGGCGGCGCCCTCGCCCTGTTGCTGATGCTCGGCGCCCGGTTCGCGTACCGGCACCGCCGGGACCTCTCCATGCGCCCCGACGTGCGGTCGTCGACACCCGTGCTGCTGTTCGGGATGGGCGACGCCGGGCAGGAGCTGCTGCGGGCGATGGTCGGCGACCCGCGCGGCCGGTACCTGCCGGTGGGCGCCCTCGACGACGATCCCGACAAACGCGACCTGCGCATCCGGCGGGTACGGGTGCTCGGCGGGCGGGACGACGTCGACGCCGCGGTCCGCCGCACCGGCGCGAAGGCGGTCATCTTCTCGGTGGCCAACGCCGACGCGGCGCTGATCCGCCAGATCCGCGAGGCCACGCTCACCGCGGGAGCGGTGTTCAAGGTGCTGCCCCCCGTGCGGGACCTGGTCGACCACCGGATCACCGTCACCGACGTCCGGGACGTGCAGATCGGCGATCTGCTCGGCCGCCGCCAGGTGATCGGTGACCTCCCGCTGAACACGAACAGCCTGACCGGGCGGCGGGTCCTGGTCACCGGCGCCGGCGGATCGATCGGCTCGGAGCTCTGCCGGCAGGTGATGAAGGCCGACCCGGGTGAGCTGATGATGCTGGACCGCGACGAGTCGGCCCTGCACGGCCTGCAGATGTCGCTCGCCGGCCGAGCCCTGCTGGACAGCCCCGAGCTGATCCTCGCCGACCTGCGCGACGACGAGGGTCTCCGCCGGATCATCCGGGATCGCCGTCCGGAGATCATCCTGCACGCGGCGGCGCTCAAGCACCTGACCCTGTTGCAGCGGTACCCCGGCGAGGCGGTCAAGACGAACGTGTGGGGCACCCTGTCGGTGCTGGACGCCTGCCAGGACGTGGCCAAGTTCGTCAACATCTCCACCGACAAGGCGGCCGACCCGATCAGCGTGCTGGGGTACTCCAAGCGGATCACCGAGCGACTGACCGCGCACGCCGCGTCCCGGTTCCCGGGGACCTTCCTCAGCGTCCGGTTCGGCAACGTGCTCAGCAGTCGCGGTTCGGTGGTGACGGCCTTCCAGCGACAGATCGAGGACGCCAAGCCGCTGACCGTCACCCACCCGGACGTCACCCGCTACCTGATGACCGTCCAGGAGGCGGTCCACCTGGTGCTCCAGGCCGCCGAGATCGGCCGGGACGGGGAGGCGCTGGTGCTGGACATGGGTGAGCCGGTCCGCATCGCCGACCTGGCCCGGCAGATGGCCGAGCAGGCGTCCAGCCAGGTACCGATCGTCTACACCGGCCTGCGTCCCGGCGAGAAGCTGCACGAGGATCTGTTCGGCGCCGGCGAGGTCGACACCCGGCCGTTCCACCCGCTGGTGTCCCACGTGGCCGTGCCGGGTCTCGACCCGATGGAGGTGAGCGGGCTCGACCCGTACGACGACGCGGCGAAGATCGCCGAGCACCTGGCGCTGCTCTGCGCCCAACCGATCGACCCGACGGTGGGCGGCCCGGTGGGCGTACCCCTGCAGTCCCGGTGACCGGCGGGCGCGGACGGTGGCCGGGAGCCGCACCCAAATCCCCGCACCGGCAGTTATGACCGTGAGGAACCCCAACGCGAGGCCGCGTCGCGGCAGCCGCCTCCCTCCGGCGTTCGCCGCAGACCGACAGGACCGAGAGATGCGGACCCGGGACGGCAGGTCTCAGCGGTACCAGCCGCTGCACGCCGCATCGCCCAGGCCGCGGCACGCGGTGCAGACCGTCGCGCCACCCGCGCCGGCGCCCCCCGCTCCCCCGGGCCCGAAACGCGGTCGTCGACTGCTGTCCTGGATCGCCACCGCCGCGCTGAGCCGGGTGGTAAGCGCTCTCGTGCCACTCGTCCTCCTCCCCGTGACCCTGTCCTACCTGGGCACCGACCTGTACGGGCTGTGGGCCGCGGTGCTGGCCGTCACCGGGATGGTGGCCTTCGCGGACCTGGGCGTCGGTCTCGGGCTCATGACGAGGCTCGCGCCGTGTCGGGTCGACGGCGACTCGGACGCGGCCCGGCGGTACGTCTCCAGCGCCTACGCGGCGGTCTGCGGGGTGGCGCTGCCGACGTGTGGCCTGCTCTGGCTGTTCGGTGGGTTCATCCCGTGGCCGCTGCTCTTCAACGCGACCGGGGCGGCGGCGCGTGACGCCCACCTCGTCGCCCTGGTGTGCCTGACCGCGTTCCTGCTCAACATCCCGCTGTCGCTCATCGCCCGCGTCCAGTACGCGTATCAGCAGGTGGCGGCCAGCAATGTCTGGCAGGCGACGGCGAGCGCGCTCTCCCTCCCACTCGCGCTCGGCGCGGTGTACGCGAAGCTGCCCCCGATCGCGGTGATCGCCAGCATCGCGATCGGCCCGTTGCTCGTCAACATCGTCAACACGGTGTGGACGTTCGGCTGGCGCCTGCCGCAGCTGAGGCCCCGGCCGAGATACGTCGACGGCCGGGGGGTCCGGGAGCTGTTCGGCCTGGGCGGCCTCTTCTTCCTGGTCACGCTGATCATGGTCCTGGCGGACAACGCCGACCCACTGCTCATCGCACACGTGCTGGGTCTCGCCAGCGTCACCGCGTACGCGGTGCCGGCCCGACTGTTCAACCAGCTCGGCGCGCTCGTGACACTTGTCAACCAACCCTTGTGGCCGATGCACGGTGAGGCCCTGGCGCGTGGCGACCTCGACTGGATCCGCCGAACCGTGCGCCGGATGACGATCGTGTCGACGCTCATCGCCGTCGGGCCGTCGACGATCCTGGTGCTGTTCGGCGAGCAACTCCTGGCCGCCTGGCTGCCGATCTCGATCGGAAACCGGTCACTCCTGCTGGGCCTCGCCTGCTGGTGGATCGTGCTGGCCGCGATCTCGCCCCGGTTCATGGTGCAGAACGCGGCCGGCGTCGTCCGCCCCCAGTTGTGCGGCTATCTGCTGTACCTACCACTGTCGATCGTCGGAAAACTGCTCGGAGTGCACTGGTGGGGAGTGGCCGCGGCGCCCTACGTCGCCGTTGTCGTCTACACCGTGACTGTTGTCCCGGCGGCCATCGTCGGCTACCGGCGGGCGCTGAGAATACGGACCACATGAGAGAGGTGGACGCACCGATGGTGTTGGACGAGGAATTCCCGCGGGTGCTGGTGGTGAGCCACACGCCCTTCAGCCGGGTCAGCGGCACCGCCATGACCCTGTCGAACCTCTTCTCCGGCTGGCCCAAGGACCGCCTCGCCCAGGTGCACACCGGAAACATTCCGCCGACCACCGAGGTGTGCGAGAACTTCTTCCACTTCCCGCCGCGAGACCACTACCTGCCGATCCAGTACTACGCCATGCGGATGTCGGGCTGGAACGGTCGCACGCCCCTGCAACAGAGCCGGCCGATCGCCGCCGTACACGCCGCGGCGGAGAGCCGTCCCACCATGGCCAAGATCTACGCACAACTGCGCGCGACGGCCGATCTCAGCCCGATCCGCGTCCCCCCGACGCTGATCGAGTGGATGCGCGGTTTCCGGCCGGACGTCGTCTACTCGATGCTCGGCAGCGTGCGGCTGACGAGGATCACCGCGCTCGCCGCGCGTACCTGTGGCGTCCCGGTCGTGCCGCACTTCACCGACGACTGGCCGGCGACCCTGTACGACAACGGTGAGCTGTTCGGGCGGGCCGACCGCTCCGTCCAGGAGACGATCGCGAGGCTCATCCGCCTGGCCCCGCTGGGCATGGTCATCAGTCAGCCGATGGCCCAGGAGTACGCCCGGCGATACGGCGTCCCGTTCAGCCCGTTCGCCAACTGCGTCGACGAGACCTTCTTCGCCCCGCCCCGCGGCGAGGCGGAGCAGCGGGAGACGACCGAGCTGGTCTACGTCGGCGCCCTGCACCTCAACCGCTGGGAGTCGCTGCGCGACATCGGCGCCGCGCTGGACGGCCTGGCCGCGGCCGGTCTGCCCGTCCGGCTGACCATCCACGCACCGGAGCCGGACCTCACCCGGTACGCGGGCCACTTCGCCCCCCTGGCGCGGGTGCGGCTCGGGCCGTCGCTGAACAGCGACGAGGTGCCCGCCGCGCTGCACGGCGCGGACGTCCTCGTCCACATCGAGTCCTTCGACGAGGAGATCCGCCGCTACACCCGCTACTCGGTCTCGACGAAGATCCCCCAGTACCTCGCCTCGGGCCGTCCGATCCTCGGCTACGGGCCGGCCGAGGTGGCGTCGATGCACCACATCCAGGAGGCCGACGCGGGCGTGATCGTCGGCACCGACGACACCGCGGCGCTGGTCCGGGGCCTGACCGACCTCTGCCGGGACGCGGCCCTGCGGGAGCGGCTCGCCCGCAACGGGACCGCCTTCGCACGGCGGGAGCACGCCAAGGAGAACGTGGCCGCGCGGTTCGCCGCCACGCTGGGCTCGGCGGCGCGCACCGGATCCTCCACGGCCGGGGCCGCCGGCCGCCAACTGACCTAGGAGCGAGTCGAGGTGCTGCGATGAGACGTACCGGATGGGTCGCCTGTGTGGGTCCGTTCCTGTTCCCGTGGGGTGAGGCGGGGTCCCGACGGGTCTACGGCCTGGTGGCGTCGTTGGCCGCCGCCGGCTACGACGTGGTGGTCGCCAGCGGTGGTCCGGAGCCGCCCAGCAGCACGGCGCTGCCGGGCGTCGACGGACCGGGCTCGGTCTCCCACCTCGGTCTCGCGGAGCGGCCGTCGCCGGAGGCGGGGCCGCTGGGCAGTTCGGTGCAGACGCTGGTGCGTTGGGGTCAGCGGACGGCCCGGTGGCTCGACGCCCAGCCCACCAAGCCGTCCCACGTGCTGGTGCACGGTGGTCAGGCCCAGTACATGTTCCACCTCCAGCGTTGGTGTCGCCGGCACCGGGTGCCGCTGATCGTCGACGTCGTCGACTGGTTCAACGGCCGCCACGTCCGCGGCGGCTACCTCGGCCCCCTGCACGTCAGCATGAAGTTGGCCCTGCGCCACTACTACCCGCGGTGCGACGGCATCATCGTGATCAGCTCCTACCTGGAAGACCACTACCGTGGCAGCGGTCGACCCATCCTGCGGGTGCCGCCCACTCTCGACGTCAAGAGCCTGACGCCGGAGGCCCGGCAGACCGCGGGCGACTCACCTCCGCTCACGCTCGCCTACGCGGGCAATCCGCACGGGAACAAGAAGGATCTCCTGGGCACCGTCATCGAGGCGGTGGGCAACGTCCAGCGCGACGGCGCGAGTGTCGAGCTACGCGTCTACGGCCCGACGCGGGACGAGGTGGGCCGCCTCTTCGGCGGTCGGCCGCTGCCGGACGGTGTGCGGTGCCTGGGTCGGCTACCGCAGGCCGAGGTGTCGACCGCCCTCCAGGGCGCGGATTTCACAGTCCTCGTCCGCAGACCGGAGCGGGCGGCGGACGCGGGCTTCTCGACGAAGTTCTGCGAGAGTCTCGCCAGCGGCACGCCGGTGATCGCCAACCTCACCAGCGACCTGGGCAGATACCTGCGCCCCCACCGTGAGGGCCTGGTCTGCCGGGACCACTCGGTCGCCGAGGTCACCGCGGCGTTCCGCGCTGCGGCGGGGCTCAGCCCCGCGCAGCGCAGCGACATGCGCCAGGCCGCGCGCAGCCAGGCGCTCGAATCGTTCGACTACCGGGCGTACGCGGAGCCGCTCGGCAGGTTCTTCCGGCAGTGGGGCTGACGTTCGCCGAAGAGCGACTGCATGACGTGCAGGGCCAGGAGCGTGGCCATCCCGACGATGGACTCCGGTGCCATCCCGAGCTGGTTGTTCGCCGGCACGTAGATGATGAGAATGCACAGCTGCGCGAAGATCAACGACGGGACCACCCGACGGGACGACGCCGCCGCGCGCCACGAGCCGGCGAAGAGCCACCCGACCAACCCCATGAACAGCGCCGCGCCGGGGAAGGTGAGGTCCGAGGCGAGCCAGGGATAGATGGTGGCCCAGTACATGCGCGCCGGCCATCCCGTCTCGTTCTCCGTTCGGTCGGGGAAGCTGGGATGTTCGCTGAGGTCCACGTCGAGGGTCTGCTCGGCGAAGATCGCTGCGGACGGCGCGCTGCCGAGACCACGGGACCACTCGAAGGGCACCTGGAGGTTGTAGGACAACCCGAGGTAGCCGTGCGTCGGATAGCCGATCATCGCGGCGATGCCCTCGGCCATCGTTTTACCCAGGACACGTTCCACCGAGGGGTTCACGTGGACCACGTCGCCTGTGGTGCCGAACTCGGCCGCCCGCGTCGCGTGATTGTGGATCATGTAGGTGGCCAGGAGCACGAACGCCCCGACGACGAGCAGGAGCGCCCGACGCCGGCGCGAGTAGGTCCGCGGCCGGTGCCGGACCGACGCCCACGCGATCAACATCCCGGCCGCGAGCATGATGACGACGTCGCCGAGCCCCTTCATCGTGCCGATGAACAGGTAGAACGCGATGTGCGTCGACGTCGCGGCCACGCCGGCGAGGCGCAGCCAGCCGGGCAGAGCGCGCCAGTGCACCACGAGCAACGGTACGAGGGCCACGCTGAGGACGCCGAGGGGAAACAGCGCGGTCATCCACGGGCTCGTGCTGCCGACCCCCTGCTGATAGACGTCGAACTTGTTCACGTAGCCGGTGGCGGGGGCCTGGATGTTCGCCCACACGCTGCTGGGGCCGGTGGCGCCGAACTGGGTCAGCCGCGTCAGGCTCACGACGACGTAGTAGACCGCACTGGCCAGGACCAGTTGACGCACCAGCCGGACGCGGCCGACGGAGTGTGTCGCTGCGGCTACCGTGGGCGGACGTCGGGCCATCTGCGCCACGTACCCCCCGGCGAACAGCGCCGTCGCCACGAGCACGAAGGCGGAGAGCTGGTAGGGGTTCCTGACGTCGTGGGCAAGTCTCGTCGTCCAGAACACGCCGAACGTGCCGAGCATCCACGCCAGCGCCAGCGCCAACGGCAGCCAGGTGACCGTGTGCCCGGCAGGTGCCGGGCGGGCCATCGGCGGGCGTACGCGCTGCTCGGGTCGCGGTGCGGCGGCCGGGAGCTGCCAGCCGCCGACCGGCGAGCGGTGTCGGCCGTCACTGACTCTGTCGACGGCGGTCACCGAGGACCACTCCCGGCGCAACGGCCGACCCTGGGTGGCCGCGAGTCGACCCGGACGGGATTCCGAGATGGCACTCGCCGGCCCTCCACACTGTTGAGCACCCGCCGACCCGCGGTACGAAGGGCGCGGCACGGCACGCTCCGTCGGCGCGGACGGCGCTCCGCCACGCTGCGGGCCAATCGGTTGGCTGTCAGTAGTCACTGAACGAGCCAACGACCGGGTAGTCACCGGGTGATGGGCGCGCCCCAGTCCAGGGCTGTCGGCCGGGCCGGGGGTGCGGTGGCGCGAGCCCGGACCGGACCGGGCGGGCCGGTCGCGCGTCGTCCCGGGTCGTCCGCCTTCTGCCGGCCGGAGGCGTGGACCGGCAGCATCGACAGCAGGGCGAGGGCCAGCCACGACCCCCGCTCGAACTCCCACACCCCGGTCAGCCAGAGCGGAAAGCCGCCCACCAGGAAGAGCCCGGCGACCCGGAGCCCGACCGGGCACCGCGCCGCCCGCCGGGCGAGCACCGCCCCGAACAGGACGGCCACGCCCACCAAGCCCACAAGCCCCAGGTCCACGGCGACGGCGAGCACGGCGTTGTGCGCTCGGATGCCCAACGGGTTCCACAGCTCGAAGGTTCCCGCGCCGCCGCCCACCCAGAGGGAGTCCCACCAGTACGAGGACGCGTACCGCCACAGCTCGATACGGCTCAGCACGTCGCCGGTCGCCGCCGAGCCGATGACGTCGTCGGTCCACACCAACACGCTCTGCCCCAGACCGAGCGGCACCGTCACCAGCAGCGTCGGCACCACGGCGACCGCGGCCACCCAGGTCACCCGGGGGTTGAGTTCGCTGAGCAGCGCGTACGCCACCACGAGCAGCAGGGCGACCAGGGCGCCCTTGGTCCGGTTCAGGAAGATCCCGGACGCCAGCACCGGCAACGCGGTGGTCAGAGCAATGGTGACGAGCCGCCGTTGACCGCGGATCTTCAACAGGCCCAACACCAGGACGAACGCGGTGACGCTGGAGTAGGCCGTGAAGTTGATGTTGGTGCCCTCGATGCCGAAGCGCACCGCCATGTCCATCGCGCCGGTCGATCCGCCGACCCCGCGCGCCTCGATGATCAGGCGCCACGCGGCGATGGCACACCCCACGATGTACGAACCCCCGACCGCGAGCAGGTGCCACGGCGTGGTGGCGACGTGGCGGACCGCGACGAACAGAAGAGCGGCCGAGGTGTACGCGAAGGCCACGCTCCGCGTCTGCGCGACGTCGCTGGACCAGAGGACGGTGAGCTGCGCCCACGCCGCGACCGCGACCGCCAGCACATCGGGCAGCCGAGGGCGCGGAAGGCGGCAACGGAGCAGGATCGCCCCGGCGGAGGCCTGCAGGACCGCCAGCCAGGCGTTCGCCGTGGACGCCTGGAAAGCCGCGACACACAGCAGCGCGACGGCGAGAGTCGTCATCATCGTCCGCCAGCCGCCCGGTCCGGCGCCGGCCACGGCACCAACCCCGCGACCGGCCGCGCCTCGGAAGCCGGGTCCGGCACCGACACCGGCCGGGGGCGGCATCGGCGAGCGGAATCCGAGCGGCACCCGGGTTTGCGCTGTCACGACCACTCCTCCTCGTCCCCGCGGTGGCACCCGCCGTGTCGCGAGTGGCCATGTCGTCACCGGTGATGTCGCCACCGGCCGTGTCGTCACCGGTGATGTCGCCACCGGCCATGTCGTCACCGGTGATGTCAGCACCGGCCGTGTCGTCACTGAAGCGGCACCGGCGGCGTTGGACAGACGTCAGACCGACGACCCGCCCCGACCGGCGCGCGCCCACGCGGCTCGCGCACCACCGAGCGCGTCCTAAATGCCCGATTCGATGCGCTTGCAGCTTCCTACACCCACGGTCCTGGTCGGGACGAAACGACGGAATCGCCATTTCCCAGGGGGAAGTCGAAGGTGAAACCCGATCTCCGCGCGATCGCCGTGGACATGCGCGCGCTGGGCCTGTCGGCGCCGCTGCGCGCGGCGTACGAGGCGTCCAAGCGCAGCGGATTCCACGCCGTCCTGTTCCGCGGGCAGGCGCACCGGCACCACGCGTCCGCGCCGGTGCCGCTGACACGCGTGCTGCCGATCGGCGACGGAGCGCGGCAGCGGTGCCTGGACGACGCCGACCGCGTGCTGAACGACGGGCTCCGGGTCTTCGGCGCCCGGGTCGCGACGGGCGTGTCGGCACCGTGGGGCACCGACCCGCTGACCGGGCGGCAGTGGCCTGCCGACGACCCGTGGTGGCGCATCGACATCCGCTCCGAGGCTCGGCTGTCGGACGTGAAGCACACCTGGGAGGCGGCACGCCACCGCGACCTGGTCGTCCTGGCCCGCGCGGCCCGCCTCGACCCGACCGGCCCGTGGCAGGGCGGCCTCGACGAGCTGCTGCGGGCCTGGTGTACGCAGTCCCCGCCGGAACGGGGCGTCAACTGGTACTCCAGCCTCGAACTCGCCCTGCGCGCCATCGCCTGGAACCAGATCCTCGCGCTCGTCGGCGACCGACTACCCGGCGACGTAGCGACCGCCATGGAGCGGCTGCTGCTGGCCAGCGCCCGGCACCTGATGGTCGAGCTGCCCTACACGTTGAGCAGCATGCGCAACAACCACCTGCTCGGCGACGCGCTCGGGCTGCTGCTGCTCGCCCGGATGTTCCCCACGGCCCGGCGGGCCCGCTGGTGGGCGCGTACCGGCGAGAGGATGTTCGCGGCTCAGCACCGCCGACACTTCGGCGCCGACGGCCGGATGATCGAGGATTCGGTGTCGTACCACAGGTTCGTCCTCGAAATGCTCATCGTGCGGGTGCTGCTCGGCGGCGCGCCGCCGCGCGTCCGCCGTGACCTGCACGCCGCGAGCCTGCACCTGGCCCGGCTCGGGGTGTTCGACGGGGACGTCCCGCAGTACGGCGACTGGGACGAGGGACGGGTGCTCGCGTCCTCCGGTGACCCGCTCGACGTGGCCGGCTCCGCCGCGCTCGGGCTCGCGCTGTGCGGCGAACGGCTGCCCGCGCGGTGGTACGCCGACTTCGACGAGTTGGCGTGGTACGCGCCCCCGCCCGACCCGGGGGCCACCTCGGAGACGTTCGCCGCGACGATGCGCCCCCGGTCGGCGGCGACGACCTCCGGGGGCATCGCACGTGTCGACCGGGGGCCGTGGCGCGTGTGGTTCAAGGTGGACGGCGGCCCCTCGCACGGCCACGCCGACCTGACCTCGGTCTGGATCACGCACGACGACAGGTGGCTGATCGCCGACCCCGGCACGGGCACCTACAACGGCCCGCTGGAGGTCCGCAACGGGTTGCGCACCTCCGCCGCCCACCCGGTACGCCGTCCGGACGGACAGGACCAGCTCGTCCCGCACCGGGCGTTCCGCTGGCTCAACACCGGCCGTGGCCACCTGGGCGCACCACTCGTCCTGCCGGGTCGCACGATCGTCTTCGGTTGGCACGACGCGTACGCGCGCGGCGACCACCCGGTGCGCGTCGGCCGCGCGGTCGTGGTGGCGGAGCAGTACGTGGCGATCGTCGAGTTCGCCGACCCGCCGGCGACCGCCCGGTCCTGGTCGCTGACCGTGCCGCTGCACCCCGACGTCGTCGTGGACGCCGACACGCTCGTCGTCGGCGGGACCAAGCTCGGCCTCGTCGGGCTGGACGGACACCAGGCGGTCCGCGGACGGTCGGCGCCCTTCGCGGGCTGGCACAGCCGGACGTACGGGCGCTGGGAGCCGGCGACGTGGCTGACGGCCGAGAGCCGGGCCGACACCACGGTGTGGGGGCTCGGCGCGATCCCCGGGCCGCCACCCGAGCCGGACGCGTTCGACGGCTTCAGCTATCAGGTGACCTGGAGCGACGCGGGCGCCTCCCTCACCGTCACCCACCTCGGATCAGGGGACGTCCACCACGTGCGAGCACCGCGATGACCCCACGCAGAGTCCTCGTCCTCAACCACTTCGCCGTACCGCCGGGCCATCCGGGCGGCACCCGGCACGTCGAGTTGTTCAGCCGGCTGCCCGGCTGGACGCACGTGATCATCGCGGGCCGCCGCAACATGATCACCGGTCGACGGCAACGCGCGGAGCCGGGCTTCCACCTGGTCGCCGTCACGCCGTACCGGGGCAACGGCCTGGGCCGGGTGGTCAACTGGGCCAGCTACGCGGTGACGGCAACGGTGGCCAGCCTGCGGCAGCCCCGACCGGACGTGGTCTACGCCTCGTCGCCACACCTCCTGGCCGGCCTCTCCGGCTGTGTCGTGGCCACACTCCGGCGCACGCCGTTCGTCCTGGAGGTCCGGGACCTGTGGCCCCGCGTGCTCGTCGAGATGGGCACGCTGTCGGAGACGTCGGTGGCGTACCGGGCGTTGGAGCGCCTCGAACGATTCCTGTACCAGCGCGCCGACCGCGTGGTGATCATGGCGCCCGGCGTACGGGCCGCCATCGAGGGCAAGGGCGTGGCGCCCGAGAAGATCGCCTTCATTCCCAACGCGGCGGACCCCGAGGACTTCGTACCCAGCCGGCCCCGTGCCGAGTTGCGGCGGCGTTACCGGTTCACCCGCCGGACCGCCGTCTACGCCGGCGCACACGGCCCGGCCAACGGGCTCGACCTGCTGCTGGCCGCCGCCGAGGCGGTACCCGAGATCGACGTCGTGCTGGTGGGCGCGGGGGTGGAGAAGTCACGCCTGCAGGCCGGGGCCCTCGGCGTGCCCAACGTCCGCTTCCTCGACCCGGTGCCGAAGTCGGAGATCCCCGATCTCCTGCACGCCGCGGACGTCGGCGTGCACGTGCTCGCCGACGTCGAGCTGTTCCGGGCCGGGGTCAGCCCCAACAAGGTGTTCGACTACATGGCCGCCGGGCTGCCGATCGTCACCAACAGCCCGGGGACCGTCGGCGACCTCGTGCTGGGCGCGGACTCGGGGTACGTGACCCCGCCGGGTCACCTCGCCCACGGCCTCGCCCAGATCACCCAGGCGAGCCCGGACGAGCTGGCCAAGATGGGCGCGGCCGGCCGGAGTTGGATCCGGGCGAACCAGTCACGTACGGCGATGGCCCACGCCCTCGGGCGGCTGCTCGCCCCGCTCGTCGACGACGACACACCCCGCTGACCGGCGCTCCCGGCGTTCTCGGCCTTCTCGGCAGCGCCGGCGTCGGGCGCGGCGCGCGGACGCCGGCGCGGCGCGTCACGAGGCGGCGCGGCGCGTCACGAGGCGGCGCGGCGCGTCACGAGGCGGCGCGGCGCGTCACGAGGTGGCGCCGGCTCGCACGCTCTCCACGTCGGCCTGGGTGGGCAGCCGCGACGGGTGATCCTCCTGGATGCCCGCCAGGGCGGCGATCGCGGACAGGGCGGCCCTCGTCGTGCCGAAGGACGCGTCCAGCTCCCGGTCGTCGGGCGCGTTGCCGGCGATCACTGCTCGGGTGTGGGCGAGCAGCTCCTGGTGTCCCTTGCCACCGGGTACGCGCTTCACCTCCCGGCCGTCGATCTCCAGGCGTCGAAAGTCGTCGATCACCACGGTGTGCCCGCGACCGAGAACCTCCAGGCGCTCCTTCGGCGTACGCCGGTGCCCCCGGGTGGAGTAGGTGATCGTCGCCGTGGACCCGTCCGGGTATCCGAGCAGGACACTCACGTCCTCCTCCAGGCCCGGCTCGCCGCGACCGCTGCCGTACGCGTGCACGACCCGCGGCTGGTCGCCCACCAGCCACGACGCGAGGTCCATGAAGTGGCACACCTCGCCCCGGATCCGGCCACCCTGGCGTCGGTCGTGGTACCAGTGGGCGGCGGGCAGTTGCCCGGCGTTGACCCGGTAGGCGACGGTTATCGGCCCGGACCCGGCCGCCAGGGCCTGCTTGGCGTGCACGACCATGGGCGCGTGCCGACGGTTGAACCCGACGAACAGGTGACCGGAGTTGCGGTCGTAGGCGGCCCGAACCTCGTCGAGCTCGTCCTGGGTCAGCGCGAGCGGCTTCTCCACGAAGACGTGTTTGCCGGCGTCGAGCGCCTGCGCCACCAGGCGGGCGTGCGAGTCGTGGCGGCTGAGGATGAACACCACGTCGATGTCGTCGCGGACCAGGAGGTCCTCGACTGTCGGCGCCACCACGGCGATGCCGTTGCGCTCGGCCGCGTGCCGCGCGGACAGGCCCTTGGCCGACGTGATGGCGACGAGGTCGTCTCCCCAGCCCGCCGCCTTGAGCGCGGGCAGGAACGTCGCCTTGGCGTAGGTGCCGGCGCCGATCAGGCCACCCCGTGGCGACGTCGAGGTGCGGCGCGGCCGCATGGTGATCGTCTGTCGGGACGGCTGCGCGGGCGCCGAGTAGCTGAGCTGCACCGCGAGCGAGCGCGGGTCGGAGGCCAGCACCTCGTAGGCCGCCGTCGCGCGCTCCACCTCGTAGACATGCGTCACCAGGTCGTCGACCGCGACCCGGCCGCTGGCCACCAGGTCGAGGTAGGCCTCGACGTTGCGCCGCGCCGTCCAGCGCACGTGCCCGATCGGATAGTCGATGCCCCACTCCTCGTAGGACCGATCGTGGCGGCCGGGGCCGTAGCTGCGCGCGAACCGGAGATCCAGCTCCCGCTCGTAGAAGCGTCGACGGTCGAGGTCCAGGCCGACGTCGCCGACCACGACCAGTCGGGCACGGTCGCGGGCGATCTCGGTGCTGCGCGCGACCGGCTCCGACGAGGTCGTCGCCGCCGTGATCAGGACCGCGTCGACGCCTCGGCCACGGGTCAGCTCCATGATCTGCTCGGTGGTCGCCGCACCCGCCTCGACCAGGCCGACCGCACCGCACTCGCCGGCCAACTGCGCGGTCCAGTCGCGCAGGTCGATGCCGATGACGTGCAGCCCCGAGGCGAGCGCCAGTCGTACCGTCAGTTGCCCGACCAGGCCGAGACCGACGACCGCGACCGAACCCCCGAGGCCCACCTCGGCCTGCCGCAGGCCCTGCATGGCGATCGCCGCCACCGCGCCGAAGGCGGCCGCCTGGTCGGACACCGACTCCGGTACGGGTACCGCGAGCAGACCCGGCACCGCCTGGTACTCGGCGTGCCCCACCGACGCGGTGGCCACCCGCATCCCGGGTCGGATGCCGTCGGTGGCGGCGCCGGCGGTGACGACGACACCCGCGGCGCTGTAGCCGAGCGGCATGTCCTCGTCGAGCCGGCTGCGCACCGCGGCGATCGTGGAGCGGACTCCCCCGGTGCGTGCCCGGTTGACGACCTGGCGGACCAGATCCGGGCGGGCTCGTGCCTTGCGCAGCAGGCTCGCCGACGCCAGTTCGCGCACAGCCCGCTCGGTTCCCGCGGAGAGCAGGGATCTGCGCGTGGCGACGAGCACCTCGGTGGCGCCGGGCTCCGGTTGGGGAACGTCGACGACGCGCAATTCTCCGCCGGACACCGATTGGACGATCTGCTTCACGCGGGTCTGCCTGCCTTCGGGAAGTAGGAACATCGTTCGCGGGGGTCGCCGGTTCGGCAACACAGACCGCGACGCATCCGTCATTCGACATTCTATGACGATTAGATGCCCTAAACTGGATAACTTGTACTATTGGCGCGCCGCCGTTGATTCGTACCGAATTTTCGAGGAGATCCATGCCAGCCGACGCCGTTCTGCACGTCGCGGGTGCACGTCCCAACTTCCCCAAGGCAGCACCGGTGATCCGCGCGCTGGAGCGGCACGGCGTGGCGCAGCGCCTCGTCCACACCGGACAGCACTACGACGAACGGATGTCCGAGGTCTTCTTCCGGCAACTGGGCCTGCCCGAGCCGGACCTCAACCTGGGGGTCGGTTCGGGCAGCCACGCGCGCCAGACCGCGAGCGTCATGACCGGCCTGGAAGAGCTGATGATCGTCGACCGACCGGCCCTCACCGTCGTCTACGGCGACGTCAACTCCGCGCTCGCCGCCGCCCTCGTCGCGTCGAAGCTGGGCATTCCGGTCGCGCACGTGGAGGCGGGGCTGCGCAGCTTCGACCGGTCCATGCCCGAGGAGATCAACCGGGTCGTCGTCGACCACGTGTCCGACCTGCTGTTCGCCACCAGCCCCGACGCCGTGTCGCACCTCGCGACCGAGGGCGTCGCTGCGGAGAAGGTCCACCTGGTCGGCAACCCGATGATCGACACCCTGCTGGCCAATCTCGACCGCTTCGACGTCGCCGGCATCCAGGCGGCGCTCTCGCTCCCCGAGCGGTACGTGGTGGCCACGCTGCACCGACCGGGCAATGTCGACGATCCGACGGACGTCGTCGACCTGGTCAAGGCGATGCACGCGGTCGCCGACCAACTGCCCGTCATCCTGCCGCTGCACCCGCGCGGCCGGCAGCACCTGGAAAGCGCCGGCCTGCTCTCGCACCGCGCGCTGCGGGTCGTCCCCCCGCTGGGTTACCTCGAGTTCGTCAGCCTGGTCCGCGGCGCGGCGGTCGTCGTCACCGACTCCGGCGGGGTGCAGGAGGAGACCACGATGCTCGGCGTGCCCTGCCTGACACTGCGACCCAACACCGAACGCCCGATCACGATCACGCACGGCACCAACCGCCTCGTCACCCGATCCACGCTCGCCGAGACCGTGGCGAGCACGGTGGCCGCGCCGCGACCCGCCGCCTGGCCCACGCCTCCTCTGTGGGACGGCGCGGCGGGTACACGCATCGCGGACGTCATCTCGTCGACGCTCCGGTAGCCGGTCCCACTCGATCACTAGCGGCACCCGCACCGACACGGTCAGCCACCTCGCGCTCATCGAACTATTGACATCGATAGGGCCAGACCGAAGGCTCGCGCCTACAGGTCCTTGACCCAAGGAGGCGCGATGAGACCGAGACGACTGGCGATCGCCGGCGTGCTCACCCTGCTCGGCGCACTGGCACTGACCCCACCCGCCAGCGCGCGGCCGTCGTCCGATCCGGGCACCCGCGACGGCCTGGAGGTGTACGTCGGCACCGTCGACGCGAAACAGCGCGACACACTGCGCGCGGCGGGGGTCGACCTCGGCCACGACGCGAAGACCGACTCCACCGGACAGAGCACCGTCGAGACGGTGCTCAGCCGTCGGCAGGCCAAGCGACTCACCGACCAGGGCGTCCCCCTGTCGGTCAAGAAGGTGCGCGGCAAGGACGCCTCGCAGGCGCTGCGGGAGCAGGCCGCGGCCGGCTGGACGGCGTTCCGCCCCTACGGGGAGCCGGGCGGCCTCCGGGACGAGCTGAACGCCACCGCCGCCCGGTTCCCCCGACTGACGAAGGTGGAGACGCTCGGCCGCACCCAGCAGGGCCAGCCGATCCTCGCCCTCAAGGTCACCAAGAACGCGCGGACCGTCCCGGACGGGCGGCGGCCGGCGGTGCTCTACGCCGGTGCGCAGCACGCCCGCGAGTGGATCACGCCGGAGATGACCCGCCGGCTGATGCACCACGTGCTGGACAGCTACGGCACCGACCGGGAGATCACCCGCCTGTTGGACACCACCGAGTTGTGGTTCCTGCCGGTCGCCAACCCGGACGGCTACGACCACACCTTCACCCCCGGTAACCGCCTGTGGCGCAAGAACCTGCGGGACAACAACGGCGACGGGCAGATCACCGCGGGCGACGGCGTCGACCTCAACCGCAACTTCAGCTACAAGTGGGGGTACGACAACGAGGGCTCGTCACCGCAGCCCAACAGCGAGACCTACCGGGGCCCGAGCCCCAACTCGGAGCCGGAGACCACGGCCCTGGACCGGCTGTTCAAGCGGGTCGGGTTCGAGTTCTTCGTCAACTACCACTCGGCGGCCCAGTTGCTGCTCTACGGCGTCGGCTGGCAGGTGAGCACCCCCACCCCGGACGACGTGATCTACGAGGCGATGGCCGGTGACGACGCGCACCCGGCGGTGCCCGGCTACGACCCGGACATCTCCGCCGAGCTGTACACCACGAACGGTGACACCGACAGCCACGCCACCGTCAAGTACGGCACGTTGGGCTTCACGCCGGAGATGTCCACCTGCGAGGCCGCGTCGGCTGTCGACCCGGACGACGAGTGGCGCCCGGAGGACTGCGCGAGCGAATTCATCTTCCCCGACGACGAGGCCCTCATCGCCGGTGAGGTGCGCAAGAACCTGCCGTTCGCGCTGGCCGTGGCCCGATCCGCGGCGGACCCGGACGACCCGGTGTCGGTGGTCGGCCGCAGCACCCCGGACTTCGTGGTGGACGCGTTCGACACCTCGTACGGGCGCACCCAGCAGGTCGCCTCGATCACCCGTCGGGCGCTGAAGAACGTCCGGATGCACTACACGGTCAACGGCGGGCGACCGAAGACGGTCGCGGTCCGCGAGTGGCGCGGCGGCGAGCGGTACGGCGACACGCACGACGACTACTACGCCGAGCTGCGCGGCACGGTCACCGGCGCGAAGCCCGGTGACCGGGTGGAGGTCTGGTTCACCGGGAGCAAACCGCGTGCCGGGGTGGTCGCCAGTCAACACTTCACCTACCAGGTGCACAGCGACATCGGCGGCGACGTGCTGGTCCTCGCGATGGAGGACGTCACGGGCCTCAGCCCGACGCAGACCGGCACCACGGCGAAGTACGCCGACGAGGTCGCGGCGTCGCTACGCGCCGCCGGGCGCAGCAGCGACGTGTACGACTTCGACACGATGGGACGCACGGCGCCCCACCCGCTGGGCGTGCTGTCGCACTACA
Source organism: Micromonospora sp. DT231 (assembly GCF_049847025.1). Lineage (NCBI taxonomy): Bacteria > Bacillati > Actinomycetota > Actinomycetes > Micromonosporales > Micromonosporaceae > Micromonospora > Micromonospora sp. DT231. The sequence continues at coordinate 349,994 of NZ_JBNCNO010000003.1, read as the reverse complement.
AGACCGTGGTCTGGGAGACCGGCGACGACGTCATCCTGCGGGCCCCCGGGCAGGTGCCCGGCACCACGGCCAAGGCGGCGCTCAACACCGAACTGGCCGTCCGGGACTACCTCAACGAGGGCGGCAAGCTCCTGATCAGCGGCCAGTACGCGCTCTACGCCCAGGGCGCCAACGGGTCGTACGTCTATCACCCGGACGCGCCGCCCGAGTGCACCGACGCCGAGTCCGACACCTGTCTGCCGTTGTTGAACGACTTCCAGCAGTACTGGCTGGGCGCGTACACCTACGTCAGCGACGGTGGCACCTCCCCGGAGGGGGGACCGTACCCGGTCGCCGGCACCGACGGCGTGTTCACCGGCTTCAGCGGGCAGTTCAACGCACCGGGGTCGGCGCAGAACCAGGAGCACGGCGCGTCGTTCCTGACCACGTCGGGCTTCCTGCCGCCGGACGAGTTCCCCCAGTTCGCCAGCTCCGCGCCGGTGGGCTGGACCCGGCCGGGCGCCGCGCCGTTCGACCCGCGTACCGGTGAGTGGTACCTGCACAGCGGGCAGAGCGACGAGTCGTACAAGCGGCTCACCCGCACGGTTGACCTGACCGGGGCGAGCAGTGGTGAGTTGCGCTTCTTCACCTCCTACGACACCGAGCAGGACTGGGACTTCCTCTTCGTCGAGGCCCACGAGGTGGGCACCGACAACTGGACGACCCTGCCGGACGCCAACGGCAAGACCAGCACGGCCACCGGGGAGAGTTGCCTCGGTAACTGGGACGATCTGCACCCGTTCCTCGCCCACTACCAGGGTGCGGACTGCTCGCCCACCGGGACCACCGGCAGCTGGAACGCGGCGTCCGGCGCCTCCGGCGGCTGGAAGGAGTGGGTGGCGGACCTGTCCGGTTACGCCGGTAAGCAGGTCGAGGTGTCGATCACGTACGCCTCGGACTGGGCTACCCAGGGTCTCGGCGTCTTCGTGGACGACGCCCGGGTGCTCGTCGACGGGTCGGCCGTGGCGGAGACCTCGTTCGAGTCGGCCGATCTGGGCGGCTGGACGGTGGCCGGGCCACCGGCCGGGTCCGGTGGCAACGCGACCGACTGGTCGCGCAGCCAGCGGGCGTTCGAGGAGGGCTCGGTGGTGGTCACCGGCGACACCGTCTATCTGGGCTTCGGGCTGGAGGGCCTGGCCCCGGCGGCCCGCGACGACCTGGTCGCCCGCTCGCTGAGGCACCTCACCGGTCGACCCCGACCCTGACGGCGGAGAGGTGCGCCGGCGGTCGGGCGACCGCCGGCGCACCTTCGCGGTACGCGGGGTGCGGCCACCGCGAATGTGGTGAGCTGTACGGGTGTCGGGGCTGGGACTTGTGCTGCACCCCACCCGGGATGTCACCGAGGTGGTCGGGATCATCGAACGGTGGGCGACGCGCCACCACAAGACGCTGATGGTGCGCGAGGAGGACCAGCACCGCGTACCGTCCTGCGTCGAACCGGTGCCGGCCGACGAGGTCGCCATCCGCGCCAACGCGCTGATCAGCATCGGCGGCGACGGCACCATGCTGGGCGCGCTGCGCTCCGCCATCCGCGACCCGAAGCCGGTGCTCGGCGTACACCTGGGTCATCTGGGTTTTCTCGTCGAGATCGAGCCGCCGGAGCTGCCCGACGCGCTGAGTCGGCTGCTGTCGAAGGACTTCACCGTCGAGTCGCACGCCTGCCTCGCATGCGACGTGTGCGGTGACGACGTCGTGGCGTTCAACGACATCGCGCTGGTCCGCCAGCCCGGCTCCGGCTTCGTCAGCGTCACCCTCGGCATCGACGGCCAGCAGTACGGCTACTACCGCAGCGACGCCGTGGTGGTCAGCACCCCGATCGGCTCGACGGCGTACAGCTACGCCGCCGGCGGCCCACTGATCTCCCCCGCCGCGGACTCGGTGGTGATCACGCCGTCGGCGCCGATGGCCGGCATCTCCCGGTCGGTGGTGCTCTCGCCGGACGAGAAGATCCGGTTGGAACTCCGGCCCGACTCGTCGCCGGTCGTGGTGGAGATGGACGGGCTGGTGTTCCGCGACGCGGCCACGGAAGGGACCGTGGACATCACGTACCGCCGCAACGCCGGCCTGGTGGTCCGCTTCGACCCGCTGCGCTACCAGGAACGCAACCAGTTGAAGATGACACTGCTCGACCTGCCGTTCCTGCCGGAGCAACTCCGCGAGCTACTCCCCGAAGAACTCCGCCGAAGAGCCCAACAACAAATCCCCCCACCCTGCTAACCCCACCCCACCCCACCCCAACCCCCACCCCCGTTGACCCACCCCGTTGATCATGGAGTTATAGCTGCGACACGCCGAGGTGCGGGGCTATAACTCCATGATCAACGCGGGCGAGCGGGCGAGCGGGCGGGCGGGGGCAGGGCAGGGGGTGGGGTGGGGGTCGGGCGGGGTTAGGGGGTTAGGGCTTGGTCTACCAGGTTCTTGGCTTCTTCTTGGATCTGCTTGAGGTGGTCGGGGCCCTGGAAGGACTCGGCGTAGATCTTGTAGACGTCCTCGGTGCCGGAGGGCCTCGCGGCGAACCAGCCGGACCTCGTGCTGACCTTGAGGCCGCCGATCGGGGCATTGTTGCCGGGGGCGGTGGTCAACGTCGCGGTGATCGGCTCACCCGCGAGTTCGGTGGCGGTCACCTGCTCCGGGGAGAGCTTGGCGAGCACGGCCTTCTGCTCCCGGGTGGCCGGGGCGTCGATCCGGGCGTACGAGGGCGCGCCGAACCGCTCGGCCAACTCCGCCCAGTGCTCGCTCGGGCTGCGCCCGGTGGTGGCCAGGATCTCGGCGGCGAGCAGGCAGAGCAGCAGGCCGTCCTTGTCGGTGGTCCAGGTCGATCCGTCGCGGCGCAGGAACGACGCCCCCGCGCTCTCCTCACCGCCGAAGCCGACGGACCCGTCGAGCAGGCCGGGCACGAACCACTTGAAGCCGACCGGCACCTCCAGCAACGGCCGGCCCAGGTCGGCGGCGACCCGGTCGATCATCGACGAGGAGACGAGCGTCTTGCCCACCGCGGCGGCCGGACCCCACTCGGTGCGGGTCTGGAACAGGTGGCCGATCGCCACCGCCAGGTAGTGGTTGGGGTTCATCAGGCCCGCGTCCGGGGTGACGATGCCGTGCCGGTCGGCGTCCGCGTCGTTGCCCGTGGAGATCTGGTAGTCGGCGCGGGCCGCGATCAGCGACGCCATCGCGTTGGGCGAGGAACAGTCCATCCGGATCTTGCCGTCGCCGTCGAGGGTCATGAACCGCCAGGTCGGGTCGACAGTCGGGTTGACCACCGTCAGGTCCAGCCCGTGCCGCTCGGCGATCTCACCCCAGTACGCCACGCTCGCCCCGCCCAGCGGGTCCGCGCCGATGCGGATCCCGGCGTCGCGGATGGCGTCGATGTCGATCGCCGCCGGCAGGTCGTCGACGTAGTGCGCGAGGAAGTCGTACTCCCCGGTGGTGTCGGCGGCCCGCGCCCGCGCGTGGGTGATCCGGCGGACCTCCTTGAGCCCGGCGGCCAGGATCGCGTTGGCGCGGTCCTGGATCCACCGGGTCACGTCGGTGTCGGCCGGCCCGCCGTTCGTGGGGTTGTACTTGAAACCGCCGTCGTCCGGCGGGTTGTGCGACGGGGTGATGACGATGCCGTCGGCGAGCCCGCTGGTACGACCCCGGTTGTGGGTGAGGATCGCGTGCGACAGCGCCGGGGTGGGGGTGTAGCCGTCGCGGCTGTCGACGAGCACGGTGACGTCGTTGGCAGCGAGTACCTCCAGGGCGTCCACGGCGGCCGGCGCGGACAGCGCGTGGGTGTCCCGGGCGAGGAAGAGCGGCCCGTCCAGCCCCTGCTCCCGCCGGTAGTCGCAGAGCGCCTGGGTGACCGCCAGGATGTGGTCGGAGTTGAACGCGTTGCGCAGGCTGGAGCCGCGGTGGCCGGAGGTGCCGAAGGAGACCTGCTGGGCCGGGTCCGCGGGGTCCGGATGCTCGGCGTAGTAGGCGGTCACCAGGCGCGGCACGTCGACCAGGTCGGCGGGCTCGGCGGGCTGGCCGGCACGGGGGTGGGTCACTGCGGGATCCTCCTCGGGGAGTGCCTGTCGCTCACGGCTCGACCTTCTGGCCCTTGCCGATCACCACGATGCCATTGTCGGAGACGGTGTAGCGCTGCCGGTCCTTTTCCAGGTCGACGCCGATCTCGACGCCCTCCGGGACGAACACGTTCTTGTCCAGGATCGCCCGCCGGACCACCGCGTGCCGGCCGATCTCCACACCCTCCATCAGCACCGAGCCCTCGACGTGCGCCCAGGAGTGCACCCGCACCTTCGGCGAGACGATCGAGTTCTCCACCAGCGAGCCGGAGATCACCACACCCGGGGAGACCATCGAGCCGACGGCCCGGCCGACCCGCTCACCCCACTGGTGGACGAACTTCGCGGGCGGCCACGGCGGTTGCTCGGTGTAGATCGGCCACTCGAAGTTGTAGAGGTTGAAGACGGGGTGCACGTTTATCAGGTCCATGTGCGCGTCGTAGAACGAGTCGAGCGTCCCCACGTCACGCCAGTAGCCACGGTCCCGGTCGTTGCTGCCCGGCACCTCGTTGTCGCGGAAGTCGTAGACGTTCGCCTCGCCCCGGTCGACGAGCATCGGGATGATGCTGCCGCCCATGTCGTGCTTGCTGGACTTGTCCGCGGCGTCGCGCTCGACCGCCTCGCAGAGGGCACGGGTCGTGAAGACGTAGTTGCCCATCGAGGCGTAGATCTCGTCCGGCGCGTCCGGCAGGCCCACCGCGTCGGTGGGCTTCTCGCGGAACGCCCGGATCCGCTTGCCGTCCTCGCCGACCTCGATGACGCCGAACTGGTCGGCCATCGACAGCGGCTGGCGGATGCCGGCGACGGTGACCGCGGCGCCGGAGGCGATGTGGTCCTCGACCATCTGCCGCGGGTCCATCCGGTAGATGTGGTCGGCGCCGAAGACGATCACGTAGTCGGGCTGCTCGTCGTTTATCAGGTTGAAGCTCTGGTAGATGGCGTCGGCCGAGCCGGCGAACCACCACGGGCCACGACGCTGCTGCGCGGGCACCGGGGTGACGTAGTTGCCGAGCAGCGTGGACATCCGCCAGGTCTTGGTGATGTGTCGGTCGAGGGAATGGGACTTGTACTGGGTCAGCACGACAATCTTGAGATAGCCGGCGTTGGCCAGGTTGGAGAGGACGAAGTCGACCATGCGGTACATCCCGCCGAACGGGACGGCCGGCTTGGCCCGGTCCGTGGTGAGTGGCATCAGGCGCTTGCCCTCCCCACCCGCCAGGACGATCGCGAGCACCTTGGCAGCCATGCCCCGACGCTATCCACCCGCGTCGGACTTCACCACTCGTACGGGGACTCTTCTGCATTAGGGTGCGGGGTCATGACGGAACCCACCCCGCTGCGCGTCGACCTGCTCACCCGCGAGTACCCGCCGGAGGTCTACGGCGGCGCCGGGGTACACGTCGAGTACCTGGCCCGGGAGTTGCGCCGCCGCGCCGACGTCCGGGTGCACTGCTTCGGTCTGCCGCGCACCGAGCCGGGCGTCACCGCGTACCCCGAACCGCCCGGCCTGACCGGCGCGAACGCCGCGCTGCGCACGATGGGTGTGGACCTGGAGATGGCCGCCGGCGCGGCCGGCGCCGACGTGGTGCACAGCCACACCTGGTACGCGAACCTGGCCGGCCACACCGCGAAGCTGCTGCACGGGGTGCCGCACGTGGTGACCGCGCACAGCCTGGAGCCGCTGCGGCCGTGGAAGGCCGAGCAGCTCGGCGGCGGCTACGCGCTCTCCTCCTGGATCGAGCGCACCGCGATGGAGGCCGCCGACGCGGTGATCGCGGTCAGTGGCGGGATGCGCAACGACGTGCTCACCGCCTACCCGCAGATAGACCCGGACCGGGTCCGGGTGGTCTACAACGGCATCGACACCATTCAGTACGCGCCGGATCAGGCGACAGACGTGCTCGACCGGCTCGGCGTCGACCCGTCCCGCCCCAGCGTGGTCTACGTGGGAAGGATCACTCGACAGAAGGGCCTGCCCTACCTGTTGCGGGCTGCGCGGGAGCTGCCGGCGGACACCCAGCTCGTGCTGCTCGCCGGCGCACCGGACACCGCCGAGATCGCCGCCGAGGTGGAGGAGCTGGTCGCCGAGTTGCGGGCCAACCGTTCCGGGGTGGTCTGGGTCGCCGAGATGCTGCCCAAGCCCGAGGTGATCCAGGTGCTCACCCACGCCACCGTCTTCGTCTGCCCGTCGGTGTACGAGCCGATGGGCATCGTCAACCTGGAGGCGATGGCCTGCGAGACGGCGGTGGTGGCGACCGCGACCGGCGGCATCCCCGAGGTGGTGGCCGACGGTGAGACGGGCCTGCTGGTGCCCATCGAGCAGGCCACCGACGGGTCCGGCCGACCGCTGGCCCCGGAGACGTTCGTGGCCGACCTGGCGGCGGCGATCAATACGCTGCTCGCCGATCCGGCGCGGACCGGGCGGTTCGGCCTGGCCGGTCGCCAGCGCGCGGTGGACCACTTCTCCTGGGACGCCATCGCCGGTCAGACCCTCGACGTGTACCGCTCCGTCGGCGCGGGCTCCGCTGACTTCACGGGCTCCGCTGGCTTCACGGGCTCCGCGGGCTGAGGCGGCCGGCGACATGCGGTACGACGAACTCGAAGCGGCGATCCTCCGTCTGGTAGTCGCGGCCGGGGAGGACGAGCTGCGTGCCTTCGGCCTCGACACGGTCACCCGGCTGGTCCGCAGCGATCTGCTCGACACCGCCGCGGGCGACGAGTTGGACGAGGACGCGTGGGCGGCACTGGCCACCGCCCGGGAAAATGTCCGCACGGCCAGCGCGACGGAGCTACGCGCACAGCTGGAGCGGATCGACGCGGGCGTCCTCGCCGACGGCGACCTCGATCAGGGGCTTCTGATCGTCATCACCGCGCTCGAACACTGGACCACCTACCTGGAGGAGGACCAGCGTGGGGAGCTGTACGAGCTGGCCATCCGCTCCGTCGAGGAGGTCGACTTCCAGATCTCGGCCGATCTCGACGACTTCCTCGCCACCCCGGAGATGACCGCCGAGTACGCCCGGATCGAACGCCTGCTCACCACCGGCCTCAGATCGCCGTCCCCGGCGGGGACTTGAGTGACGGAGTCGCCTCGGCGGAGTGACCGCCGCGCCCGTTGCGGAGCGCGCTCGCCGCGATGCGGATCAGGTCGATGTTGACCCCGGCCGCGCCGCTCGGATCATGCACCTTCAGCTTCACGTCGAGGCTCACCGCCGTCTCACCCCAGCCCTGCGCCTCGATGTTCAGGTGCGCCACCTTCTGCGACGCGAGGTGCGGTAAGTAGCCGAGCGGAGCGACCTCGACCGTGCCGGCGGCGTGGCTTTCCGACAGGGCGTTGAGCTTGGACTGCTTCTTGGTGTTGGGGTTGTCGACCAGGTTGCGGAAGTCCTCGGTGCCGCCCAGATTGACCTGGTAGGAGCTGACCAGGGTGAGGCCCCGCTCCTGAAGGAGCCGCAGCAGCGCGTTGTGCAGCACCGAGGTGCCGAACTGGCTGGCCAGGTCGTCGCCCAGCAGCGGCACGCCCGCCTCCTCGAACCTGTGCAGCACGTCCGGATCACGGGCGACCGGGTCGGACGTGGTGTTGATGAAGGCGACACCCGCTGTGCGCGCTGCTTCCGCGTACGCCCGTGCCGTGTGCGGCCGCCCGCTCGGCGCCGAGTAGAGCAGCACCTCCGCGCCGGCCAGCGCCGCCGCTACCCGTTCCACCTCCGCCGCGTCGACAAGGCCCTTCGTGACGGGTACACCTGCTCTGGGCAGGTCGCAGTTGAGCCGGAGGAAATTGTTGGGCGGTAGGAAGATCGCCTCGGTCAGGTCCCGACCGATCTTCTCCGCGGAGGTGGCGAAGGCCGCCACGACGTCGATGTCCCCCACCCCGAGCCCGTCGATCATCGGCCTGCGGATGCCGACCAGACTGCCGCTCTGGCGGTAGAGAGCAAGCCCCTGCACCAATGCCGACGTGTTGTTACCGACGCCAACGACCGCGACCCGCACCCGTTCGACCATGGCCGGAGGCTACGTCACCTCCGGTTCGGTGATCCACTGCGACCGCATCATCAACGGCGCCAGAAGTGTCGTACACCGGTATCCGGACGAAACCGCAACGCCGCCGGTCGTCGTTCAGGCCCGTCGCAGGCCGGCCTGCGGCGAGCCCGGACGGCGACCGGCCGCGTTGGAGATTGGTCCGGGTACAACACCGGGATCCGGGCCACTCTCCGTCTCGGCGGACCACCCAACGGCCGCGTCCCCCAACTCTGGACAGGACACCGACAGCCGACCGGGTGTCAGCCTGGACGGTCGGCGCGCAGGCGGTCCCGGCAGAAGTCCCGGAAGGATCGTGGCGTACGACCTGTCACATCTGCGACGGTCGACGTCGTCCGGTCCTCCGCGCCGGCCGCGATCGCCGTGTCCAGGCTCGCGAGGAAGCGGGCGAAGTCCGGCGGTATGCCGTTCGCGCTGTGGCGTTCGGCCAGCTCCGCCGCGTCGATCGGACGGTGCCGGACCGGCCGGCCACCGACCTCGGTGAGGACGGCGGCGACGGCGTCATAGCTCAGCGCCTCTGGTCCGGTGATGATGTGGTCGGTGTTGTGCGGCGTCGGGTCCGTGAGAGCCCGCACCGCCACCTCGGCAATGTCGGCAGGATCGACGAAGCCGACCCGGGCGGTGCCGGTGGCGCTGACGATCTCGCCATGGTCGCGGGCGCTCACGGCGTACGGCTGCTCACCCACGAAGTTCTCCATGAACCAGGACGGCCGCAGTACCGCCCATTCCGCGAACAGCTCACCGAGGCGTGCGTGTACCAGGCCCAGTCCGTGCTCGGCGGGCGGGACGGCCGAGGAGCTGAGCAGAACCACCCGGCGGACACCGGCGTCGCGTGCCCGCTCAAGGAAGGGCAGCATGATCGGCGCCGGGTCGACCTCGCCGACCGGGGGGATGGCGTAGATCGCGCGCACGCCACCCAGAGCGTCCGGGTGGGTGGTCGGGTCGCGCCAGTCGAAGCGGACCCCTCTGATGGCGGGGCGTCGGCTGGCGATCCGGGTGGGGTGACCGCGCTCGGCAAGCGTGGCGGCGACGATACGGCCGGTGGTCCCGGTGCCACCGATGACCAGGATCATGAGCGCACCAGGCCGCCACCGAGCAACTCCTGTGCGGCGATCGGATCCCAGTAGTCGCGATAGTGCACAAGTTGCCCGTGACGGATGGTCAGGACGGCGATGTAGCGCACCTCGTACGGTCGACCCGTCGCGACGACGAAGCCGGAGGCGACGAACTCGACGACGATGACCTCGGGGTCCCTGGTCTCGTGCACGGTTCGATCGCGGATCTCGCGGACGTCCAGCAGTGCGGGGTAATTGATCAGATACTCGTGCAGCTCGGCGCGCCCGGCTACCCGACGCGGCTGGCCGGGCGGTGCGAACGGAAGCTCCAGCACCGCATCCTCGGCAAACAGCGCGATGAACCCGGCCATGTCCTTGGCGAGCAGCAGCTCCATGCCGCGATGGAACACGGCGGTGGGGTGGTCCGACATGATCGTCCTTTCGTCGTCCGGGACGGTCGCGATAAGATTCGGACCGCCGGTCCGCTTCGACTATACGGACCAGCAGTCCGTTTGGCGAGAGGGGTGTCCGGTGCGGGCCGATGCGCTACGCAACAGGGAGTCGGTGCTGGCCGCCGCCGGGCGTCTCTTCGACGCCGCAGCCGACCCCGACCAGGTGTCGATGGACGACATCGCCACCGCAGCCGGCGTCGGCAAGGGCACCCTGTTCCGGCGCTTCGGCGACCGCATCGGGCTTGTCCGCGCCCTCTACGAGCAACGGGGACTGCGGTTGCAGGCTGCGCTCGCGGTGTCAGCCACCCGGCCGGCGGCGGAGCAGGCCGTCGAACTGCTGCGGGCCATGCTGCGCTTCAAGCTCGACAACCGGGTGCTCACGCTGGCACTGGAGAGCGCCGGGGGCGGCAGTCCGTACCGCAATGAGGCGTACGACTACTGGCACGCCCTGCTCGCCGGCCTCGTCGCGGAGGCCCGCGGCCCGCAGTCGGCGGACTATCTGGCCCACGCCCTGCTCGCCGCCGTCCGCAGCGACCTGGTCGAGCACCTACGCGACTGGCCCGAAGCGCGGTGGCACGAGGGACTGAACGCACTTGTCGACTCCGTACTCGGTCACGACGGCCATCCGGCCTCCCCGCAGGCCCACCGCGCTGACTGACTCCCCCGGGGGCCGGTGACGGACGTCAGGCGACGCCGAGGGTGGTGGCGAGCTGGACGATGCCGGCGGGCGCGTCGGCGGACCGCCACACCACGGCGACCAGCTTTCGTACCGCTGGCCGGTCGTGCACCTCGCTGTGGGCGGTGCGTTCCGCGTCGAGCAGCGTCCGGCCAGCCCTAAGCATGTCGCCGGTCAGGGCATATGCGCGGGCCACGTCGAGGAGGTACGCGGCACGGTGCTCGGGCGGCAGCCACCGCCACTCCTCGCCGGCCACCAGCCGCTCGTGCCGAGCTGTGGCCGTGGTGACGTCGCCAAGGGCCGCCTCGGCCACCACCCGGGCGGCCTCGACCGCCGCCTGGCCGACGATCCCCGTGGCCCCGTCGAGCGCCCGGCGTGTGCGGGGTTGGTCCTTGCCGCCCGCAGCGGCGAGCGCAGCCTGGATCAGTAGCGTGCCCTGAAGCGACGAACCGACCGGAGAGTCATCGCCGGCCCGCAACGCACCGATGCGGTCAGCGGCGACGAGCGCGGCATCCAGGGCGGACCGTCGTCGACCACGGGACCGCAGGGCCTGACTCAGTGACACGGTGGCGATGCCGGCCACCTGCGGATCGTGGGTCGCCAGGGCGACGGTCATTCCACGGTCGGCGGCGAGCCAGGCCAACTCCCCCTGGTCGACCTTGACCAACACCAGAGCGATGAGCGTGTACACCCGCACCAGCAGCGCGTCCGTCGCGCCGGGGCGAGCGGCATGCGCTTCACGGACGGCGTCGAGCAGGTCGGGCAGCAGTGCCAGCAACTCCGGGTACCGGGCGTGCCGATAGCTCTGCTCGGCATGGTCCAGCCGGGCCTGCAACTCCTCGACCAGCGGCGGTCGGTCCGCGCCCGGCAGGTCGTAGCGGGCCAGCGCCGTCCGGATACCGTCCACCCCGGCGGCCACCGGAGTCGGTCGCACGGGCCGGGTGGCCAGCAGGACCTCCACATCGATGCGCAGCGTCGCGGCGACCTCCCGGAGGTTGGACACCCGCTCCAACCGGCGTGCCCCACGCTCGACCTTGTCTACCCAACTCTTCGACTTGCCGAGCCGGTCGGCGAACTGCTGCTGCGTCATGTTCCGCCGCACCCGCCACTGCGCGACCCGGCGACCCACCGGCAACTCGTTCACCGCCGGCCCGTCGCGCTCACCGCAGGACCCCCACCACAAACAACAGGAGTACGACCACCGCGATCGCGATTCCGTAGGCGTACTGCCGCCGGGTGAGCGGTGCCCCCGTCGGCGGGGGCGGACCGGGCACCCGATCTCCGTCCGGCTGCGGAAGCCGCGCCCCAACGATCGGGTACGCGGGCGGCAGCCGCCCTTCCGGCAAACGCTCGTCCAACTGTGCCTCCTCGGGAAGTGACGAAATGCTGGGTGGTGGAGGGTGATAGGTGCTGGAGTCGGCGCGGGACGGGGCGCAGGTCAGGGTGGGTGACACGGGGGCATCGCCCACCCTGACCCTGTGGAGGTGCTCCGCTGCTGACGAGAGAACCTTCGAAATCCAACTTGGAGTGCAGTGAGCACAGAGTCAACACAGGATGCACAGAGTGTCATGTTCGATGGCATGCTCAGAGGGCTGACGAGAGGTGGCCCCGCCATGCCGAGACAACCCGTGTACGAGCAGGTCATCGATGATGTGATCCGCTCGATCCAGTCCGGCACTCTCCAGCCCGGCGACAAGTTGCCGTCCATCGCGGAACTCGGCGAGCAATATCAGGCCAGCGCCACGCCCATCAGGCTGGCCTTGCGGATCTTGGATGAGCGGGGCTGGATCGAGGTACACCAGGGCAAGGGCTCGTTCGTGGCACCGAACCCGCCCGCCTGACGCCCGCCCGACGCCCGCCGGACTCCGTTCGGGCCCCTCGCCCGGCCTAGATCCACTCGGGTTCCAGGAAACGGCGGCATCCGCCTCGCCTCGATGCCGCGCCTTCATTGAACACGTGTGGAGCCCCGCACATTGATGTGGGGGTGACGGAGGCAGCGCACGGTCCTGGTAGTGGGTGACACCCCCCGAGACCGAAATCCCGGGCTCGGGGCGCCCACAGCCACCAAGGTCACGCTCGAACCAGGATCTCGTGGCATCGCCGACGCGCCGATACCACTACAACCAGGATGTTGCGCGATCTTGCGGCGGATCGTCGCGACGGGGCAGGGGCGGGGCGGGTCCGGCGGGTGCTGGACCGCGCACAAACGGACGACGGCCCGACAACGGGAGCGGCGGTCATTCGCCGGGTGCGGTCAGCGTCAGCGTCGGGAAGTACGTGCGGTATCGCGCCCCGTCACGGGTCAGCAGGTGGTAACCGCACACGGCCGCATGCGCGCCGATATAGAAGTCGGCAAGCGGCGACCGCTTCGCGCCGCCCAACCTCCGATATCGCGCATAGGCCTTGCCTGCGAGGAAACCCGCCAGGTACGGAAGCTCCTCGCGAAGGAAGTCCCCAGCGGGCAGCGCCTCGTCCAATTCCTCAATGCGGTCGAATCGGACCGACACCTCGGCGTACACGATCGGGTTGATCACCAGATAGCCCGCGTCACGGGCCTCGGCGAGGGCGGTCCCGGACCACTCCGCCCACTTCGGGTCATCGGTCAGGATGTCCAACAGCACGTTGGTGTCGACCAGGGTCGTCACCGCCTCGGACGGACGTGGCGGCACCGCCCGGAGCCGATCACTCACCACGCAGCAACTCCATCAGCTCCTCGGTGGACATGTGCTCGGTCTCCTTGGCGCTCCCCCGGCCCCGCAGGTGGCGCACGAGGCGCTCCCCCCGGGTGTCGGCACCGTGCACGCGCACGATGCGGAGGGCCCCGCCTTCCTCCACCACATCGACCTCGTCGCCCTCATGCAGGTTGTATTGGGCCCGCAACGCTGCCGGAATGGTGACTTGGCCCTTGCTATTCAACCGCATACCCGACCCCCTGTCACGTGTCACATATGATACGCGACACTGATCCCTGCGCAGCACACCTGACGCGTATCCATCGCCCGGCCTAGATCCACTCGGGTTGCAGGAAACCGTCGTATCCGGGTCGCCTCGATGCCGTGGTTTCAAGGAACGCGTGTGGATCTTGACGCGCGTTCCCGGCGGAGGGACGGACCGGCGGGCTTGGCCGCGCGCGAACTGATCTCGCGCAGTAGGTTGGCGGGGTGACTGGACGGTTCCCGATCGAAGACGTCTCCCCCGTCGTCTCGTGCGGGCGGTACCCGGCCAAGGCGGTGGTCGACGAACCGGTCCCGGTGTCGGCCCGCGCCTACCGGGAGGGGCACGACGCGCTCGGCTGCAACGTGGTCTGGATGGGTCCGGACGGCGTCACCAGGCCGTTCACCCGGATGCGCCCCGGCGAGCCCGGTCAGGACCGGTGGCACGCCACCATCCGACCCGACGCCGTCGGCTCCTGGGCCTTCGCCGTGGAGGCGTTCCAGGATCCGTACCTGACCTGGCAGAACGCGGTGACGAAGAAGATCGCCGCCGGGCAGGGTCCGGAGGACCTGGCCAACGACCTGGCCGAGGGCGCGCGGGTGCTCGCCGCCGCCCGGGACCTCGTCCCGACCGCCGACCGGCCCCGGGTCGCCGACGCGCTCACCGCGCTCGTCGAGACCGACAGGCCGTTGCCGCAGCGGGTCGACCCGGCACTCGCCCTGGCCGACCTGCTCTGGGAGCACCCGGTGCGGGAGTTCGTCACCGCCGGTGACACGTACTCGATCTGGGTGGACCGCAAGCGGGCCCTCTACTCGGCCTGGTACGAGTTCTTCCCCCGCTCCGAGGGGGCGACGCAGGACCGGTCCGGCACCTTCGCCACCGCCACCGACCGGCTGCCGGGCGTGGCCGCGATGGGCTTCGACGTGCTCTACCTGCCGCCGATCCACCCGATCGGCCGGATCAACCGCAAGGGCCGCAACAACGCGCTCACCGCCGGGCCGACCGACGTGGGCTCGCCGTGGGCGATCGGCGCCGCCGAGGGCGGGCACGACACGATCCACCCCGACCTGGGTACGCCCGCGGACTTCCGGGCGTTCATCGAGGCGGCGGCGGCGCAGGGCCTTGAGGTGGCGATGGACCTGGCGTTGCAGTGCGCGCCGGACCACCCGTGGGTCACCGAGCACCCGGAGTGGTTCACCACCCGGGCCGACGGCAGCATCGCGTACGCGGAGAACCCACCGAAGAAGTACCAGGACATCTACCCGGTCAACTTCGACAACGACCCGGAGGGCATCCGGGCCGAGGTGCTGCGGGTGGTGCTGCACTGGGTGGGCGAGGGCGTCCGGATCTTCCGGGTGGACAACCCGCACACCAAGCCGTTCGACTTCTGGCACTGGCTGATCGCCGAGGTCAAGAAGATCGACCCGGACGTGCTGTTCCTGGCCGAGGCGTTCACCCGGCCGGCCATCATGCACGGCCTCGGCAAGATCGGCTTCACCCAGTCGTACACCTATTTCACCTGGCGCACGACGGCCGCGCAGATGCGGGAGTACTGCGAGGAACTGGTCGAGTCGGCCGACCACATGCGGCCGAACTTCTGGCCGAACACCCCCGACATCCTGCACGAGTCGTTGCAGCACGGCGGCCCGCCGATGTTCAAGATCCGGGCGGTGCTGGCCGCGCTGCTCTCCCCGTCCTGGGGCATGTACGCCGGCTTCGAGCTGTTCGAGCACGTGGCCCGGCCGGGGGCGGAGGAATACCTGGACAACGAGAAGTACGAGCTGCGCCCCCGCGACTGGGCCGGCGCCGAGGCGCAGGGCCGCTCGCTGGCACCGTTCCTGACCACCCTCAACCGGGTACGCCGCGACAACCCGGCCCTGCACCAGCTCCGCAACCTGGTCTTCCACGAGATCGACAACCCGGCGTTGCTCTGCTGGTCCAAGCACGACCCGGACACCGGCAACACCGTCATCGTGATCTGCTCGTTCGACCCGCGCATCGTGCAGTGGGGCAACACCACGCTCGACATGCCGGCGCTCGGCTTCGACTGGCACGAGCGGTTCACCGTGCACGACGAGCTGACCGGCACCAGCTACGACTGGGGTCAGCGCAACGCGGTGCGGCTCGACCCGTACCTGCAACCGGCGCACGTGTTGACCGTGCGCCGCCCGACCCCACCCGCCACGCCGGAGCCCACCGGCGTCGTACCGGCGGACCTCACCGTCACCGACGTGCCCACCGAACTGTCCGGCGGTACCGCGCCGACCGCCCCCGCCCCGAAGGACGCCCGATGGACCAGCTGATCTCCGGAGCGACGCACGACCCGCACGCGCTGCTCGGCGCGCACCCCTGGGAGGGCTCGACGACGATCCGCACGCTGCGCCGGGGCGCCGGTGACGTGGTGCTGCTCGTCGGCGACGAGCGGCATCCGATGAAGCGGGTGCACGACGTGGGTGTCTTCGAGGCCCAGGTCGACGGCACCGTGCTCGACTACCGGGTGGAGGTCGACGGCACCGCCCACGACGACCCGTACCGCTATCCGCCGACGCTCGGTGAGCTGGACCTGCACCTGATCCGCGAGGGCCGGCACGAGCGGCTGTGGGACGCGCTGGGCGCCCGGGTCTTCGACGAGGGCGTCGCGTTCGGCGTGTGGGCGCCCAACGCCCGCGGCGTGCGGGTGGTCGGCGACTTCACCGGCTGGGCCCCGGACGACGGCTGGCCGATGCGCTCACTCGGCTCCAGCGGCGTGTGGGAGCTGTTCGTCCCCAACGCCCGGGTCGGCGCCCGCTACAAGTACCGGGTGCTGGGCGCCGACGGACAGTGGCGGGACAAGGCCGACCCGCTGGCCGCGTACGCGGAGGTACCGCCGGCCACCGCCTCGGTGGTGCACCACTCGACGTACCTGTGGAACGACGCGGACTGGCTGGCCCGGCGGGCCGAGCGGCAGCCGCACCAGGAGCCGATGAGCGTCTACGAGGTGCACCTCGGTTCGTGGCGCCCCGGGTTGGGCTACCGCGAGCTGGCCGACCAGCTCACCGCGTACGTCACCGAGTTGGGCTTCACGCACGTGGAGTTCCTGCCGGTGATGGAACACCCGTTCGGCGGTTCCTGGGGCTACCAGGTGACCGGCTACTACGCGCCCACCTCACGCTTCGGTGACCCGGACGACTTCCGGCACCTGGTCGACCGGCTGCACGCCGCCGGCATCGGCGTGATCCTGGACTGGGTGCCCGCGCACTTCCCCAAGGACGAGTGGGCCCTCGCGCGCTTCGACGGCACCCCGCTCTACGAGCACCCCGACCCGCGCCGGGGCGAGCACCCCGACTGGGGCACGTACGTCTTCGACTTCGGGCGCAACGAGGTCCGCAACTTCCTGGTCGCCAACGCGCTCTACTGGTGCGACCAGTTCCACGTCGACGGGCTGCGGGTGGACGCCGTCGCCTCGATGCTCTACCTGGACTACTCCCGGGAGCACGGGCAGTGGGCCCCGAACCAGTACGGCGGTCGGGAGAACCTGGAGGCCATCGCGCTCATGCAGGAGGTGAACGCGACCGTCTACAAGCACCACGCCGGAGTCGTCATGATCGCTGAGGAGTCCACCGCCTGGCCGGGTGTCACCCAGTCCACCGCCGAGGGCGGGCTGGGCTTCGGGTTCAAGTGGAACATGGGCTGGATGCACGACACCCTGCTCTACACCTCGAAGGACCCGATCTACCGCCAGCACCACCACCACCAGCTCACCTTCTCCCTGGCGTACGCGTGGAGCGAGAACTACGTGCTGCCGATCAGCCACGACGAGGTGGTGCACGGCAAGGGCTCACTGGCCGGCAAGATGCCCGGCGACACCTGGCAGCGGCTGGCGAACGTCCGGGCGCTGCTGGCGTACATGTGGGCGCACCCGGGCAAGCAACTGCTCTTCATGGGCTCCGAGCTGGCCGACGACCGGGAGTGGAGCGAGGAGCGCGGCCTGGACTGGTACCTGCTGCACGACCCGGCCCGCGCCGGAGTGCAGCGCCTCGTCGCCGACCTCAACCGGGTCTACCGGGACACCCCGGCGCTCTGGGCACAGGACACCGAACCGGCCGGGTTCCGGTGGATCGCCGGCGACGACGTCGCCAACAACACCGTGTCGTTCGTCCGGATCGTCCCGGACGGCTCGACCCTGGTGTGCGTGGCGAACTTCTCCGCCCAGCCGCTGCACGACTACCGGGTCGGCCTGCCGGCCGGCGGCACGTGGACCGAGGTGCTCAACACCGACGCCCACCACTACGGCGGCTCCGGAGTGGGCAACCTGGGCCAGGTACGCGCCGAGGACGTGCCCTGGCACGGGATGGTCGCCTCGGCGGCCCTCCAGGTCCCGCCGCTGGGCGCGGTCTGGCTCCGCCAGGGCTAACCCGCGCCTCGTCGATCATGGAATTGTGGTGGGTGACAAAGCGCCTACATAGCGCCGAATCAGGCACCACAACTCCATGATCGACATGGTTGTCCGCGATCTTGCTCTTCTACGAATGGTCGGACCTCACCTTTCACCGGCGCCTTGATGCGCGCGCGACGAGGCAAGACGCCGCATAGCCTGGAAGACAGACTCGTCCTCGTCCTCTTCGTCATCGTCGTCTTCCAGAGGCTGGAGGATTAGCTCCAACTCCTCTGCCCTGCCAGCCTCGGCAAGCAACCAGGCCTTGACCTGCCATGTCGCGTAGCCCAGTCCGAATTCCTGGTCGGCGATGTCCTGCAGGTGACCGCGGTCGAGCAGTCGGACGAGGACAGGGATCTCCCGGTGGAGGACGTGCTCCAATTCATCGACGACGGCGGTGAGCGTCGCCTCGGAGTCGATCACCCAACGCTCGTACGTGTCGCCGCGCTGAGGAACGAACCGGGTACTCCAGAGGCAGTCCGTCACATCCGGCATCTCACTCCCCCTTGCCAACTCCCTCGTCAAAAGCTCACCAGCACCGGACCCACAGATGACGCCGTCCTCATGATCACTTGATGCTGAGTAGTTCTGTGGATCTCCTGGCAACTACTCACCATCACGTGATCGAACGGCATCCGCTCGTCGAGCCCCGAAGCGACGGCGCTGGCCACGGCGGTTGACCCAGGCGTAGTACCTCGGAACGCCCACCACGGTTCTCAGCAGATAGACCCCGACAAGAAAGAGCAGCAGGAGAACCAGGCTGGTCCGCAGGATGCCCAGCAACGCCAGGGCAAAGGCCCAGATTCGCCACGCCGGACGACCGTACCGGCAGTCGGTGTTGCCCTTGCCGTGGCAGACCTCGCGGAACTCGACCGGCCCGCCCCGGTCGGCGGGGGTGACGGTCGAGTGCCGCACCACGGTCCGCACCTCGCGACCGTCGCGGGTCCGCACCGTCACCGCGCAGTGCCACCAGTAGCCGAACCCGTCGCCGCTCACCGGACCGACCCGGCGGCACTCGTGGACCGTCGCCTCCACCGGCTGCTGGGCAGGGGTGGACTTGAACACTCCCACGCCCGGGTAGAAGCTCCACACGGTGTCCAGCGCCAGCGACGAGGCAACGAGGCCGGCCGCGAGGGCAACCACCGCCGCGAACTGCGTCAGCCGCCCCCAGAACGGCCCGCGCCGCTCGTACGCGGCGGTCTGTTCACCCTGCAGGCGCGCGGTCTCGTCACTGTCGCCGTCGGGCAGCTCGGCCGTACCTGCCACGCCATTCACCGTCACTCCCCACCCCACCTACCGCCCAGGCCGGTCGGATGGGACCGTAGCCCAGCACGGCAACCCCGGCGGCGGCCAGACCGGGCCGGCGTCAACCGGCTGGCCGTCGAGCTCTGCGGCCTGCCCGTCGCTGGGGTGCCGTCTGGCTTCGCCAGGCTGAGACGGTCCGCTCAACCGGGGCCTCATGGCTGCTCCGGTTCCCGGAGCCTTCAAAGGACTGTTCAGCGTCAGGTGGTCACGCCGCAGGCCACGGACGACGGCCTACGGCACGGGATGGTCGGGCAGCCCTGGCTATCGCCCGGCGGCGACGCCAGAGGGAGATCAGCCCCGGCTCCCTGCGATACGGCGGCGGGACCAGGAAACGTGGCTGGTTGAACCAGATGATTGCCGGCATGGACAGCATGAGAAAGAAGAGCGCGCCGGCTTCCACCCGAATCACCACGGTGGCGAGATCGGACGACACCTCCCACAACGGGATCAGCATCACCACCATCAGGAGCAGCGTGAGAAACGCGGCCGGCGAGGCCCGCCAGAGCGCGTTCTTGGCGGAACGTGAGATCGGCAAGAACCAGTAACCCCGCATCGTCGCCGCCTTCCCGATCCCTCGCCAGCAGCGCCTGACCGCCACGGCGGCGGCAATCAGGAACAGCGCCACGAGCAGTGGCATGAGAAAGCCCTCAACCCTGCCCGACATGTCACCAGCGCCCATCCACACGAGCGTCGTTCCTTTCCTCAGGGATTCATGACTGTCCGGTGAGCGGGAGCGCGGATTCGGCGCAATCCCCGCCCAACAGCCAGGAGAAGACACCTCAACACGTCAGCGGGTTCCATCGTCAACCCACTTCGATGGCCGGACCGCAGGTAGCTCCCGGCGGGCGTTGGGGCTCCACGGCAGGGTCACCAGATCCACCAGAAGCATGCGACTGAACCGGACCTGCCGCTGCACCACCCCACTGCCGAGAGGGTTGACCGAGAAGTGAGCTGCCTGCATCGCCCCGGTCACGAGCATCAGGAACCAGGACCCACAAAAGACCGCAACAAGTGGCACGACCACGACCACTGAAGCCGGGTGGCCGATGACGTGCTGGGCGCGCAGGAACTGGGTCAGCGCGGCGAGGGCACCAGCCAGGAACGCCAGCCGCCAGGACAAGACGTGCAGACGGTAGGACGCGCGACGCCTGGTCGCGGTCACCTGCTCGTGGGGCATCTGGCTGCTCCTCAAAGGACACGGACCAATGGGGGTATGAGTAACGCGAAGACCGACCAGCCGCCCACCAACCACAGCAGGTGACGCCGCCAGGTGGCTCTGCTTTCCGGGTCGCCCTCGTCGGCGAGGGCCACGCGCTGCCCGTAACTGTCGATCTTCTTGACCGCTCGACGGGCGCCCGGATAACCGATCAGGCGGCCGACGACGGAGGGCTGGAACGCGTAGCAGTGGACGTCCTCGGCGCCGCTGACCCGTACGACAAGACCACGCTCCGCGACCGCCTCCTGGACACGGCTCCACGG
This sequence comes from Micromonospora sp. DT231, assembly GCF_049847025.1. Taxonomy (NCBI): domain Bacteria; kingdom Bacillati; phylum Actinomycetota; class Actinomycetes; order Micromonosporales; family Micromonosporaceae; genus Micromonospora; species Micromonospora sp. DT231. The sequence goes on along the minus strand of NZ_JBNCNO010000003.1, from coordinate 329,556 downwards.
TATCGCTGTCGACAGTCCCGGGTTGATCACCAGCAGTGCGGCCGGAGTCACCCGCACGTAGGAGAACATGGCGGCGAGCGTGACGAGGTGACAGAGGCCGACGAAAAATGCGGCGACCAGCAACAACTCGCTCCAACCGTTCGCCGGATTCCTGCTGAACATCACCATCATGAAGCCGAACACGGCCCACAGCAGCAGACCGCCGAACCACGCACCCCAGCTCCTCATGGGCATCAGAGTCCTTCGCGAACAGCCTGCCTGATGCGCCGAACTGTCTCGTCCCGATACGGAACAGCGTCGCGCGCCTGCCAGACGAAGCCCGGACCCGTGGGGAGGATGGCGCAGAAGGAGACGGTGTCGCCGTACCGGGAACTGATCGTCAACCGCGCGCCGGACGCGGGTTCGACGGCCGTCACGTCCGGAAGGCGCATCGACTTGGCGCGGACCCAGGCCTCTCCAGGGTTGGGGATTTTCCAGATCCGAGCAGGCGCGAAGAGCAGGCGCCTGGTGGTGAGGACGAGGAGAGCACCGTAGGCGCTGAACACCGTGCCACCAAAGGGAAAGTATCCCCGCTGGGTGAACAGGACCGGTTCGTCGGACGCCAACTGCGGCTGCACGTATCGCACCATCGACCCCCGCTCCGGCCGCCCACGGCGGCCGGCTCGGATGGGACCGTAGCGCAGCGCGGCAACCCGGCGGGGGACGCCCCTGTGCCACGTCACGTGTTGGCCGTCGCGCTCTCCGGTCTGCCCGCCGCCGGGGTGCCGCCTGGTTCCGACAGGCTCAGACGGTCGGCTCGATTGGGCGTCAGGGCTGCTCCGCGCGGAGGAACGCGCCGATGTCGGCGGCAATCTCGTCGGGGTGCTCACCGTTGATGGCGTGCGACGCGTCCGGGTAGGTCTTCACGGTGCCCCGGGGCAGGGACCGCTCCGCCAGCTTCGCGGCCTCGCCCGCGTCGTGCAGCCGGGACTTCCCCGCCATCAGGACGAGCACCGGGACGCCGACCGCCGCGAGCTGTTGCTCGGACAGCCGTGTCGGGGCGGACAGTTTCATCGCGTACGCCTGCATGCCGGCCTCGATCATCCGCGCGACCGGTACGTCCTGCACCGGAGCGCCGTTCGCCGTCCAGCTGGTGAAGCTGTCCCGCCAGGATCGGGGCGCCCAGCGGACGCTCAGCGGGATGGACCGCAGCACCACCTCCGGGGACAGGCCGGCGAAGACGAGCACCGGATCGAGCAGCACGACGCTCCCGACCTTCTGCGGCCGGTGCACCGCGAGGTTCATCGCCGTCCAGCCGCCGAACGACACGCCGACCAGGTGGATGGTTGGCTCAGGCAGCGCCAGCAGGACCTCGTGCAACCACTGTGCGTGCGCGGCCGTGTCCTTGATGGGGCGCTGCTGGATGCTCATGCCCGGCTCACCGAGCAGGTCGACGGTGTAGACGTCGCGCAGCCGCAGCAGGGGCGGCAGGTTGTCCGCCCAGACCGGCGACGCCGACGCCCGACCCGGCAGAAGGAGCAGGGGCGCGGCGGCCGGGTCGGCGCCGCCGCTGAAGTGGTAGAGCCGGACGACGCCGTAGCCGGTCCGGACGTCGAGGGTGCGGTCGGGCTCGGGTAACTCCGCCATCGCCTCCCGGTAGGCGCCGACGAAACGATCGTGGGACTCCGTCGACGTGAAGTAGCCGACGGGTGCCGGATCGCGCAGCGCGTACGCGATCGCGACCGTGATCACCGCGAGCACCGCGGCGGCCCGGAGAAGGCCGCGCCGGTGCGCTCGCAGAGAGTTGCCAACCTTCCGCGCGAGCTTCATCACCATGCGGTCAGATTACTAACCGCATGGTAGAAAATACAACCGACAGGTCAGAGATTGGATGGCGAACCGGCCGGTACGGTGAGCGGGTGCACCCGAACGACGCCTCATCCGCGCAGGTCCGCCCCACCAGGCCGCTCACGATCACCGAGCAGGCGCGACGGGCGCAACTCATTGGCGTGACCATCGACCTGGTTGCCCGACACGGATATCCGGGCACCTCACTGGCTCGGATCGCGGAGGCGGCCGGCATCTCCAAGGCGGCAGTCCTCTACCACTTCCCGTCCAAGGACACGGTCGTGCGAACCGCCTACGCCTCGGTCCTGGAGTCCCTCACCGAGTACGTCGGCGCCGAGGTGGCGGTGCGATCCGGCGCGTCCGCGGTGGAGGCGTACGTCCGGTCCCTGGTGGCGTACCTGCGGGACCACCCGGACCACACCCGGATGATCGTCGAAGCGTTGAGCGAGGAGACCGGCATCGGTGACACGCCGAACGCGCGCAGCCGGCGGGACGCGGTCGCCGGCCTGATCGACGCGGCGCGGGCGGCCGGCGACTACCGGCCCGGCGTCGACCCGCAGGCCACCGCCGTCATCGTGAACGGCGCCATCGACGCGATCGTCTCCGAGCGCCTCGCCGACCCCGACTTCGACAGCCGCCACGCGGCCGAGGAACTGGTCAGCATGCTCCGCCGGTCCCTCGGCACCGCACCCCAGGACACCGAGGAGCCGGGCCCGTGACCGGTGCTCAGACCAGGCCGGCGTCGCGCAGCAGTTGCCACAGGCCGGCGCCGTCCGGGGCGGACAGCCACTTCTGCCCCACCGGGCCCGACGACGGGCGACCCGCCGGGGCGGGCAGGGTGCCGGCCAGCACGGACTGCGTCGGGGAGAGCCGGCGGATCGCCACCGCGGCGACGTTCTCCGGGTGGGCGGCGGCGAACTCCCGGTAGATCTCCTGGTCGTGCTGGCCGTCGTCGCCGACCAGCAGCCAGCGCACGTCGGGGAACTCGCGGGCCAGCCGGGCCAGGGTGACCCGCTTGTGTTCCATTCCGCTGCGGAACCAGCGGTCGGCGGTCGGCCCCCAGTCGGTGAGCAGCAGCGGCCCGGCCGGGTAGAGGTGCCGGGACAGGAAGCGGGTAAGCGTGGGCGCCACGTTCCACGCGCCGGTGGAGAGGTAGAAGACCGGCGCGCCGGGGTGCGCGGTGACCAGCCGCTCGTAGAGCACCGCCATGCCGGGCACCGCGTTGCGGGCGTGCTCGTCGAGCACGAACGTGTTCCACGCGGCGAGCAGCGGCCGGGGCAGCGCGGTGACCATCACCGTGTCGTCGATGTCGGAGATGATGCCGAACTTGACCTCCGGGTCGAGGATGCGCACCGGCGCGTCGACCGGCTCGGCGTCCGGGACGCTGAGGCGGACCGTGCCCCAGCCGGGTGGCAGGTCGGCCTCGACGAGCGTGTCCACGAAGCCGCTGCGGTCGGCCTGCGTCTCGTGCCGTACCCCGCCGGCCTCGATGGTCACTGTGACGTGCTTGTTGGGCAGGGTGGTGAAGCTGCGCCAGCCGCGGACCTTGTCGAGGCGGCCCCGCTGGCGGGTGTCCGGTCGGCCCAGCAACACCCGACACATCACCCGTACCCAGCCCGGGGCGCCGTAACCGGTGTACGCGACGATGTTGACCCGCCAGCCGGTGCGCCGCAGCCGGCGCTGGACGAGTTGGTGTACGGCGTCCTCGATCCGCGCAGCCCGGTGCAGGTTCGGAACGGCCAGTTGACCGGCGGGAGTGGGTGGCACGCGCCAACCCTGCCACACGTCGACGGCAGCGGCCACGCGAGCCGACTCCGGCTGCGCCGAACCTCCCCGGCCCGCCCGCCGTCCGTGAAACACTCCGGTCGGGACGACGACGGGGGCGTTGGTCGTGTCGCATCCAGAGCAGCACGGTGGGCGGTGGCGTCCACGACTCGACCGGCCGGCGCTCGTCGCGCTGCTGTTCGGGCTGGCCGGCGTCGTCTACCGGCTGGTCCTGACGGTGTACACGGTGCCGGCGTCGAACAGCGACGAGGCCACCTTCGGCCTCGCCGCGCTGCACATCGGGCAGGGCCGGGAACGCCCGGTCTTCCTGTACGGCCAGCACTACATGGGGATGTTGGAGTCGTACCTGGCCGCGCCACTGGTGGCGGTGGCCGGGCCGAGCTGGCCGGTGCTGCGGCTGCCGATGCTCGCGCTGTACGCGCTGTTCCTCTACCTGATCCACCGGCTGACCCGCCGACTCTGCGCGCCCTGGTTCGCCACGGTCGTCGTGGGCCTGCTCGCGCTCGGCGGCGAGCGGGTGGTCCGCGACCAGCTCACCGTCGTCGGAGGGCGGCCGGAGGTGAAGCCGGCGGTGCTGCTGATGCTGCTGATCACGGTGGGGTTGGCGGCCGGCACCGTGCGGCGTCGGCGGCTCGCCGTCGCGCTCTTCGGTCTGCTCGTCGGGCTGGCCGCCTGGTCGGACTGGCTGATCCTGCCGTACCTGGCGGTGGCCGGGCTGGCGCTGGTGTGGGCGCTGCGGCGCGACCTTCTCGGCTGGTCCGGTCTGCTGCTGGTGGCGGGCGTCGTGGTCGGGGTCGCGCCGATGGTCCTGGACAACCTGCGCGCCGGGCCGGGTGAGGACTCGCTGACCGTGTTCCGGGAGGTCAGCACCAAGGCGGGGCCGTCGCCGCCGTGGTCCGAGCGGCTCCGGGGCGGCCTGCTGGAGGGGGTGCCGCTGGCGCACGGGCTCTGCCCGGTGGACGGCTGCGGACGCTGGCAACAGTGGTTCGGAGTGGTGTATCCGCTGCTGCTGCTGGTCGCCGCGGTGCTCGCGGTGCTCGCGTACCGCCGGGCCGCCGCGACCCCGCGCGGAGAGCGGGTCGGGCCGGTCGTGCAGCTCGCGCTTGTCGCGGGCGCCGCGTTGACCCTGGTGTCGTACGTCCGCACTCCGCTCGCCGCGACCAGCCCACTCGACAACGCCCGCTACCTGTCGGTGCTGCAACTGTCGCTGCCGGCGGTGCTCTGGCCGCTCTGGGTGGCGGCGCTGACCGCCTGGCGGGGCACCAGCAGCGTGCTGGGACGGTTCGCCGGCGCGCTGTCCGCCGCCCTGCTCGTCGCCCTGACCGCGACCACGCTCGTGGTCACCGTGCTCTTCGCGGCCACCGGCACCGCCGCGTCGCGGACCGAGGAGCGCCAGGCCCGGGAGTTGGCCGCCGCGCTGCGCGCCGACGGCCCCCACGAGGTGTACGGGGACTACTGGACCTGCAACCGACTGATCTTCAACACGGACGAGACGGTGGTCTGCGGGGTGCTCGACGGCGACCTGTCCCCCGGGCAGAACCGCTACCGCCCGTACTGGCGGCAGGTCGGGCGGGCCGCCCGGCCGGGCTATGTGGTGGAGGTCGGCTCCCCGATGGATCGGCGGCTGCGCCGACTGCTCGCCGACCGGGCCGATGCCACACCGGTACGCGAGGTGGGCGGCTATCGCGTGTACCACCCCGCGACCCCGGTGCGGCCCTGGCGCTGAGGGCGGGTCGTACGCTGGCCGGGCCGCCGTCCCGCCCGTCGAGGAGACCCGATGCTCATCCTGCTGCCGCCCTCGGAGGGCAAGGCCGACGCCGGCACCGGGCGGCGCTGGGCCCCGGACCGGCTCTCGCTGCCCGAACTGAACCCGGCCCGGGAGCGGGTGCTGGACGCGCTCGTGGCGTTGAGCGCCGGGCCGGACGAGGCGACGGCCCGGGCGGCGCTCGGCCTCAGCGAGGGCCAGCGGGGCGAACTGCGCCGTAACGCCCGGCTGCGGGAGGCGGCCACCGCACCGGCCGAACGGCTCTACACGGGTGTGCTCTACGAGGCGCTGGAGCTGACCTCGTTGCCGGTCGCGGCGCAGCGGGCGGCCCGCCGGTCGATCCTGATCAGCTCCGGGCTGTGGGGCGCGGTCCGGTTGGCGGACCGGATCCCCCCGTACCGCTGCCCGATCGGCGCCCGCCTGCCGGGCGTCGGGGCGTTGTCGACGTACTGGCGCGGGGAGCTGACGCCGGCGGTGGACGCCGCCGCCGGCCGAGGGCCGGTGCTGGACCTGCGCTCCGGCGCGTACGCGGCCACCTGGACGCCGCGGGGAGAGCTGGCCGAGCGGACCGTCAGCGTGCGGGTGCTGCACGAGCGGGAGGTCGACGGCGTGCCGGTCCGCTCGGTGGTCAGCCACTTCAACAAGGCGACAAAGGGTCGGCTGGTCCGCGACCTGCTCGTCGCCGGCGCCCGACCGCGCACCGCCGCGGAGCTGCTCGGCACGCTGCGGGAGTTGAAGCACACGGTCGAGGAGCAGGCCGCCGCGCCCGGCCGGGTGCGGCAGGTGGACCTGGTGGTCACCGACCTGTAGCGGTGGGAGCAGTCGCAAGATTTGCTCAAGGCTGGGCCGGAGGAGTTCCGTAACGGCGAGGCAGGGGCCACGGTAGGGGAACCCAGACTCCGACGAGGGAGCCTCCGTTGACCCGCGAACCCGCCCTGCTCGACCGGCCGCGCTCGCCGACGCCGCCGCCCCCGCTGGACTGGCTGACGCTGAGCGACGCGTTCGAGGCCGCCTGCCTGCTGCGCTGCACGCCGTCGGCGACCGCCGCCCGACCGAGCGCGGCACGCCTGGCGCACGCGCCCGGGGTGGAGTTCAACCGGGAGGACGCCGCACAACGGGCCCGGCAACTGCTCGCCCGGCTGGACATCCCGGTGACCCACGAGGTGGTCGTCGGCGGTCTGCGCCGCCGCTACGAGCTGCACCGGCTCTGGGTGCCGCAGGAGCACCGGGAGGCGTACACCCGGGTGGTGGACGCGGGCTGGTGGCAGGGGCGGCGCGAGCTGCTCGGCGGGCCGTTGCCCGGTGCCTCGCCGGCGCGCCGGCGGATGGTGGGCCGGCTCGCGGCGGCGGCCTGGCGCTCGGCGCTGCTGGCCGCCGGACGACACGTCCGCCGGCACATCCTCGGCGTGCGGCTCGCCGACCGGGAGTTGGCCGCCGTGCTGATTCGCAGCGCTGCCGTGCTCGACGTGCCGGCCCGGCTGAGCCCCGGCACCGGCTGCTTCCTGGTCAGCGTCGCCGACGGCCCGGACCGGGCCCGGATCCTGAGCAGCGCGGCGTTGGCACCGGCGCGCGGGCCGGCGGCGACGCGGGGCGGGGTCGTGGCGCCGGCACGTCGCCCGGCCTGCTGATCGAGGTTCCGGCCGCACCCACCCGGCAGCGGTGCGGCAGCGGGCTTGCGCGCACCAGTCCGACGGCGCACAGTGCACCGCGTGAGACGTACCTCCTCCCGCCGGCCCGGGCGTCCGCGCGCGGGGACGGCAGCCCTGTTGACGGTGCTGCTGACCGCGGCCCTGAGCACCGCCGGTTGCCAGGACGCCCCCACCGAGCCGGTGCTGATCCGGATCGCCACCGGCAGCCCCACCGCCGTCTACTACGCGTTCGGGCAGTCGCTGGCGGCCATCCTCAACCGGGAGCTGCCCGACGTCGACGCCCGCGTGGTGGTCACCGCCGCCTCCGCGGAGAACGTCCAACTTGTCGAGTCCGGCCGGGCGGAGCTGGGTTTCACCCAGGCTGACGTCCTGCCCACCAGCACCGCGGGAAGCTCCTCGGTCGAGGCGATCGCCCGGGTGTACGACGACCAGCTCCATCTGGTCACCACGGCCGGAGGGCCGGTACGCACGCTCGACGACCTGCGCGGCCGGCGGGTCTCCGTCGGCGCACCCCGGTCGGGCACCGAGATCACCACGACCCGGCTGCTGGAGGTGGCCCGCCTCGGCGGCGACGCGATACGCCGTACGCGGCTCGGGCTGGACGACTCGGTGGAAGCGCTGCGCTCCGGGCGGATCGACGCGTTCTTCTTCTCCGGTGGGCTGCCCGTGTGGGGCATCGAGAACCTGGCCCGGCAGCATGCCACCCGAATCGTGGACCTCAGCGAATGGACCGAGCGGCTGCGCTCGCGCTACGGCCAGGTGTACGTCTCCCGGGACATCCCCCGCTCCGTCTACGGGGTGGACGCGGTGACCACGGTGGCCGACCCGAACTATCTGATCGTCAGCGCCAGCCTGCCGGAGCCGTTGGTCCGGGAGGTGACCCGCCTGCTGATGGACGGGCGGGCCGAGCTGGCCGCCGCACATCCCGCGGCGGGGCGGATGAGCCCCCGCTCGGCGATCGTCACCGCGCCGCTCACGCTGCACCCCGGCGCCGCCGCCTGGTACCGGGAGGACAAACCCTGACGGCGCGGCCCTACCGGGTCAGGGTGGGCCGCCGGTCGGTGGCCAACTCGCCGTCCGCCGGCTCCGAGTCCGGCTCCGGCTCCGGCTCCGGCGCGGGAAACCACAGGGCGGCCACCAGCCCGCGCGTCTCCCCCGGGCGCATGGTGAGCCGGCCGTCGGACGCGTCCACAAGCACGGCGGCGATGGTCAGGCCGAGCCCCGCGCCGTCCACGTTCTGCGCGTCCGGCGCCCGCCAGAACCGCTCGGTCGCCTGGCCGAGCTGACTCTCGGTCATCCCCGGTCCGGAGTCGCGCACCTCCAGGACCACCCCGTCGTCGCGGCGGGCCACGGTCACCGTCACCGCCCCGCCGGCACCGCTGAACTTCACCGCGTTGTCGATGAGCGCGTCGAGCGCCTGGTCGACGGCGGTCGGCACGGTCTGCGCGTACGCCGGGGCGTCGGACGTGGCCAGCAGCAACGCGACCGAACGGTGCCGGGCCAGCGGCGCCCAGGCAGCCACCCGGGACGCGGCCACCGCGGCGGCGTCCACGGTGACCCGCTCGTTCTCCTCCCGTTCGGCGCGGGCGAGGGTGAGCAGCGCGTCGAGCACCAGCGCCAACCTGTCGGTCTCCTCCAGGGCCAGCCGGTGCTCGGACCGGCCGTCCGGGTCGGTGAGGCTGGGGCCCAACTCCTCCACCCGCAGCCGCAGCGCGGTGAGCGGGTTGCGCAGTTGGTGGCTGGCGTGCGCGACGAAGGCGCGTTGCCGGTCCATCACGTCGGAAACCACGTCGGCCATGTGGTTGAAGCTGGCCGCGAGGCGCCGTAGCTCCGGGGGGCCCAGCCGGTGCTGCACCCGGGCGCCCCGGTCACCCTCGGCGATCTCGTGGGTGACCGCGTCCAGCTCGGTGACCGGGCGCAGCACCCAACCGGCCAGCCCGAACGCGGTGAGCACGCAGGCCAGCACGGCGAGCAGGCCGGCCAGGGCGAGCAGCGACCACCACACGGCGACCGCCCGGCGGATCGGGTCGGCCGGAGTCACGATCACCACCGCGCCGAGCACCTCACCACCGTCGTTGATCGGCACGGCCACCACCACCGGGCCGGTCGTCCACGGCCAGACCGACTCGGGGGCGCTGGTCTGCTGCCCGGACAGCGCCATGTCCAGCACCGACGCGGTCCCCGGGGTGGGCCGCCACCGCGGCGACGCCACAGGTGTGCTCCGTTCCCGGTCGACAATCGCGGCGCCGATCCCGTACAGGTCGTCGTAACTGCTCAGCTCCGACGCGATCGGACCCGGCTCGGCGTCGCGCAGCGCGGGCCCGGCCAGCGAGGCGAACCGGGTCGCGTCGGCGAGCCGGTCGGCCCGGACCCGGTCGGTTTCGCGGCTGGCCATGGTGACCGCCAGCGGGGTCTCCAACGCGATGAGGACGAGCACCATCAACAGCAGGTAACTGATCACCAGTCGACGGCGCACGTCAGCCCCTCACGCGGCGCGCAGCCGGTAGCCGACGCCACGGACGGTCTCCACCAGCCGGGCGTCGCCGAGTTTGCCGCGCAGGGACCCGACGTGCACCTCGACGGTGTGCCGGTCGGCCCAGGTGGTGCCCCAGGCGTCCAGCAGGATGCGGTCGCGGGGCACCGCCACCCCGGGTTGGCGGGCCAGCGAGAGCAGCACGTCGAACTCCTTGCGGGTCAACGTGACGGCGCGGCCGTCGACGGTGACCGTCCGCGCGGCCACGTCGATGTGCACCGACCCGGCCTGGATGAGGTGGCGCTCCGGCGCGGCGTTCGCGGCCCGGCGCAGCACCGCCTCGATCCGGGCCTGCAACTCCACCATCGAGAACGGCTTGACGACGTAGTCGTCCGCGCCGAGACGCAGGCCCAGCACCCGATCGCGTTCCTCACCCCGCGCGGTCACCGCGATGATGCCGAGCTGGCTGCTGCGCCGGCGCAGCTCCCGGCACAGGTCGGTGCCGTCCCCGTCGGGCAGGGTCAGGTCGAGCAGCACCAGGTCGCACGGGGCGGCGGAGAGCGCGGCGGCGACGGTGGCGGCGTGCTCGACCTCGTAGCCCCTGCGGGTGAGCGCGGAGGAGAGGGCGGCGGCCACCCGGCGGTCGTCCTCCACCAGCAGGATCCGCACCCGTGCCCCCGTTTCGTCGCAGCGCTGTTCTGCGAATGGTGGCAGAAGCGCGCGCCCGGCGGGAAGCCGAGTGTCGGGTCGGACCTACAAGCCGAAGACGTCGTCGGCGGTGGCGTCCCGGACGCCGTCGGTGAAGCCGCGGAAACCCGGGTCCTCGTGGCTGGCCGGCACGCTGGTGACGGTGACCCCGCTGGCCTGGGTGACCGCGTCGACAAGGGGCGGGTAGTCGATCTCCGCGTCGTTGAAGGCGTCGTCGTCCGCCTCGGCCAGGTTGATCACGTGCTGTACGTCATCGGACGGAGTGTCCGGGTCCTCGGCCCACTCGCCGCCCGCCCGGTAGCACTCGTCGTACAGCGCGCGCTGACTGTCGGTCCAGTCGTCGTCGTAGCTCTGCATCGCCCATCCCTCCGCGGCCCTTGACCTGAGCATGCCCGGCCCGGGGCGACGGGCGCGGCGGTACCGGCGAAAACCGGGCGAGCGCGCCGACGGCGCCCCCGTAGGCTGCGGTGGTGATCTACAAACTGTTGTCGGCCACGGAGTGGGACGACGCCCTCGCCGCCGGATCCTTCACCGGCTCCGCCGTGGACCGGCAGGACGGCTTCATCCACCTCTCCGGCGCCGACCAGGTGGTCGAGACGGCCCGCCGGCACTTCGCCGGCGCGACCGGCCTGACCCTGCTCAGCGTGGCCGAGGAGCGGCTGGGTGACACGCTGCGGTGGGAGCCGTCGCGCGGCGGGCACCTCTTTCCGCACGTGTACGGCCCGCTGCCGGTCGCGGCGGTCGTCGCGGCGCGGGCGTTGCAGGCGGACACTCCGGCCGCCGACGCGGTGGCCGCCCTGCTGGGCTGAAACCGGTCGCGCCCGACCCGAACGGTGTCGGGCCGGGCGCGCGGCGTCATCCGTGCGCCGGTCGCGGCGCGGTGGGTGCCGCTCAGCGGCAGAGGCGGTCGATCTCCTCCTGGAACCGGTCCATCGGGTTCGCCTCGGCCGGGCCGAGCAGGTAGGTCTTCAGCTCCCGGCGGGCCTCGGTCATCGGGTCGTCGCCGGCCCGGGTGACCGCCACGATCTTCTCCAGCTCGCCGCAGTCCTTGGAGAGCAGGTACGCGGCCCGAGCCGTCGGGTACTCCCGGCGGAACTCGTCCTCGGACAGGCCGGACGGGTTGGCCACCACGTACGGCCGCTGGCTCTGCACGAAGTCGGAGACCACACTGGACACGTCGCTGATCAGCAGGTCGGTCTGGTTGAAGCAGTCGAACAGCGCCGGCGTACGGCCGGTGACCACCAGGTGCGCGGTGCCGTCCAGCGAGGACGCGTTCGGGTCGCCGCCGGCGGCGCGGATGGCCGACACGATCCGGTCGTGCGCCGCCCGGGCCGCCCGGGACCGCGACCCGGTGAGCGGGTGTGGCTTGTAGACCAGCCGCAGCCGGGGCGTCGTGGCGAGCAGTCCCTTGACGATCCGCTCGCCCATCAGCACCAGCGAGGTGTGGTACGGGTCGTCGTCGAGCCAGCCCTCCCAGGTGGGGGCGTAGAGCACGGTGAACTGCCGGTCCACCGACTCGGCGCCGAAGGTGTGCACCCCGGCGAGCTGCGGGCGGCCGATCTCGACGATGTCCGAGTCGAGGACCCCCACACCGGCTCGGGCGTAGCGCTCCCGGCCGGCCAGGCCGGCGACCCAGACCTCGTCGTACACCTTGCTGTACGGGTTGACGCTTGCCTGCTTGTCGCTGTCGCCGTGCCCGACGAAGACGTGTTTGGTGCTCGGCTCACGCAGCATGTGGATGTTCGCGCCGACGTTCGCGGAGTAGAGGGCCGCGCGGATGCTGCGCAGGTCGAGGTTCATGAAGTCGACCCCGGTCGGTACGCAGATCACCGGCAGTCGGGTGTCGGCCAACTCCAGGAACGCGTCCCGGCTGCGCAGCAGGACCACCGCGCGCTGCTGGAGCGCCTCGGTCGGGGCGAGCCACATGTTCGCCTGGTAGACGTCCTTGGCCGGACCGGCGAAGTAGAGCGCCACCTCGGGCCGGTGGTTGTCCAGCCAGCGCTGCACGGCGGGCAGCAGCGGGCCCTCCCCCGTGCTCCGGCCCCGGCCGCGCAACCAGGTCAGCGCGGTGATCGCGCCCACCAGACCGGTCGCCACGACCGCCACCGCGGCGGCGGCGAAGAACGGCGTCGCATCGTGCCGGACCGCCGCGGCCACGGCGGCCGGCACCAGCAGCAGGTTGAGCAGGGGCATCCGGTCACCGGCCACCGCCGCCACCCAGCCGGGCAGTTGGGGAGCCGAGCGCAGCTCGCCCAGCTCGATGTTGCGCACCATGGCGGAGAGGGGGTTCCGACGCTCGATCATGATGGAGAGCGCGCCGGCGAAGACCGACACGACCCACACCGCGGCCGGCAGCGCCAGCAGCAGGGTCAGCTCGCCGCCGCTGAGCCGCACCTCGGCGGCGACGAGCAACACGGCCGCGAGGTCCCGGGTCAGCTGCCGGTACGACCAGTGCAGGCCCACCTTCTCCAGCAGTAGCTGCGACGGGGGTGACCAGCGGGCGACGGCGAACTCGCCGATGATGGCGGCGAGCCCGGCGACGGCGAACAGGCCGACCCAGCCGAACAGACCACCGACGAGCATGACCAGGTAGGCCAACACCAGTAGCGCGCTGTGGGCGGCCACTCCGAGGCGTCCTGTGAACGTGCCGAACAAAACGAGTTCGCTCCCTACGAGAATGCGTTGCGGGCTGCGCCCGTGCTGGGCCGACGTCATTCCCCCGTTGGCGCGGCGGGTCAACCGTGGCCGGCCGCGCCTGACTGCGACCTTAACGCGAAGGGACAGCTCGGTGTCGCTCGGGTATCCCGCACCATTTCGGGCAAAGTCGCGCGCCCGGGGCGGCCCGACCCCGCCCCGGCGTCGGGTGCCCGGCGACGGGCGGAGCGCTCAGCCAGCCCGCCCGAAGCAGGTCATCGCCCCGGGGGCCTTGCGCGTGGCGAACTCCCGGTAGCCGAGCTGGGGCGCGGTGTCGCGGGCGTACTGGTTGCCGTTGTAGACGCAGATGGTGCCGACGTCCAGGCGGTCGAGTGCCGGCGTCAACTCGGCCGGCGACGGGCTGGCCGTGCCGTCGGCGAACCCGGCCAGCAGCAGCCGGTCCTTGGCGAACTGGGAGGTGAGGTCGTACTCGACGAGGTAGAAGTCCCGCGGCAGGACGACCCGGACCTCGCTGGTGACGATCGGCACCGTCCGCATGATCGTCTTCGGCGCGAGCAGCATGCCCTGCGGGCGGTCCAGGCCCTTGATCCAGAAGGCGATGGCCTGACGCTGCTGGGGAATCTTCCAGGTCGGGCGCTTGTGCACGTCGACCCAGCTCTTCGCCGACCACATCGGGGTGGCGAACAGCGCGAACGAGGCGACCAGCAGCACCGCGATCCCGCCGACCGCCGTGCGGTACAGAGCCGGTCGCGACGTCGGCACGCGCACGGTGCTGAGCAGAGCGATGAGCGTCGGCAGGGCGAGCAGCCACGGCACGCGCCAGAGCACCACCGAGATCCCGCTCAACGCGCTCATCAGCTCGAGCACGCCGGGCACCAACATCACGCTCAGCGCGAGGGTCGCGCCGGCGGCGAGCAGCGCGGGCGTACGCCGACGGGCGAGCAGGGGGCCACACCACAGCGCCAGACCACTGATCACCCCCACCACTCCGAACAGCAGGGTCCGCCGGTAGGTGTACGCCGCGTCGAAGAAGGCGTCGTCCGCGCCCTCCGCGGACATCCCGCCGAGCAGCAGACGGGAGACCACGAGCGAGCCGATCGGGTACGCGAGGGCGGCGACCGCCGCGATGGCGGCGTCCTTCCACCGGCCGACGAGCAGCATGGCGAAGCCGGCGGCGCCGACAAGCAGCGGCAGGATGATCGCCGCGGTGTTGGTGAGGCCGATCGCGGTGATCGAGAGCGCCACGATGAGCACCAGGCTGCGCCGCGACCGGGTGTCGAACCACTCGGTCAGGTAGAGCCACATCAGCGGAATGACCGCCGAGACGAACATGCCCTTGCCCTCGTGCAGCCGCAGGAGGTGGAACGTGCCCAGCGCGGCGTCCGCGCCGGCGACGAGGTACAGGTACGCGAGCGCCACGGCGAAGGCGAGCACCGGACGGCGCGGAGCCCACCGGTGCGTCAACCGCCAGAGCGCCAGCGCCGCGATCATCGCCATGATCGGCAGCAGCACGTACCAGAGGGCCGAGCTGGCGTGGATGCCGACGACGTTGGCGAACGCGCCGTCGAAGACCTCGATCGACGGGATCGGCGGCTGCGAGCCCATGGCCGGCAGCACGTTCTCGGAGAACAGGAAGTCGTTGAGCGGGATCAGGTCGCGCTCGGCGATCCAGACCGACTTGCCGACGTAGTAGACGTCGTCCGGGGTGTTGCGGGCCATGAAGAACGAGGAGATGCCGACAAGCGCCGAGACGACGAGCGCGTACGCCGACTGGGCCGCGGTGGGCGCCGGGGCGACGGTGGTGGACACCGGGCCGCGCAGCCAGATCTGGCGTACCAGCAGCAGCCCGCCGATCGCGGCGAGCAGGCCGGCCACCGCCGGAATCCACCACGCGACGCCGGCGCTGGTCCCGGCGGTGACACCGGCGGAGACGGCGGCCACGCCGGCGGCGACAAGCACCCCGATCAGCAGGCGGCGGTCGACGGCGGGCCGCGCGCCTTCCGGCTCGGCCGGCGCGCCGTCGGCGGCCGCCGTCCCCTCGGTGTCGGCCGGGGAGGCGACGAGCCGACGGCGGGCGCGCAGCAGGACCACGGCCGCGAGCAGCACGCAGGCCACCAGCCAGATCCGGAAGGTCACCGACGGCCGCAGGTCACCCAGGAAGGCCAGGTGGTAGATCACGGTGAAGAGCGCGAACGCGAGCACGGCGCCGTCGGTGAGCACGGCCGGGGCGACGGCCACCAGCGCGCGTACCCGGGACTGGGCCGGACGACGACCGACCGGACGGGGCGCGGGCGGTGTCGGGTCCGGGTCGGCGGGCGCTACGGCGATGCTGTCGACGTTGGCCACGGTCGTCCTTACTCGTCAGACGGATGAGGGTTTCGGCGCGCTGCCGGCCGGGTGTCCGGGGGCAGCGTAGCGGAATCGGACAGGGCGACCGCCGCTGCGGGCGGCGGTGTGTCGGACGCCTGGTCAGCCCGAGATCGGGGCGGGCCGAGGACGGGGCAGAACAGTGTCGGCGCCGAGCCCGGCGGCCACGGACTCGACCAGGTTGTCGAGATAGCCGTCGGTGAGCGGGAGACGGGCGATGGCCAGCCGCCAGTAGAGCGGGCCCACGATGAGGTCGATCGCCGCGTCCGGGTCGGTGTCGGCGGGCAGCTCGCCGCGCTGCACGGCACGGGTGACCAGGCGACCGCCGATCTCCTGCTGACGGGCGTGCAGCACCTGACGCAGGGTCGCGTCGATGCTGGGGTTGCGCGCCGCCTCGGCCAGCAGGTCCGGGATGATCTGCGACGCCAGCGGGTGGCGCAGCGCACGTGCCACCGCCTGGAACAGCAGGGCGAGGTCGCCGCGCAGGGTGCCGGTGTCCAGGGCCGGTAGCTTGCCCTGGGCCGCCGCGGCGACGATCTCCAACACCAGGTCGAGCTTGGAGTTCCAGCGCCGGTAGATCGCCGTCTTGCTGACACCGGCGCGACGCGCCACCGCCTCGATGGAGAGCCGGCCGTAGCCGACCGCGGCCAGCTCCTGCGTCAGGGCACGCCGGATGGCCGTGGTGATCTCCCCACGGAGCACTGCCGCACCGGCCGGGGCACGCCTCTTCTCGGTCGTCACCAGGGACTCTTATCGCAGGTCACGGTGCCCAGGGTAGCGCAACGACGATACGGTTGCGTCCCGACGTGTTTCGGACTACTGTCCACGCAGCGACGAGGCGGCGCCCCGCGCACATCTCCCACTAGGATTCCATCGTCGCGAGCTACCCCGTCTGCACGAAAGATCGGAGCGCCATTTCCATGGCCACCACCGCGCTGGTCGACCCCGACACGGGCCTGACCCAGGCGCAGCTGGCCGCTCGGCACGGGTTACGGGTCGCCGGTGAGCGACCGACCCTCGTCGAGTACAGCCGCCAATTGTGGGCCTACCGGCACTTCATCGCCGCGTACGCCAACGCCAAGCTGGTCGCCTCCTACAGCAACGCCAAGCTGGGCCAGCTCTGGCAGGTGCTCACCCCGCTGACCAACGCGGCGGTCTACTACCTGATCTTCGGGGTGGTGCTGGCACAGAACGACATGCCGAACTACATCGCCTACCTCACCACCGGGCTGTTCATCTTCAACTTCACCCAGAGCGCCGTCCTGGCCGGCACCCAGGCGATCAGCAGCAACCTGGGGCTGATCCGGGCGCTGCACTTCCCCCGGGCCAGCCTGCCGCTGTCCACGACGTTGACGCAGTTCCAGCAACTGCTGGCGTCGATGGTGGTGTTGATCGGCATCGTGCTCGTCACCGGCGAGCCGATCACGTTGAAGTGGCTGCTGCTGGTGCCGGCCCTGTTCCTCCAGGCGGTGTTCAACGCCGGCGTCGTCCTCGTGGTGGCGCGGTTGGGCAGCAAGTCGAGCGACCTCAAGCAGGTCATGCCGTTCATCATGCGCACCTGGATGTACGGCTCCGGCGTCCTCTACAACGTCAGCCTCTTCGAGCGGCTGCCGAGCTGGGCGACGACGCTCGTGCAGTACAACCCGCTGCTCGTCTACATCGAGCTTGCGCGGTACACGCTGCTGGAGGAGGCACCGCTGCTCAACGAGTCGCTGGCCCAGCTCTGGCTGGTCGGCGGCGGGTGGGCGCTGCTCGCCGGCTTGGGCGGTTTCATCTACTTCTGGCGCGGCGAACAGGAGTACGGCCGTGGTTGAGCACTTCGAGGCCCCCACCGAGGCGACCGCGACGATGACCGCGGCCCAGGAGCGCATCCCGACCGTGGTGGTCGACGACGCGCACATCATCTACCGGGTGCACCAGGGCGCCGGCGGTGGCACCACCCCGGTGGCCGCGCTGCGCCGGTTGGTCAAGCGCACCCACGCCCCGAACATCCGGGAGGTGCACGCCGTCAAGGGCGTCTCCTTCACCGCGTACCGGGGCGAGGCGATCGGGCTGATCGGCAGCAACGGCTCCGGCAAGTCCACCATCCTGCGGGCCATCGCCGGCCTGCTGCCGGTCAACCGGGGCGCGATCCACACCCAGGGGCAACCGTCGCTGCTGGGCGTGAACGCCGCCCTGCTCAACGACCTCTCCGGCGAGCGCAACGTCACCCTCGGCTGCCTGGCCATGGGCATGCACCCGGACGACGTGGCCCAACAGGCCGCCGGGATCATCGAGTTCTCCGGGATCAACGAGCGGGGCGACTTCGCCAGCCTGCCGATGCGGACGTACTCCTCGGGCATGGCGGCGCGGCTGCGGTTCTCCATCGCCGCCGCGAAGAAGCACGACGTGCTGCTCATCGACGAGGCGCTCGCCACCGGCGACAAGGGCTTCCGCAAGCGCAGTGAGCAGCGGGTACGGGAGCTGCGGGAGGGCGCGGGCACGGTGTTCCTCGTCAGCCACCAGCTCTCCTCCGTACGCGACACCTGCGAACGAACGATCTGGTTGGAATCGGGCGTCCTGCGGATGGACGGGCCCACCGACGAGGTCATCCGGGCCTACGAGGCGTACGCGAACAGCAAGTAGACAGCCTGCATCGACACGACGCCATGGACCGCGTCGCCCGCGTTGGGGCGGCGCGGTCCGCGCGTTAAGGTTCATTCCGTCGCCGCTCGGGCGGAACCTTCCGTTAACGCATCCGAAGAGAGTGAGGATCCGGCAATGACGCAGGACCAGACCACTGGCCCGGACGCCGCAGCGGGGACCTCGACGCCGTGGCGGCCCTCGCGGACGGTGGCCGTGGTTCTGGCCGGAGGCACCGGGACCCGACTGGGCCTCGGCATCCCCAAGCAGCTCCTCAAGATCGCCGGCAAGCCGATCATCGAGCACACCCTGGCGGTCTTCGAGGCGGCGCCGGAGATCGACGAGATCATCGTGCTGATGGCGACCGGCCACGTCGACGACGCCCAGCAGATCGTCGAGAAGGCCGGCCTGCGCAAGGTCAGCAAGGTGATCGAGGGCGGCGACACCCGCAACGCCACC
Organism: Micromonospora sp. DT231; assembly: GCF_049847025.1. Taxonomy (NCBI): domain Bacteria; kingdom Bacillati; phylum Actinomycetota; class Actinomycetes; order Micromonosporales; family Micromonosporaceae; genus Micromonospora; species Micromonospora sp. DT231. Next base: position 311,246 of record NZ_JBNCNO010000003.1, on the reverse strand, counting down.
ACCCGGATCGCGCTGGACGCGGTCGGCCCGGAGGACTGCAACATCCTCTTCCACGACGCGGTCCGCCCACTGCTCAGCGGCCGGATCGTGCGCGAGTGCGTCAACGCGCTGTGGACCTACGACGCCGTGGACGTGGCCATCCCGTCCGCGGACACGATCATCCAGGTGGACGACAACGACTGCATCACCGACATCCCGGTGCGCTCCCGGCTGCGCCGTGGGCAGACCCCGCAGGCGTTCCGCTCCCCCACCATCCGCGAGGCGTACCGGATCGCCGAGGACGACAGGGACTTCGCCGCCACCGACGACTGCGGCGTGGTGCTGCGCTACCTGCCCGGCACCCCGATCAAGGTGATCGACGGCTCGGACGAGAACATCAAGGTCACCCACCCGGTCGACGTGCACCTGGCGGACAAGCTCTTCCAGCTCGCCGCGGCGCAGGCGCCCCGGCTGACCGACCACCGCAGCTACAGCGAGGAGCTGACCGGCCGCACCATCGTGGTGTTCGGCGGCAGCTACGGCATCGGCCACGAGCTGACCGAGCTGGCCCGGCGCTACGGCGCCCAGGTCTTCCCGTTCAGCCGTTCCAGCACCGGCACCCACGTGGAGCGGGCCGCCGACGTCGAGGCCGCGCTGACGACCGCCTTCGAGGCCACCGGCCGGATCGACCACGTGGTGGTCACCGCCGGCATCCTGGAGAAGGGCGCCCTCGCCGAGATGGACGAGGAGACGATGGACCGGCTGCTCCAGGTCAACTTCGTCGGCCCGGTGACAATCGCCCGCCAGGCGCTGCCCTACCTCCAGCAGACCAAGGGCCAGCTGCTGCTCTACACGTCCAGCTCCTACACCCGGGGGCGGGCCCGCTACGCGCTCTACTCGGCCACCAAGGCGGCCCTGGTCAACCTCACCCAGGCGCTCGCCGACGAGTGGGCCGACGTCGGCGTGCGCGTCAACTGCATCAACCCGGAGCGGACCGCCACGCCGATGCGGACGCGGGCCTTCGGCGAGGAGCCGGAGCACACCCTGCTCGCCGCCGAGGCCGTCGCCCAGTCGTCGCTGGACGTGCTGATCTCCGACCTGACCGGCCAGGTCATCGACGTACGCCGGGCGCCCGGCGACGGGCCCACGCCGAGCGTGCCGGCCCAGACCGGGCCGAGTCTCCTCCAGGCGCCGGCCGGCGCGGCGTCGACGAGCTGACACCTACCGGCGGCGGAACCACGAACGGAGCGACATGCGCGGCGACCTGGTCCGAAAGCTGGCCGCCCGGTGCCTGAGCACCGGGTTGGCCGTGCTGGCCTTTGTCGTGCTGGCGCTCACCGGCGCCACCGGCTGGGGGCTGGCGCTGGCCGTCGCCGCGCTCGTCGCCTCGGCGGCCGAGCAGCGGATCCGGCCCGGCGCCGACCTCGTCGCGGAGACGACTCTTGTCGCCGCCGCGATCCTGGTCGGATACTCCCGGCGGCTCGACGACGGGCTCAACCTCACGCTCGTCGCCACCGCCCTGGTCCTGCTGGGGCTGGTGCTGCTGGTGGGGCCGCTGCGTACCGCCGGCAACCTGGAGATCCGCGCGGCCAACCTGCCGGTCCGCGCCTGGACGCCGCTGGTCGCCGACCGGCTCGGCACCGTACTGCTCGGGCTGCTCGCCGTCCTGGCGCTCGCCGCCGCGCGCACCCTGCCGGCCGGCGTGGCGTTGGCCGCGAGCCTGCTGGTCGGCGCGGGCACCGGGGCTGTCGCCCTGGACCTGGCCCGGCGGCGGTTCCGGCCGGGAGCCGGTGGCGGGCCGGTGGCCCGCGCGCTGCGCCGCCACCAGCCGGAGTTCCTGCTCTACTTCTCCGCGCCGCCCGGCTCGGAATACCAGGTCACCATGTGGCTGCCGTATCTGCGGCGGATCGGCCGGCCGTTCCTCGTCGTGCTGCGCGAGCCGGAGTTCCTGGCCCCGATCGCCGCGGCCACCGACGCGCCGGTGGTCTACTGCCCCACCCTGCGGGCGATGGACGAGGCGCTGGTGCCGAGCCTGCGGGCCGCGTTCTACGTCAACCACGGGGCGAAGAACAGCCACTGCATCCGCTTCACCCAGCTCACCCACGTCCAGTTGCACCACGGCGACAGCGACAAGGCGCCGAGCGCCAACCCGGTGTCCGGGATCTTCGACCGGATCTTCGTGGCCGGGCCGGCCGCGATCGACAGGTACGCCCGCGCGGGCGTGCGGATCCCGGCGGACAAGTTCGTGGTGGTGGGCCGCCCGCAGGTGGAGTCGATCGAGGTACGCCCCGAGCCGGCCCGGGGGTTGGCCAACCCGACGGTGCTCTACACCCCGACCTGGACCGGGCACCACGCCGACGCCGACTACTGCTCGTTGCCGGTGGCCGAGGGGCTGCTGCGTCGGCTCCTGGAGCGCGGCGCGACGGTGATCCTGCGCCCCCACCCGTACACGACGCAGAACCCGGCGTCGGCACGCCAGTTGGGCCGGCTGACCGAGTTGCTCGTCGCCGACCGGGCCCGCAGCGGGCGCCCGCACGTCGTCGGCGCGGCGGCCCGCGAGCTGAGCCTGACCGAGTGTGTGAACTCCTCGGACGCGCTGATCTCCGACGTGTCCGGGGTGATCTCGGACTACCTCTACTCCAGCAAGCCGTACGCGGTCACCGACATGGGTGACGAGGGCGACAGGTTCGCCGAGCGGTTCCCGTTGGCCGCGTCGGGTTACGTGCTGCGTCGGGACCTGTCCAACGTGGACGAGGTGCTGACCGCGCTGCTGGACACCGATCCGCTGGCGGCGGAGCGCTGGGCCACCCGCCGGCGCTACCTGGGTGACTTCCCCGCCGAGTCGTACGCCGAGGCGTTCCTGACCGCCGCCCGCCGGGAGCTGGCGGCGACGGAGGACCCCGCGGCCGAGCGTGCGCCGCAGCTCTCCCCCCTCGCCTGACCCCGCCTGTCGGGCCCGGCGAGAGGGCTAGGGTACGCGGCTAGCGCAGGCCGAGCCGATCCCCCGCGTTCAGCTCGATCCGGACGATCCCGGACGTGCCGGCCGGCGCGTGCCACTCGGCTGTCGCGATGCCGTCGGCCGACTCGGGGAGCGACAACTCCCACGGCTGGAGTGCGGAGGAGGCGACGACGAACCGCAGCACCTCCTCGGCGCCCATCAGCGTGGCCCCGAGGTGTGCCACGATTCTCCGCCGCCCGTCGGCGAGGGTCTCGCTACCGACCGACTCGATGTCCTCCTCGTCCAACCCGACGACGTCCCGGACGACGGCCGTGGCGTCCGCGACCGGGCCGACGACGTCGACGGTCAGCACGACCCGTACGGCGTCCCGCAACGCCTCCTCGATCGCGCTGATCAACTCGGCCTCGTCCGGACCGTCCTCACTCAGCGCCATCTCCCGGGTCTCCACCGGCCGGTCGACCGGCCCCGGGTCGAACGGGTCGATGCCGGTCCGCACGTACAGCGCCTCGACCGTCGGGTCTTCGGTGAGTGGTCGGTCCGCCTCCATCGCCGCCACCATCCAGACGCCGAGCGGTGACCTGCGCAGGCGCCCCGTCAGGAATCCGAACTCGGCGGCGAGGGCGTCCACCCCGGTCCCGAAGGGAGCCTGCGGTGACACGTCGACCAGGGGCAGCACCAGGAGCAGGGCCAGACCCCACACGCCGCCCCCGTCGACCGCCACCGGGTGGAGGTCGACGGACCAGACGTCCGCCCGTCCGAGCAGTGAAAGGCAGCGGACCAGGGCGGTGTCGAGATCCGGGGCCGTCAGCCGGGCGTGCACCCGGGCCACCACGTCGTCGTCGGACGCCGCTGCCGGCAGTCGCCTGACCCGTCGCCGGACGGACCGGACGGGTGCGTCGGCGGGCAGCCACTCCGGCGGATCCCACCACTCCTCCGGAGTGTCACCGACCGCGCCGACGGACACGCTCAACGGCGTCACGCCGTCGGTCGTCCGCTCGGGACCGGCGGCGAAACCCCACGGATGGCCGGCAGCCGTGTCGGAGATGTCGAGGTCGCCACGGCCCCACCGGAAGCGCTCCAGCAGCGGTGCGACGACCTGGCGTACCGCCTCCCCGCCGGACGCCGACGGGGAGGCCGGCGTCAGCCCGAGGTCCAGGTTCACCCCGGCGCGGGGGCCGTCGACCTCGGTTCGGGACGCGGTGAGGCTCACCGCGCCGAGCGACGCGACGAGCGGCCGGCAGCGACGCGCCGCGTCGTCGAGTCGGGTGTCGACGACGTTCAGGCTCACGCTCGTGACCAGGGCTTGCTCGACAGGGGACATCACCGCGGAATGGTAGGCGTCGGGGTGGGGCGGCACTACGGGTTTATCACCCCGACGAAGCTCAGCGGTACGCGTCCAGCAGCGCCAGGACGGCCGCCGGATCCTCCACGTGCGCGTTGTGGCCGAGACCGGGCAGTGTGGCGACCGGTACGCCGTACTCCTTGAGCTGCGCGTCGGTGACCATCGGATCGTGCTCGCCGCGCGCCAGCAGCACCGGCACGTCGATCGCCGCCAGCAGCGCGCTCAGGTCGGGCTCGCCGACGGCGAAGGCGTTCGGATCCATGGCGAGACGCCACCGGCCGTCGACCTGACGGAGGCCAGCGTCCACCACCGGGTGGTCCGGCGGGAGCAGGCCGGCCAGCCCGGAGACACGCAGGTAGCGGCGGGCCGCCTCGGTGCGGCTGGCGAACCAGCTCACCGGGCGGGCGGCCAACTCGGCGGCGCGGTCCAGCTCGGCGGGTGACCAGAGCGCCTTGATCCCCAACCCGACCACCGCGTCCACGGGCATCCCGGCGTCGCGCGCGGCCAACGCGAGGCCGACCACACCACCCAGCGAGTGCCCGAGCACGACGAGACGATCGTCGAGGGCGAGGGCCGGCGCGATCCGCCGGGCGAAACCGGCGAAGGAGTACGACGGCAGCGGCGGCGTCCAGCCGTGGCCGGCGAGGTCCGGTGCCAGCCACCGGCCGGGCCAGTGTCGTTCCAGGTGCGGCGCCCACGGCAACCACACGTCACCGGTCGCCCCCATGCCGTGCAACAGCAGCAGGACCGGCCGTCGACCGGTGTGACCACCCGATTCATCCACCACGGCCGCAGTCTCCCACGGTTCACGGTCCCGGACGAGAGTCGTCGACGGGGGCGTACCCCGGACCGGCGGGAGAGACGCCACGGGCGCCGGCCCCTCGTGAGGGACGGCGCCCGTGGCGGTCAGCGTGCCTGGGTCAGGCGGAGTAGCCCCGGCTGGCGATCCAGTTGGCCAGGTCGATCGTGGTGATCCAGTACGACGGGTCGGACGGGTTCGCCGAGTCGGCGATGCGTACCGTGCGGCCGTTGTCCTTGTAACCCACGACGGCGACGTAGTGCCCCCCGCCGTAGGAGTGCCAGCTGCCGTCGGTGTCGGTGGCGTCCCCGACGACGTTGGCGACCACGCCCCGGCCGTCGGTGATGGCCTTGACGACGTCGGCCTGGAGGCGGTCCATCTGGGCCGGGCTGGGCGCGCCGGCGAACATCCGGGTCCGGTACGGGGAGCCCTTCACCTCGGCGTTGAGCACCCGCGTGGTGTCCTCGGCCGAGTTGGTGCCCATCTCGGTGGTGCCCAGTTCGGCGCCGAGTTCCTCCTGGGTACGGTCGATCCCGGTGGCGCTGAGCGCGTTGCGGGTGGCCGCCGGGCCGCAGTTGTAGTAGGTGTTCTGCGCCTCGTACTCGTAGTCGAGCACCTTTGTCGCCGGCGGCTTCGGCCGCTCCGGCTTGCGGGTCAGGTCCGGGTTGCTGCTCGCCTTGGCGGCGGGCGCGGCGGCGCTGGTGGCCGGGGCGGCGCTCGTCGGCGCGGCGCTGGCCGACGGGGAGGCGTCTCGCACCTCGCCACGGGAGGCGGCGACGTCGCTGCGCATCTCGGCGACAGTGGTCGCGGTGCGCTGGCCGGCCGGCGCGTCGTCGGTGGTGGCGAGCAGGGTGCCGGTGGTGGTGGCGATCACGAGGGCCGCGGCGGAGGCGGCGGCGATCTGGTACGGGCGCTGGGTGGCGATGCGGCGGAGCTGACGCTGCATGGTGTGCTTCACGGGGTCCTCCACGGATCGGGGGGGAGAGCGGCACACCGGGGCCGGGCCGGTATCCGGGCAGGGGCCAGCGCGCGGACGATGGTCCGCGGATGGTGAACCGCTCAGGGGAACACCCGGCGTGGCCGGGCGGTTGGGCGATGACCCGGGGGTCAGCTCACCGTCACGTGACCGATGAGCGGGGGCACCGCTGCGCCGTGGAGGCGAGGGAACAGCCGAGGGGTGGAGAGATGCTGCACGAGGATGGAACTCCTTCCGAGACCGCCTACCGGGTTAGCTGACGGATTCGGGCGGGAAGATCGCCCTACCGCGGGCCGTGGCTCGCGGATTCACCCCGGACTTACTGATGGGTCCCCGGTTCGTTCATCACGATTAAGCGGGTCGGCGCGGCGTCGCCTCTTGCGATCGGTTACCGCACCGGACGGGACGACACTACTGGCCCGTTCACACCCTGCCAAGCCAGGTTCACCTGCGTAAACCCGGATCGGCGCAGCAATTTCTCCGCGTCTGGCCGATGACGTGACTCGATGGGACAAGCGGTTACGGTGACGCCTACGGGCGACAACCGGACAGGTCGCCAAAAGTGCGGCCACAATCCCGGGAACAATCGAGCCGATCGTGCCGGACGCCCGATTTCGGAATGCGGTGAGCGGGCTCACATAACGGATCGAGCTCAACCCGCACGGGCGGGACGCCAGCGTGTCACGACGGCGGGGCGGGCAGCCCCGGGCACCAGCCGGCGGGCCGGTGCCCGGCTGGGCCGCAGCCGGGCCGCTGCCAAAGCCGCCTCCTGGACAAGGGCGCGCGCCGACTCGGCGGCCAGTTCCGCGGCCCGCCAGGCGGCCCGCTCCGCGTCGGCGGCGGCCTGGTGGTCGGCCCGTCGCGCGTCCCGGATCGCCCGGCTGAGCAGCGCTTCCTGCTCGACCGGGTGCCGCCGGGGATCCCAGCCGTGCCGCCGCCCGAACACGTCGCTGAGCTGCGCCATGCTCAGGTCGCCCCGCCAGTACGCCGCCGTCGCCGCACGGTGCAGGTAGCGCTCCCGGGCGGCGTACTCGGCCGGGGTGCGGGGGGTGCCCGGGGTGGGCAGCGCCCCGGATCCCGCGAAGCGGCGCGCGGCGGCGTCCGCCTCGTCGTACCGCGCCCAGGCCCGTTCCGCCTGCTCCTGACTGATCAGCCAGGCATCGCGCCGCCGCTGGGCCGTCCTGGCCGCGCCGGCCGCGGCGACAGCCACCTCCTCGGCGTACCGGCGCCTGTCGACGACCTCGGCCGCGGCCACCTCGCGGGCGGTCGGTACGGCCGGCGACGGGTCACCGATGGGCCGGTCCCGTTCGGGCCTGGCGACCAGCACGGCGAGCACGCCCAGCGCCAGGAGGAACAGGGCCGACCAGATGGCGGCGGCCTGCGGTACCTCGGTTACGAACTGGTAGAAGACGGCGGTCTCCATGGTCGGCACCTCGCGGAGGAAGCAGAGCGATGAGGGCCCCGCGAGTCCCCTGGCCACGGGCGGGCCACGGGTCGGCGGGGTGCGGAGCTGGTCTGTCGACAGGGCGCGGCGACGGGACGCTCGTCCCGGTGGCTCAGCGCCCGGGTGGACCCCGGGGCGCCCGGCTGCGGGAGCCGTCGACGAGGGGCAGCCGGTCGGACCCGGCCGCGCGCACCGGCAGCGCGCCGGTCACGACGGCGCCCTGACCGCCGGGGAGCGCCGGTTGCGCGTCGACCGACCAGGCCGGGGAGGCCTCCCCGGCGACACCCGCACTCGGCCCGGCGCCCACGGTCGGCGCGGCGCTCAGGCTCGACGCGGCACTCAGGCTCGACGCGGCACTCAGGCTCGACGCGGCACTCAGGCTCGGCGCGGCACTCAGGCTCGGCACGGCACTCAGGCTCGACGCGGCGGACGGGTTCGGCGCGGCGGACGGGTTCGGGCCGGCGCCGAGCGCCAGGGCCGCGACGACGGCGAGGCTGGTCAGCACCCGGGTCGCCCAGCGCGCCACCCACCACAGGGGACAGGTGAACGCGACCGGAAGCACGTCCCCACGCTACCGTCGTGCCGACCCGGGCGCATCGACCACGGGCGTGTCGACGCGCGCCGCGCCGAGCCCGCTGACCAGGGTGGATGGCGTCAGCGCGTGTCCGCGTACGTGGATCGATTGTCGGTCTGGTCGGGCCCGCCGGCCTCGGTGCGGGTCCCCACGCCGGTCTCGGGGGCGTCGTTGCCGGCGGCCCGGCTGCCGGCCGTGCGTTGTCCGGGGACGGACGCCGCTCGGGCCGGACGGCGCGGTGCGAGCCGGCGCATCATCGGGGTTTCGACGTAGCGATGCAGCAGCCCGGCGAGGAGCAGTGTCACCAGCAGGAAACCGAGCACCACGACCGGGCCGCGCCAGCCCTCGAAGCCGGTCCCCCAGTCGCCGGTGAAGCGCAGCACGCTCGTCATCACCAACACGTGGACCAGGTAGAAGGCGAAGGAGACCTCGCCGAGCCAGACCAGCGGGCGGGACCGCCACGGCGACCGCCGGTCCCGCACGTCCGCGTCCGCGGCGGCGGTGATCACCAGCAGGTACGTGACCGCGAGCAGCGTGGTCCACAGCTCCGCGGGAATCCACTGCGTGGCAACCGCCCAGGTGCCCACGAAGATGACGCTGGCCCAGGTCAGCCCCGGGCCGCGCCAGAGTCCCCGGCGCATCAACTCGGCCGCCACCGCGCCCAGCCAGAACTCCAGCGACCGGACCGGCGGGAAGATCTGGGTGAACCACCACCGGCTCACCTCCGGCACCAGGTGCTGGGCCGGCCAGAGCGCGAGGATCAGCAGGGGCAGCGCGACGATCAGCACCACGAGTAGCTTCGGCCGGGCCCGGCGCAGCAGCGGCAGCGCCAGCGGCAGGCAGAGGTAGAAGAAGAACTCGCAGGAGAGCGACCAGCTCACCGTGTTGAGGCTGTAGAACCAGCCCGGCCGGGGATCCCACGCCTGCAACAGCAGCACGTTCTCCAACGCGGCCGCCGGCAGGACCGGGTCGGCGAACCACCAGGCGACGAGCAACGTCGCCCCGAACAGCACCAGGTGGTTGGGGTAGATCTTGGCAATCCGACGCCGCCAGAAGGTACGCCGGGAGTCGCCGACCCGGGCCGACCAGACCAGCACGAACCCGCTGAGGATGAAGAAGAACTGCACCCCGGACAGGCCGAGGCCGAACAGCTTGTCGACAACGGCCTTGTAGTCCGGCTCGGCGATGATCCGCATGGTGCCCGCGTGGAACCCGAAGACCAGCAGCGCGGCGATCCAGCGCAGCCCGGTCAGCGAGGGCAGCCGGAGCGGTGCGGGGGCGGGCCGGGCGGTCGACGGCGCGGCGGCGCTCGTCATGAGCGGATACCGAGGCTTGGCAGGGTCACCAGCACGTTCGTATCCTCCTCGGCACGGCGTGGACGGCCCGGCGGCGACGCCCGCGACGGCCCGGCGGGGCCGCACCCGGGGCACCCTACCGGGTCACTCCCGGGTGAACCGGACGAGTCCCACCGGTCCCGGGCGTGGTGGGGCGGGCGGCGTTAACCTTCCGCTGGGTGGGAGTTCAGCGACTCCACCATCGGCGGTCACGTGCGGTTCCGGGGCCGGCCACCCGGGTCGTCGAAGGTGGCGGGCGTGGTCAATGAGCCGACGCACGCACCGCTGCTGAGCATCGTCGTGCCCGTGTACGGCGTCGAGGCGTACCTGTACCAGTGCCTCGAGTCGATCCGGGCCGACATCCCGGCCGGCGAGTCGGACGCGGTCGAGTTGATCGCCGTCGACGACGCCTCCCCGGACGGCTGCGGCGAGATGCTCCGCTCGTACGCCGCCGGCCACGACCGGGTCCGCGTCGTGCACCTGAGCAGCAACGTGGGTCTGGGTCTGGCCCGCAACGCGGGGCTCGACGTGGCCACCGGCCGGTACGTCTGGTTCATCGACAGCGACGACTGGGTGCCGCCCGGCACGATCCCGGCGGTGCTGGACCGGCTGCGCCAGCACCAGCCCGACGTGCTGATGCTGGATCACCTGCGGGTGCACGAGGACGGCCGGCGGGAGGTCGACGCGAGCAGTCACCTGCTGCGCGGGATCGCCGACGTGACCCGCCTCGACGACCAGCCGCACCTGCTGCGGGTGCAGCACACCGCCTGGAACAAGGTGGTCCGCAGGGACTTCCTGGACCAGTTGGAGCTGCGGTTCTTCCCCGGCTGGTACGAGGACATCCCGTTCAGCCACCCGCTGCTGATCGGCGCGGAGAAGATCTCCGTGCTGGACCGGGTCTGCTACCTGTACCGGCAGGGCCGGCACGGCGCGATCACCTCCACCCGCAGTGGCCGGCACTTCGACGCGTTCGCCCAGTACGAGCGCCTGTTGGACTGGGTCGCCCGCAGGCACCCCGACGAGCGGTTGCGGGCCGAGTTGTTCCAGCTGATGATCAGCCACTACCTGGTGGTGGTGGGCAACGACGACCGGCTGCACCCGCACCTGCGGCGGGACTTCTTCCGCCGGGCCGCCGCGCACTACCGCCGGTACCTGCCCACCGGCGGCTATCCGCTGCCCACCGGGGTGACCGGGCTCAAGCACCGCCTCGTCGGGCGCGGTGACTGGCTGGCGTACTCGGCGCTGCGCCAGGCGCACCGGGTCGCCGGTCGTCTGCGCCGCGGCGCCCCGGCGGGTGGCGTCGGCACCGCGGCCAGCCCGGTGAACGCCGACGAGGACCCGGGGCGAGGGGCGGACGTCGCGACGACGCGGGACGGCGGGAACACGGCGGATCGGCGCGACGCGCTGGCCGGGAGCCGCCTGCCGTGACCACCGCACACCACGCCGGGAGCCGGAGCGACTCCCGGCGCACCGGTTTTCCAGGTCGTCCGCCCGCCGGGTGGACGACGACAGCGGCACCACCGCACGCGGGTGCGGGCAAACCTGAGCAGAGGTCGGAATGACGGCGACAGTCAAGATCGGACCGCACCTGGTCGGTGCCGGGGAGCGACCGTTCGTGGTGGCCGAGATGTCCGGCAACCACAACGGTGATCTGAACCGGGCGCTGGCCATCGTCGACGCGGTGGCCGAGAGCGGGGCGCACGCGCTGAAGCTCCAGACGTACCGGCCCGACACGATCACGATCGACGTCGACACCCCGGCGTTCCGGATCTCCACCGGGCACGAGTTGTGGGGCGGGGAGAACCTGTACCGCCTCTACGAGCGGGCGCACACCCCGTACGAGTGGCACGCGCCGATCTTCGAGCGGGCCCGCGAGCGTGGGCTGACCGTCTTCTCGTCACCGTTCGACGCGACCGCCGTGGAGCTGCTGGAGTCGCTGGACGCGCCGGCGTACAAGATCGCATCTTCGGAGCTTGTCGACCTGCCGCTGATCCGGCTCGTGGCCAGCACCGGCAAGCCGATGGTGATCTCCACGGGGATGGCGACGGTCGCCGAGATCGACGCCGCGGTACGCACCGCCCGGGACGCGGGCGCGGCGGGCATCGTCCTGCTGGCCTGCACCGCGTCCTACCCGGCGCCGCCGGCCGACAGTAACCTGCGCCGGCTGCCGGTGCTGGCGGGCGCGTTCGACGTGCCGGTCGGGCTCTCCGACCACACGCCCGGCATCGGGGTGGCGGTCGCCTCGGTGGCGCTCGGCGCCTGTTTCGTCGAGAAGCACGTCACGCTGGATCGTGCCGACGGCGGCGTGGACTCGGACTTCTCGCTGAACCCTGCGGAGCTGACGGCGCTCGTCGCCGAGTCCGGCCGGGCGTACGAGGCGCTGGGTGGCACCGCGATCGGCCCGACCCCGGCCGAGCGGGAGGGACTGCGGTTCCGCCGCTCGCTCTTCGTGGTCGAGGACGTGCGCGCCGGTGACCAGGTGTCCGCGCAGAACGTGCGCTCGATCCGGCCGGCCGGCGGCCTGCCCCCCGTGGAGATCGACCGGGTGTTGGGCCGCACCTTCACCACCGACGTCTCCCGCGGCACTCCCCTGAGCTGGGATCTGATCTGACGGTCGTCCGACCGTCGGGGGGCAGCTCTACCGGGATCGACGACCGACAGCAGCACCCCGATCGTCGGGCACGAAGCCGACGGTGACCACCAGGTCGGCCAGCCAGAGGGTCCGCCAGACCGCGGACCCGTCGGCCGGCGTACTCAATCCGTGGCGACGCCACCACGCCGCCACCGGCACGTTGGTCAGCTTGCAGCAGCACTCGGCGCGGGTCCACCGCGCCCAGAAGTCCTCCAGGCCGAACCTGCGGGCCAGCGCCGGGGGCACCGGGGCGTCGGCCCGTTCCGCGTCGATGGCCACCCGCCACCCCGGCGTCCGCGGGCCGTACCAGCCGACGCAGCGTCCGTCGTCCAGGTGACTGCGGGTCACCGCGTCGGTCAGGGCGGCGGGAGCACCGATGCGCAGGTGTCGTTCGGCGACGGCCAGCAGCCCCGGCACCGGACGGGGCCGGAGCTGCCGGTCCAGGTCAGATGGCGGCGGCACCGTCCACCACGATGACCTGGCCGTTGATGTTCGTGTGCTCCCGCAGCAGCATCCGCACCACGGGCGTGACCTCCGCCGGCTCGGTCAGGTGACCGGTCGGGGTGCGGCGCACGATCTGGTCGAGCTGGGTCGGGCCGAGCACGGCGGACATCTCCGAGGCGAAGAAGCCGGGAGCGACCGAGTTGACGAGCATCCGGCCGCCCAACTCCCGGGCGAGCGAGCGGGTGGCGGCGTCCATGCCGCCCTTGGTGGCGGAGTACGCGACCAGGCCCGGAAAACCGCGCTGCCCGCAGATCGAGGTGATGTTGACGATCCGCCCGCGCATGCCCTTGCCGAGCATCCGGCGGACCACCAGCCGGGTCAGCTGCAACGGGGCGGTCAGGTTGGTCTCGATGATCCGGGCGATGTCGTCGGTGGCGGTGTGCACGTGCAACGAGTCCTGCCCGACGGCGGCGTTGTTGACGATGCCGTCGATGGGGCCGAGGCGTTGCTCCACCTCGCGGACGAAGCTCTGCGCGGCCCGCAGGTCGGTGACGTCCACCGAGCCGACGTGCACCCGGTCGGGGTGTTCGGCGGCGAGTTTCGCCAACTCCGGCGTGACGGTACGGGCGAACGCCGCCACCCGTACGCCGGCGTCGAGCAGGTCGGTGACGATGGCCAGGCCCAGGCCCCGGGAACCGCCGGAGACGAGGACCACCGTGCTGGGCGGGACGAGCGGGGTGACGGCGGGATCAGACATCGCTCTTCAGGGTCTCCTTGACGGGAATGTCGGTGAGCACGCGGATCCGGCGGGGCACCGCGTGCTCGGGAAGCCGGTCCGCGCACCAGCGGACAAGCGCGGCCTCGTCGGGCACACAGGTGCCGACCGAAGGCGGGCCGGTGGAGTCGGTGGGACTGAGGACCACCTCGGCGACCACCATCCGGCCGAGCACCGGGGCGCGGCGGCCGGTCACCCGGGCCCAGGCCACCGCCGGATGCCCGGCCAGCACTGCGCGGACCAGGCCCGCGGAGACCTTGCTGCCGCCGACGTTGATCTCGTCGGAGTCGAGGCGGCCGGTGATCAGCACCCGGTCGTCGAGCACCTGCGCCCGGTCCCCGGTGTGGATCGGGCCGGACAGCCCGGCCCCGTGGTGCGGGGAGGTGACCACCAGCTCGTCGTCGCGGACGGAGAGCGTGGGCCGGCCCGGGGTGTCCCGGTCCAACCAGTCGACCGGGAAGCCGGCGCGCCCGTCGTGCACCACAATTGACGCTCCCACCTCCGACGAGGCGTAGATCCAGGAGATCCGGGCCGAGGGGAACACGTCCCGGAGCTGGTCCAGGATCGCCTGGTCCACCGGCTCCCCGCCGAGGGTGATCTGGCGCAGGGGCACCCGGGCCAGCGCGGCGGCATCGCGGTAGAGGGTGCGCCGCCAGAAGGTCGGTGTGCCGGAGGCGGCGTCGACCCCGTACGCGGCGGCGATGCCGGGCCAGTCGTCCAGCTCGTCGGGCTCGACCACCACGAGGTGCTGGCCGGGCTGGGTCAGCGACAGGGTGACCACCTGCCACCAGGCGTACGTGCCGGGCGCGTACGGGCAGAGCCAGGTCCGGTCGGGCTGCTCGGCCCGCACGGTGGTCAACGTGTCGAGGGTGTGCCCGACCCGCTTGGGACGCCCCGTCGAGCCCGAGGTCAGCAGCCACAGCCGGCCGGCCTCGGTGGCGCGGGGCCGGGCCGGCGCGCTCGGGTGTGCTCCGTCGTCGTCGAGGACGCCGACGGTGAACCCGGCCTCCCGCAACTCCGCGCGCATCGCCGTGTCGACCCGACTCGCGGTGCTGAGCAGTAGCTCGGTGCCGTGCACGGCGTGCTGCCGAGCGGCGGTGAGCGCGTGCACGCCACGGTGGGCGAGCACCGCGGCCGGGTCGGGCAGCGTCGGTGTGGGCAGTGCCCGCCAGGTCAGCGCGGTGCCACCGACGACGATCCGGTTGTCGGCGCCCGCCGGCTCCCGGGGCGTGGGTGCCGTGTCGCGCGCGGTCGCGACGGTCACTGGTGTTGAAGCTCGACGAGGAAGTCGAGGACGTCTCCGACGGTGGCGATGCGGCGTAGGCCGGGGGCGTCGAAGTTGAGCTCCTCCCCCGTCTCGTCCTCCACCCGCAGGGCCAGCTCGGAGAAGTCGAGCGACCGGAACCCGATCTCCCGCAACTGCGCCGCGTCGTCGGCGGGCAGCTCCTTGTCCTGGTTCTTCAGCACCTGAGCCATGAGGTCGCGGATCTGCGCGCGACTCAATTCGTTCATGCGGCGCAGTCTACAACCCAACGAATGCATATCTGCTTTCCCGGTGCGCCCGGGTAAGGTGCTCCGACCGGACGTGAACAGCTAGGAAAGCGAGACGCACGTGCTGCGCGAAGCGACGGCGGACGACGTTCACCTGATGTTGTCCTGGCGTAATCAGGAAACGAACCGTCAGGTCAGCAAGACCAGCCACGAAATCACCGCCGACGAGCACGACCGGTGGTGGTCGGCGGTCCGCGACGACAGGTCCCGGCGGGTGCTGGTGTACGTCCGCGACGACCGGCCCTGTGGCGTCGTCACCTTCTTCGACCTGCGGTTCGACGGCCCTCGCACCGGTGCGTGGGGCTTCTATCTGGACGCCGACGGGCTGGCCGGGCGGGACGAGACGCTGCCCGCCTGGCTGGGGGTCATGCGGGAGGCCGTCGAGTACGCCTTCGACGGGCTGCACCTGGACCGACTCGACGGCGAGGTGCTCGGTCACAATACCGTCGTACGACAGATGAACCGGCGTTTCCGATTCGTCGAGGGCACCCCGAGACAGGAGTTGTCCGACGGTCGGGAAATCACCGTAATCCCGATTTCCCTGGCTCGGGCCGACCGCCGCCAACGCTGATTGTCGTACCCATTCGGGTCATGGTCCCGAAGCATTAACCGATGGTGTTCCCGGTGGACATCCGCCGTTCACGACTAGCGGTGTCCACCGGGGTCAGGCCCGTCGCCAGGCCGCCCAGTGCTGCGCCGGGTTGCCGCCGAGCCGGACGAAGCCGTACGCGGCGCCGTCCCAGTCGTCGGGCTGGCCGGGCGCCCAGCGGGCGAACACCACCTGCGCCGCGGCCGGCGGCTGCTCGCCGAACCACCGGACGTCGGTCCAGGTCACCTGGTGGCTCAGGTTGAACCGCAGGGCGTAGTGCACGCCGGTCGAGGCCCAGACCCGCTCGCCGGGGCGTACGCCGACGTCGGCGACCCGGGGCGTCGGAGCGGTGCTCGCGACGGCGGGCCGCACGACGCGGTGCTCGATCACCTGCATGGCGACGAGGTTGGCCACGACGAGCACGCCGAACATCGGCAACCGCAGTCGGGGCACCAGCGCGGCGGCGACGAGCAGCAGGCAGCCGCCGATCCCGACGAGTGACCCGAGCACCGGGCGCATCTCCCGCCAGCCCCCGGTCAACGCCGCCAGGTCCGGCGCGCTGAAACCGCCGTAGCGCAACCGGTGGCCCTGGCTGGCCACGTACGCGAGGCGGACGGCGATCAGCGCACCGCCGCCGACCAGCAGGGCCACCGCGACGGCCGCCCGGCGCAGCACCACCCGGCGCCCGGCGGTGAGCAGCACCCCGAGCCCGACCAGCAGCCAGAACGGCGCCAGCATCTGCACGTAGCGGCCGTAGATCGCGTCCAGCGGCTTGCCGGTGATGCCGGCCAGGATCACCGACGCCCCGCCGGCCACCCCGACGGTCACCACGAGCGCCACGCCCATCGTCCAGCGGGCGGCGTCGCCGTGCCGTGGACGCCACAGTTCGCGCACGGCGGCGGCCCAGGCCACTCCCGCCAGCCCGAACGTGATCACCACGAGGTACCAGAGCTGGGTGGCGACGCCCGCGCCGACGCGGACCACGCCCTGGACGGAGGCGACCGCCTCGACCGTGCCGCCGCCGGGGGTGCTGCCGAGCAAATAGACCCTGTCGCCGAGGTAGCGGATGGCGGCGGCGTTGACGAGCGCCATGGCGAGCACCGGCAGCAGCGCGGCGAGCACCGCGGGCGGGCCGATCCGGCGGCGGACGAGCAGCAGCAGGACCAGTCCGGCGTGCACCGCCACGATCACCAGGCCGCGCGAGTGCAGCAGGTGGAACCCGCCGACCAGCAGGCCGACGGTGGCGGCGGCGAGCGGGCCGGGCCGGGAGATCCAGCGGTGCACGGCGAGCAGCCAGGCGACGACGAGCGGGGCCATCACCGTGTCGATCATCGCGATGCCCGCGTAGAAGGCGGTGGCCGGCAGGGTCGCCGCCGCGACCGCGCCGAGCAGCGCGTACGACCGGCGCAGCCCGAGCAGGCGGCGACCGAGCAGGTACGCCAACGGCAACAGCGTCGAGTTCACCATCGCGTTGATCAGCTGGACGATCCGGTAGCTGTCGCTGAAGTCCCGGTCCCCGAGGAACGCCGGCGAGATGAGCATCGGGTAACCGACCCGGCGCAGCAGGTCGTTCTCACTGCTGAAGCCGCCCGGCCCGCCGGCCAGCGCGCGGGCGGTGTTGAGGTAGCTGTCCTCGTCGGTGTGCGCGATCGGCAGCACGATGTGCCGGGACAGCCACATCCGCCAGGCGACGCTGAGCACCCAGCCGACGACGAGCAGCAGCGGCACCAGCCAGCGCCGCGCGGGTGCGGGGTCCGGTGTCCGCGCCGGCGCCGCCGGCCGGTCGATCACGTCGCTACCGGATGCCATGAACGCCTCCAGAACTGCCGGCCGGACCGGTCCCCGCGTGGACCGGCCGGGCCTGTCGGCCGGCGCCGGTGACGCGTGGGGTGACCCGCTCGCACCGAGCCGATGCGGATGTCGGGTGAACGCGCGACCGGCCGCAAACCGGGCTGCCGGGTCACTCGCGCGGTCACTGTAGCGGCCCGATCCGGCCTGGTCAGGCCGGTTACGGGCCGACCGGAAGTGTTTGCCTACGCGGTGCTCGGCATTCACAGGAGCAGGGGGCGCGGTTCACCCGCGAGCGTCGGGGAGTTAACCCGCCATGGTTAGCGTCTCACCCCGGTCGGCCGGCCGAGGGCCGCCCGTTCATCCACGATCACGGGAGCACCACATTGAGTGAGTTGAATGGATCGTCCATTCTGATCACCGGGGGAACGGGTTCCTTCGGCAGGACCTTCCTCCGGCACATCCTCACCGAGGCCGACCCCGCCCGCGTGGTCGTGTTCTCCCGCGACGAACTCAAGCAGTACGAGCTGCGCCAGCAACTCGGCGACGACCCCCGGTTGCGGTGGTTCATCGGCGACATCCGGGACCGGCACCGCCTCACCCGGGCCATGCACGGCGTCGACCACGTGGTGCACGCCGCCGCGCTCAAGCAGGTGGACACCGCGGAGTACAACCCCTCCGAGTACATCGCCACGAACATCACCGGTTCCCAGCACGTCGTCGACGCCGCGATCGAGGCCGGCGTCCGGAAGGTCATCGCGCTCTCCACCGACAAGGCGTCCAGCCCGATCAACCTGTACGGCGCGACGAAGCTGGTCGGCGACAAGCTGTTCGTCTCGGCCAACCACTACGCCGCCCAGCACCCCACCCGGTTCGCCGTGGTGCGCTACGGCAACGTGGTGGGTAGCCGCGGCTCGGTCGTCCCGCTGTTCCGCCGGCTGGCCGCCGAGGGCAAGAGCCTGCCGATCACCGACAAGCGGATGACCCGTTTCTGGATCACGCTCGACCAGGCCGTGCAGTTCGTCATGGACTCGTTCGACCAGATGCAGGGCGGCGAGTTGTTCGTGCCCCGCATCCCGAGCATGCGCATCCTCGACCTGGTCGAGGCCGTGGCCCCGGACGCCACCACCCACGAGATCGGGATCCGGCCGGGCGAGAAACTGCACGAGGAGATGATCGCGCCCGACGACAGCCGCCGGACGCTGCGCGCCGACGGCCGGTTCATCGTCCAGCCGACGATCGCGACCTGGGGCTACCAGCCGCCGGTCGACTGCGACCCGGTGCCGGACGGCTTCGCCTACCAGTCGGACACCAACGACGAGTGGCTCACCGTCGAGCAGCTGCGCGACATGCTCGGCCTCACCGCATGACGGGGATGCTCCCGTACGGCCGACACTCGATCACCGAGGACGACATCGCCGCCGTCGCCGACGTGCTGCGCGGCGACTGGCTCACCACCGGCCCGCAGGTCGACGCCTTCGAGGCCGACCTCGCCCGGTGGACGGGCGGGGTCGGTGTCGCCGCCGTCGCCAACGGCACCGCGGCCCTGCACGTGGCGTACGCGGCGGCCGGCGTCGGACCGGGCGACGAGGTGGTCGTCCCTCCGATGACGTTCGTGGCGACCGCCAGCAGCGCGGTAGCCCTCGGCGCGACGATCGTGTTCGCCGACGTCGACGACGAGACGTTCTGCCTCGACCCGGCCGCGGCCGCCGCCGCCGTCACCTCGCGGACGAAGGTAGTCGCCGCGGTCGACTACGCCGGTCACCCCGCCGACTACGACGCGCTGCGCGCTTCGGTCGCGGGCAGCGACGCGTTGCTCCTGGCCGACGCGGCGCACTCGATCGGCGGGACGTACCACGGTCGGCCGGTCGGCTCACTCGCCGACCTGACCACGTTCTCGTTCTTCCCCACCAAGAACCTGACCACCGCCGAGGGCGGCGCCGTCGCCGCGCTGGACCCGCGGCTCCTCACGCGGGCCCGCCGCTTCCGTGGCGTCGGGGTGGTCCGCGAACGCGACGAGCTGCGCTTCGGCGACGAGGGCGGCTGGCACCAGGAGGTGCACGAGTTCGGGCTGAACTACCGCCTGCCGGACGTGCTCTGCGCCCTGGGCCGCAGCCAACTGCGCCGGCTCGGCGAGTTCACCGCCCGACGCGCCGCCCTGGTCGCCCGCTACGACGAGGCACTTGCCGACCTGGACGGCGTACTCCGGCCGACCCGGCGGTCCTGGGCGGAGCCGGCCTGGCACCTCTACCCGATCCGCGTGCTCGACGGGCGTCGCCGCGAGGTGTACGACCGGATGCGCGCCGCCGGCATCGGCGTCCAGGTCAACTACCTTCCGGTGCACTGGCATCCGGCCTTCGCCGACCTCGGCTACCGGCGCGGGTCCTGCCCGGTGGCCGAGTCGTTCTACTCCCAGCAGTTGTCCCTGCCGCTCTACCCGGGGCTCAGCGACGCCGAGCAGGATCGCGTCATCGACGCGCTGACCGCGGCCCTGCGGGTCGGCTCGGTGCGTTCCGCCGCCTGATGGGAACCTGATGCACCACGCCAACCACTTCTACGGCCACGCGCACGTGCTGGCCCGCTACGCCGGTCTCGGCGACCGGCACCCACCGCGGATCAACGGGTACGTGCAGCACGGCTGGAACATCGGCGACGGCCTGGCGCCCGGTCACCCGTACGCCGAGCGCGCCCCGAGCCTGCTCTGGTCGGAACAGACCCGCCGGCGGGCCTGGTCGGTGGGGCGGCGCAACGTGGTCGTCATCGGCGCGCCGTTCGCCTACCTGCTGGCCCTGCGCCCCGAGGACCCGCCGGCGGAGGAGCGGGAGGGCACCATCTGGTATCCGTTCCACGGGTGGGAGGGCCAGCACGTCAAGGGCGACCACCGGAAGTTGATCGCGCTGATCCAGGACACCGAGCCCGGCCCGGTCACCGTCTGCCTCTACTGGCACGAGTACCGGATGCGCAAGGTCCGCCGGCTCTACGAGCGCGCCGGCTTCCGGGTGATCTGCCACGGCTACCGGGGACACTGGTGGAAGGACACCGACCCGGAGTTCCTCGACAAGCAGTTGACCGAGCTGCGTCGGCACCGCCGGGTAGCATCCAACCGGCTGACCAGTGCGATCTTCTACGGCATCGCGGCCGGCTGCGAACCGGCGGTCTACGGCGACCCGATGATCCTGTCCAACGAGGACCCGACCTTCGGCGGGACGGCCCGCATCCGGCGGCAGTGGCCGCAACTGCACGGCACCGAGGTCGACATGCCCACCGCGGTCGAGATCGCCCGCGCCGAGCTGGGCACCGACCACCGCTGCACGCCGGCAGAGCTGCGGGAGCTGCTCGGTTGGGCGAACCTCCAGGAGGAAGAGGACCACAGTGACGACTGAGAGGCTGTCGGGGAACCCGGGGGCGAGCGAGGCGGAGTCCAGGCGGCGATCCGGCAAGGCGGAGTGTGGTCCGGATACCGGTGTTGTATCCGGACCACACTCCAACGCCGCCGGTCGTCGGCTGGGCCCGTCGCAGCCGCTGCGGGGTTCCCCGACAGCCTCTGCGACGGCACCCGCCGGCCGGATCACCCTTCCCGGTGGCGAGATGCTGGCCTGGTCCGACCTGCCGCGGCAGCGCCTGGCCGACGGTGGACCCGTCGCCGCGCTGGCCGCCCGGCTCGTGCCGCCCGGCGCCCGGGTGCTGGTGGCCGGGCCACACGATCCGGCCCTGCTCGACCAGCTCGGCCACGCCGAGGTGACAGGCCTGCTGCGCAGCCACCCGGACGCGGTCGCGCTCGCCCAGCGGGCCGCCCACCTGGTGGTGGGTGGGCCGGCCGGGTTGCCCGACGACGAGACGTACGACGTGGTGATCGCCGCGGCCGGGCTGGACCCGGTGGAGTCGGTGGAGGGCGCCCGCCTCGGTTGGGACGGCGTGCTGGCGCGACTGGTCGCCGCCCTGCGTCCGGGTGGCGCGCTGGTGCTGTGCGTGGACAACCCGCTCGGCCTGCACCGACTCGTCGCCACCACCCCCTGGTACGCCGGCCGGGACGATTCCGCGTGGACGGTCGGCGGGGTCCTCGACCGGACCCACCCGGCCAACCGGGACCAGCTCCGCGAGCGGCTCACCGCGGCGGGGCTGCGGCCGGGCGCGTGCTGGGCCGCGTACGCCGACGCCGACGCCCCGACGGCGCTGCTCGACGCCGGCCACCTCGACTCCGACACCGGCTCCGGGCTCTTCGACGCGGTGCTGCACGGCGCGTGCGCCGGTTTCCCGAGCGACACCGTGCTCCAGGACCCGTCCCGGCTGGCGGTGGACGCGCTGCACGCCGGCCGTGCCGCCGACCTCGCGCCGGGTTGGCTGGTGCTCGCCCACCGGCCCGCCGACCCGGCGGATCCCACCCCACCGGCCGTCGACCGGGACCTGCCGGTGGTGCTCGTGCAGACCGGGCGGCCCGGGATCGGTGTGCTGGAGGTGCTGCACGGCCCGTCGGGATGGCGGTGGGGGCGGATCGCGACCACCGAAACGGACCTGCCGGCCGCCGCGCCGTTCGCCAGTCGCGAGGCCGCGTACCGGGACGCCGGCGCGCTGTCCGGGCCGGTGCCGGCCGGCCGACTGCTGCGTACCCTGCTGCTCGACGCGGCCCTGCGCCGCGACCTGGCCACCCTGCGCACGCTGCTGCACGGGTACGCGGGCTGGCTCGCTGACCAGGCCGACACCGACGGCCGGATCCCCGGCGCGGCGGCGCTCGCCAGCGCCGACAACGTGGTCGTCGACGGCGAGCGGTACGCGGTGCTCGACCCGAGCTGGCGGGCCACCGAAGCGCTGCCCGCCGACGTGGTGCTGGCCCGCGGGCTGTGGCGCTTCGCGACGGCCCTGCTCACCGGCGGGTACGCCCACCCGTGGCCGTCCACCCTCGACGTCGCCGGCCTCACCGTGGTGCTCGGCGGCCTCGCCGGCCACGACCTGGACCGCGCGACGGTCGCCGAGGCGGTGGAGGCCGAGGCGGCGATCGCCGCGGCGCTGCACGGGCTGGACACCGACGGCAGGATCCACCTCGCCACCGAGCTGCACGCCGTCACACCCACCGACCCGCCGGTCGGCGCGCGCAGCTACCAACAGCTCCGCGAGGCGTGGCTGCGCCAGCGCGAGGAACTCGCCCGGCTGGCGGCACTGACCGCGTGGACCGAGGAGCTGCTCACCTCACGGGAACGGGCGCTGCGTAGGGCGGAGACGACAATCGGCCTGCTCAGCGGGTCGTTGAGCTACCGGGTCGGCCGACTCGCCATCACCCCGGCCCGGCTGGCCAAGCGGGGCGCCCGCGCCGCCAAGCGCCGGGCCACCGCCGCGCTCACCCCGAAGGAGGAGCAGCAGTGACCGGCGTACCGGCCGACGGGGTGCCTCCCACGCGCGAGGTGGCGCCGACGCACGAGGTGGCCCCGACGGACGCGGCGGCCCCGACGCACGGGGTGGCCCCGACGCACGGCGCGGCTCCGACGGACGGGCTGGCCTCGGCGGGCGGCGCGGGAGCCCGGATCGTCGGCATCGTGCAGGCCCGGATGGGTTCGTCCCGGCTGCCCGGCAAGGTGCTCCGCCCGCTCGCCGGGCGTTCCGTGCTGGGCCGGGTGGTGCGCGCCGCATGCGACAGCGGCGTCCTGGCCGACCTGGTGGTCGCGACCAGCACGGACCCCGTCGACGACGCCGTGGTGGCCGAGTGCGCGCGGTGGGGCGTGGCGTGCCACCGCGGGCCCGTCGACGACGTGCTGGGCCGATTCGTGGGTGCGCTCGCGGCGTACCCGGGCGACGCGGTCATGCGGTTCACCGCCGACTGCCCACTGCTCGACCCGGAGATCATCGCCCTGGTCGCAGCGGTCTACCGGGCGGTCCCCGGGCTCGACTACGCGAGCACGTCGATCGCCCGCACCCTGCCCCGCGGCCTGGACGTGGAGATCATCGCGGCGGAGACGCTGCGCACCCTGGACCGGCTCGCCACCGATCATCACCGGGTGCACGTGACCTCGTACGCGTACACCCATCCAGAGCTGTTCCGGGTGCTCGGGGTGACGCTCACCCCGGACCTGTCGGCGCTGCGGCTGACCCTCGACACCGAGCGGGACTGGGCGCTGGTCAGCGCGGTCGTCGACCACTTCGGCGACGTCAGCGTGCCGCTGGCCAAGCTCGCCGACTGGCTGCACGGGCAACCCCACCTGCGTGCGCTCAACGCCGACGTCCGACAGAAGCGGCTGGAGGAGTGCTGAACACGCCGCGGGTCGGGCTGCGCTGCGACGCCAGCCCCCGGCGGGGCGTCGGCCACCTCGTCCGCTGCCTGGCACTCGCCGAGGAATTCCTCGCCCGAGGCGCCCACGTCGCGGTGTTCGGCACCGTCGAACGGCTCCCCTGGGCCACCGCGGAGCTGGCCGCGCGGGGCATCCCCCTGCACCCGGGCCCGGACTCGCCGGCCGAGCTGGTCGAGGCGGCCCGCCGACACCACCTCGACGTGCTGGTCCTCGACTCCTACGAGCTGGACCCGGCCGGGGCGGGCGCGCTACGCGCCGCCGGCGTGTTCACCCTCGCCGTCATCGACGGGGACACTCGGGGCCAGGTCGCCGACCTCTACCTCGACCAGAACTTCGGCGCGGAGCTGCCGGGCCTGGGTTCCGCGGCGGAGCCGCCGGAGCTGCCAGGGCTGCCGGGGCCGCCGGGGCAGGCGGGCCTGCCGGGGCAGGCGGGCCTGCCGGGGCAGGCGGGCCTGCCGGGGCAGGCGGGCCTGCCGGGCCGACTGCTCGCCGGGAGCGATTACGCCCTGCTGCGCGACTCCGTGATCTCCGCCCGGCCGGCGGCGCCCCCGCCCGCCACGACTGTCAGCCGACCCCGGGTGCTGGCCTTCTTCGGCGGCACCGACGCGGTCGGCGCGGCACCGGTACTGACCCGGGTGCTCGTCGCCACCGGTCATCCGATGGACCTCACGGTCATCGTCGGCCGACCCGAGATCGAGGCCGAGGTCGAGGACGTCGCCCCCGGCCGCGGGCAGATCATCCGGCCGGTGCCACCCACCAGCACACTGCCCGCCCTGATCACCGAAGCCGACCTGGTGGTCAGCGCCGCCGGCACGTCCACCTGGGAACTCTGCTGCCTCGGCGCACCCGCCGCGCTGGTGTGCGTGGTCGACAACCAACGCGAGTCGTACACCCGGGTGGTGCGGCACGGCCTCGCCGCCGGCCTCGGTGAGTTGCCGGAGCTGACCGCCGCCGGCGTCGCCGGACGCGCCGCCCGCGCGGCGGCGGCACGGACCCTGCTCGGGCTGCTCAGCTCACCGCAGCGCCGCGCAACGCTCGCCGCGCAGGCCTGGTCCACCGTCGACGGGCGGGGCCGGTCCCGGGTCGTGGAAACGGTGTTCGACGCCGTACGCGCCGCCGCCGGTCCCGGCCGACCAGCAACGGTCCGCCGCTAGCACGGGTGTACGAAAGTGCTGCTAGGGTGGCCGTATGACGCAGGCCGCCTACCAGCCGTCGATGCTCGACCTGGCCGACACCGGGCCGACCCTGGGGCCGCTGCCCGGCCTGATCCGCCGCCACCAGCTCAGCCGGGGCGCCTGGGTCGACCACCTCCCCGGCTGGGTGCACGGCTCCGACGCCGTCCTCGACACCCTGCTCACCGAGGTCCCCTGGCGGGCCGAGCGGCGCACCATGTACGACAGCGAGGTCGACGTGCCCCGCCTGCTCTGCTGGTATGACGGCGACCGGCAACTGCCGCATCCCGTGCTCACCGAGGCCCGGGCCGCGCTGACCCGGCACTACGCCCCCGCGCTGGGCGAGCCGTTCGTCACCGCCGGCCTGTGCCTCTACCGCTCGGGGCGCGACAGCGTGGCCTGGCACGGCGACACCATCGGCCGCTCCGCGCACACCGACACGGTCGTCGCGATCGTCTCCTTCGGCGCGCCCCGGCCGCTGCTGCTGCGCCCTCGTGGCGGCGGCGACAGCCTGCGCTTCCCGGTGGGCCACGGCGACCTGATCGTGATGGGCGGCTCCTGCCAACGCACCTGGGAACACGCCATCCCGAAAACCGCCCGCCCGGTCGGCCCCCGGGTGAGCGTCCAGTTCCGCCCGGTCGGCGTGGCCTGAACTCAAGCCCCACCGTAGGTGGGCTAGAGAAGGCCGGCGAGTTTGTAGAGGACCAGCGATCCGGCGACGGCGACGTTCAGGCTCTGGCCGTGCCCGACCATGGGAATCTCCACGGCCGCGTCCAGGTGGTCGAGGGCCTCGGGCGGGATGCCTGTCGACTCGTGCCCGAGCAGCACCACGGTGCGCCCCCGGGCGGCCGGCAAATCACCGAGTCGAATGGCCTCGTCGGCCAACTCCACCCCGAGGAGCCGGGTACCGGCGGCCCGTTCGTCGGCCAGCCACCGCAGCGGGCTGCCGACCCGGTGGACACATCCCGGCCGGCGCAGGGTGTTGCCGCGGGCGAGAGCCTCGTCCACCCACCGAAACGGCGGCACTGCCAGGCAGGCACCGACCGCGTCGCAGGTACGCAGCAGGGTGCCCAGGTTCGCGCCGTGCAGCGGCCAGAGCGGGGCGGCGATCAGGTGGCCCCAGCAGCGATGCTGGCGGGGTCGGCGGGCGGCACGCAGCTCGCGCCTCGGCCGGACCCGGATGGCGGCGCTCACGCCGCGTCGGCGACTCCGCCGGACAGAAGAAAGGTCATGTGAGAGGTGCTTGGCGGCGCACCCAGGCCATCACCGGCAACAGGAGCCCTCACCATACCGCCCCGGGGGCTCCCTCCACATGATCGTGCTCCATCCAGGATCGAGTGGTATCGCCGACGCGCCGATACCACTACAACCAGGATCGAGCGCGATCATGCGGAGGTGCGAACGTCAAGATCCGCGCAGCTTCCGGTAGATGCCGCCCGCGGCATGTCGGAGGCAGCACCTACCCGGAAGTCGCGCGGATCCCTCGGGCGAGACACACCCCGGGGACGGCAGGTTGAGATCAGTCGCGTTCGATCACGTGGCCGACCACGGTTGGGCCGAGCATCACCGCGAAGCCGGAGCCGTCGCGACGGGGATCCGCCGCCGGCAGCTCCACCGGCTCACCGGTGCCGGTCGCGCCGACCGGGCGCGGACCCACCCAGGCGACGACCACGTCCGTCTCACCCTTGAGGAAGCGGTGCGCACGCACGCCGCCGGTCGCCCGACCCTTCGCCGGGTACGACTTGAACGGCGTCACCTTGACCGTCGCCCCGGTGGAGGTGACCACCATCGGCTCGCCGTGCCCCGGGTCGTCGGTGCGGACCGCGCCGAAGAACGCCACCCGCGCCCCGGCCGGCAGGTTGATGCCGGCCATCCCGCCGCCCTTGAGGCCCTGCGGACGGACCAGCCCGGCCGGGAAGCGCAACAGCGACGCCTCCGACGTGACGAACGTCAGCGATTCGGTCCCATCGGCCAACCAGGTCGCACCCACCACCTCGTCGCCGTCGCGCAGGCCGATCACCTCGAACTCGTCGGAGCGCACCGGCCACTCCGGCGCGCAGATCTTCACCACGCCCTGCCGGGTGCCCAACGCCAGCCCCGGTGAGCCCTCCGCCTGCCCGCCCAGCGGGGCCAGGCCGACCACGGTCTCCCCCGCCGCCAACGGCACCAGCTCGGCCGCGGACATGCCGCCCCGCAGCGACACCGTGCCGGCCTGCTCGGGCAACACCGGCAGCGGCAGGACGTCGACCTTGAACGCCCGACCGGCGCTGGTCAACAGCAGCACCCGACCACGGGCCGTGGAGTGCACGATGGCGCGTACCGTGTCGTGCTTGACCCGGCCGTTGCGCCGACGCCCCTCGGCGCTCTCCTCCGACTCGGCCGCGGTCCGGGCGACAAGCCCCGTCGCCGAGAGGATCACCTGGCACGGGTCGTCGGCGACCTCCAGCGGGCCGGCCGGCGCGGACGCGGCCAACACCTCCTTCAGGTCACCGTCGACAAGCGTCGTCCGCCGTTCGGTGCTGAACTGCTTGACCACGGCCGCCAGCTCGTCGGAGACCACCTTCCGGAGCACCCGCTCGTCGTCGAGGATCTTGCTCAACTCGGCGATCTCGGCGCGCAGCCGCTCCTGCTCGGTCTCCAGCTCGATCCGGTCGAACTTGGTCAGCCGGCGCAACGGAGTGTCCAGGATGTAGGTGGCCTGGATCTCGGACAGGCCGAAGCGGCTCATCAGCCCGTCCTTCGCGGCCTGCGCGTCGTCGCTGCCCCGGATCAGCCGGACCACCTCGTCGATGTCCAGCAGCGCGATCAGCAGACCGTCGACCAGGTGCAGCCGCTCCTGACGCTTCCGCCGACGGTACGAGGTGCGCCGGGTGACCACCTCGTAGCGGTGCGCCAGGAAGACCTCCAGCAGCGCCTTGAGCCCCAGCGTGCGCGGCTGCCCGTCGACCAGGACCAGGTTGTTCACGCCGAACGACTGCTCCAGCGGGGTCAGCCGGTAGAGGTCGGCGAGCAACGCCTGCGGGTTGACCCCGACCTTGCACTCGACGACGAGTCGGGTGCCGCTCTCCCGGTCGGTGAGGTCCTTGACGTCGGCGATGCCGGTCAGCCGCTTGGTCTTGGTGACCTCGTTGGTGATCGCCGCGATGACCTTCTCCGCGCCGACGCCGTAGGGCAGCTCGACCACTGTGATCGCCTGGCGGCCCCGGCTGCCCTCGATCGGGCCGATCTCCACCTTGCCGCGCATCCGCACCACACCGCGCCCGGTCTCGTACGCCCGGCGCACCTCGTCCAGGCCGAGCAGCACCCCACCGGTGGGCAGGTCGGGGCCGGGGACGAACTCCATGAGCTTGTCCAGGGTGGCGTCCGGGTGGTTGATCAGCCAGCGGGCCGCGGAGACGACCTCGGCGAGGTTGTGCGGGATCATGTTGGTGGCCATCCCGACCGCGATCCCGGACGCGCCGTTGACCAGCAGGTTGGGGAAGGCGGCCGGCAGCACTGTCGGCTGGGTCAGCGACCCGTCGTAGTTGGGCTCGACGTCGACGGTGTCCTCGCCCAGCTCACCGACGAGCAGCATCGCCTCCCGCGACATGCGTGCTTCGGTGTTGTGGTTGACGAAACCGCCGGCGAGGAAGGAATGGTCCTCGGACTTGACCCGGACCGAGTAGACCTCCGCCGGCTCGCAGGGCGTTACCTCGGTGACGCGCTCGAACCGGTACCCAGAGTCCATGATCGGAAGAATTGTCGCCAGCAGTTCCGGCTCTTTGATGCGATCAATGATTCGAAGGCGCTCGGTCTCCCATCGCTCGACGCGATCGAAGTTGTGCGTCGTCAGCCACTTGCGCCCGCTACCACGACGGTCAAAGTCCAAGGTGTCACGCACATATGCGGCGACGAAGGGAACGTGATCCTTACTCAGCCGATGCGGACGCAGCGGCGCGTGACGCAGAACCTTGTTCAGCTTCGCCTGTTTGGTGCGGAGGAAGCCCACCCGATTAGCGAATGCCTTGATGTTTCGCAGACCGGAAATCACCAAGCGGTGCTCGACCGAGCCGCTGGGACGCGTGTAGCGGCGCCAGCAGGCGACGACACCGAATTCGGTGAGCAACTCTTGGACATCCCTGGTGAGCCGCGCACTGTAACTCGTGTACTGGATGGTGAAGCTGTCCTTGGCGACCCGCACCCCGCCGTCGCCTTCGAAAAGAGCCATCAGGAAGGCGCGCTTGACACCCCAGCCACCGTTCCAGACGAATTGCGGGATGAACTTGTCCCGGGCCTGATGCCCGATGAACTCCACCAATGGGCTTGCCCGGAAAGCGTCCATGCCGCCGGCATAGATCTGGACGTCGATTTCCTGAATGCGCTTCCGGTCGCGACGGGTCTGCCGCTCGCTGACGTAACGCTGACCACCAACCACCTGGTCGTACGCATGCAGAACCTCATCGAAGAAGTGCTCGTCGGTGTTGTTGAACCCAGCCCTTGTCTCACTCGCGAAGCCCTCGGATGCCCATGCGCCACCGAGAATGCCCAGCGAGTATTCGCGAGCGGTGGGTATGACCTGCGACCAAGCATTGCGCGCCACACAGACAATCGAGCCGACTGCAAGCTCGTCGAGCCGTCGCCACTGAAAAATGGGGACGCCCATGGGCGACTCAAGACAGAGCACCAGGTGATTTTCACTGCCCCGAAGCGAGAAACCGGCATCCGTGCCGATCCGGACCGTCGGATGGACGCCGGAGTTGAACACCCTGTCAACCTGAACGGCTTTACCGTCTTTGTCGAGCACCTCGAAGTCGACGTCGACCTCGCTGTCCGCAGCGAGGCTTACCAGGTCAGCAATTCGCGGGCTGGTGCCGTCAGCAAGTCGAATCCGGGTATCTCCCGTAACGCAGTAGCGCGAGGCAGCCGGGCCATCGTCTGGGGACCCAAAATTCCCGTGCCCGTCGATAAGCGGCACGTTGAGTGAGAAGTCCTGCGCGAGGCGAACCATAGCGTCATAAATGGCTGTATCACCATGTGGATGATACTTTCCCATTGTATCCCCGACAATTCGGGCAGACTTCACGTGCCCGCGATCCGGGCGGTAGCCCTGCTCGTACATCGACCAGAGGATGCGCCGGTGCACGGGCTTGAGGCCGTCGCGCGCGTCGGGCAGGGCGCGGGAGTGGATGACCGAGAACGCGTACTCCAGGTAGGAGTCGGAGACCTCGGTGACCAGCGGGTTGTCGAAGACCCGCGCGCCGGCCTGGTCGAACGAGGAGAGATCGACCTTGTTTTCCTTACGGCGTGCCATGACTCAGCTCTCCACGGGAACTGGAAGTGGAACGGAACGGGCGCTCACGCGTCGATCGCTTCCCGGTCGACCCGGTCGGCCGAGTCGATCAACCAGTTGCGGCGCGGCTCGACCTTCTCGCCCATCAGCAGTTCGAGGATGCGTTCGGCGGCGTCGACGTCGTCGAGGGTGATCCGGCGGACGGCCCGGGTGGCCGGGTTCATCGTGGTGTCCCACAACTCGTCGGCGTCCATCTCGCCGAGACCCTTGAACCGCGGGATGGGCGTGACGATCTGCTTGCCGGCCTTTTCCAGCTTGCGGACCGTCGTCTCCATCTCGGCCTGGGTGTAGGTGTAGACGGTCTGCGGGTTGCGCCCCCTGGTAGTGATCTTGTGCAGGGGCGGCATCGCGGCGTAGAGCCGACCGGACTCGATGAGCGGCCGCATGTACCGAGCGAAGAGAGTGATCAGCAGGGTACGGATGTGCGCGCCGTCCACGTCGGCGTCGGCCATGATCAGCACGCGGCCGTAGCGCAGCGCGGCCAGGTCGAACGTACGCCCCGAGCCGGCACCGAGGACCTGGACGATCGCGGCGCACTCGGCATTGTCCAGCACCTGCTGGAGGTTGGCCTTCTGCACGTTGAGGATCTTGCCCCGGATCGGCAGGAGCGCCTGGTATTCCGACGATCGTGCCATTCTGCTCGTCCCGAGGGCGCTGTCACCCTCGACGATGAACAGCTCACTGCGTTCGACGCCGGTGGCCCGGCAGTCGACGAGCTTGGGTGGCATCGACGCGCCCTCCAGGGCGGTCTTGCGCCGGGCGGCGTCCTTCTGTTGCTTCTGGGTGAGCCGCACCCGGGCGGCGTCGACGATCTTCTGCAGGACGGTGCGGGCCTCGGCCTTGGTGCGCCGGTCCTCCAGCCAGGCCTTGACGTGCGCGTCGACAAGGCCCTGGAGCACCTTGGTGATCCCGGGGGTGGAGAGCTCGTCCTTGGTCTGCGAGGTGAACTGCGGCTCGGGGATGCGCACGTGCACCACTGCTGTCATCCCCTCCAGGACGTCGTCCAGCAGGGGCGGCTCTTCCTTGGCCTTGAGCAGGCCGCGGGTGTTGCGGACCGCGTCGGCGAGGGCGCGCACGAGGGCCCGCTCGAAGCCCTTGCGGTGGGTGCCGCCGTGCGCGTTGCGGATCGTGTTGGTGAAGCACTCGACAGTGCGTTCGTAGCCGGTGCCCCAGCGGAACGCCACCTCGACCTCGGCGCGCCGCTGCACGTTCGACTGCATGACGCCGTTGGCGTCGGCGGCGTTCTCCCGGTAGGTCCCCTCGCCGTTGACCAGCAGGGTGCCGGACACGGGCCGGTCACCTGCCGGCGCGAGGAACTCCACCATGTCGCTGAGCCCGTTGGGGTAGTGGAACCGCTCCTCGGCGGGCGCCTCGCCGGTC
This sequence comes from Micromonospora sp. DT231, assembly GCF_049847025.1. Lineage (NCBI taxonomy): Bacteria > Bacillati > Actinomycetota > Actinomycetes > Micromonosporales > Micromonosporaceae > Micromonospora > Micromonospora sp. DT231. The sequence continues at coordinate 279,901 of NZ_JBNCNO010000003.1, read as the reverse complement.
AGGTCCCGCAGCAGGTAGGTCACGCCGGGGACCAGGAACGCGGTGTTGCGCAGCTTGGTGCGGACCGCGTCCACGTCGAGCGCGGCGCCGGTCTCGAAGTAGCGGGCGTCGTGCCACCAGCGGATCGAGGTGCCGGTGCGCTGGTTGCGCTTCATGGCGCCGCTGACCTGGAGGCCGGGGCCGGCGGTGAAGGGCGCGTCCGGTCCGGGGCCGTCGAAGACGCCCGGGACGCCGTGCCGGAACGACATCGTGTGGATCTTGCCGGCTCGGCGGACGGTCACGTCGAACCGTCGGGACAGCGCGTTGACCGCCGAGGCGCCGACGCCGTGCAGGCCGCCGGAGGTCTTGTAACCGGAGCCGCCGAACTTGCCGCCGGCGTGCAGCCGGGTGAGCACCAGCTCGACGCCGGAGATGCCGGATTTGGCGTGCACATCGGTGGGGATGCCCCGGCCGTCGTCGTCGACCTGCACCGAGCCGTCGGTGTGCAGGATCACCTCGACGGAGCTGGCGTGGCCGGCGACACCCTCGTCGGTGGAGTTGTCGAGGATCTCGTTGACGAGGTGACCCACGCCACGGCTGTCGGTGGAGCCGATGTACATGCCGGGCCGCTTACGGACGGCGTCCAGCCCCTCAAGGTGGGTGAGGTCATCGGCCCCGTACAGGGTGTCAGGCTCTGCGGTCAACTGGTCGTACTCCCCGGTCTCGGCTGTGTGCTGCCGGTCACCGGCGACATCAGCCGGCGTGGCGCGCCGCAGCGAGCCTAGCCCGAGGCTAGGACAACTCCCGGAGGACCTACGCGACCCGCCGCGCGGCAGCCGCCGGACGTGAGCCACGGAACAGTCAGCCGGTGAGCACGGGAGCACGCAACGCAAGGCACGATCACGGTCGGTTGGGGCGCACGGCTTCGGAAAGCGACCGGAGTGAGCCACGTGTCTTTCATCGAACGATTCTGTTACGGGCCATTGACGCCCGTTGCACGAGGGTGATCTGATCGCGCTCTCAGAGAATCTTTCATCTTTCGATGGATGGGGGCCCCATGCCCAGGTTCCGCCGTACCGCGCTCGCCGCGGGACTAACGATCGCCCTGGCCGCGCTGTCGACAGCCGTCGCGCTGCCCGCACCCGCGTCCGCCGCGCTACCCACCGCCGCGGTAGCGCTCGGGGACAGCTTCATCAGCGGTGAGGGCGCCGGGGCGTACACCCCTGTGGTCGACGTCAACGGCGTCGCCCAGGGCTTCCCCGGCTGGACTGCCGCGAACAACAACGCGTTCTTCTGCCACCGCTCGGCGAACGCCTCGCTCAACCAGGCCAACCTGCCGGGCATCCAGAACCGGTTCAATCTGGCCTGCTCCGGTGGCCAGCCGCACGACATCGCGACCGCCTCGCAGGCGCGGACCAACGGCCGTACGGTGGCCTCGCAGCTCGACCAGCTCCGCGCCGTCGCGCAGACCCAGGACATCGACCTGGTGCTGATCGGCCTGGGTTCCAACAACAGCTCGTTCACCTTCGGCAGCGTCGCGGAGAAGTGCGCCAACCGGTTCATCGCCGACGCGTGGACCGGCTGGTGGGAGTTCTGGGCGTACCTGAACGGCCCGGTCGAGCAGAAGCCGTGCAGCGACGCCGACCTGGCCACCGCCGCGCAGATCAGCGCCGCGACCGCCGAGACCACCGCCGCCGTCCGCCAGGTGCTGACCACTCTGGACCAGATCGACCCGGACGGGCAGCACCGGGTGGTGTTCCAGGACTACACGAACCCGCTGCCGCTGGACCTGACCCCGGCGTACTACGAGGAGGACGGCCGGGACGACACCCGGGACAAGTTCCGTGACCTCGGTGCCGAGCGGTACGCGGGCGGCTGCCCGATCCACCGCGCCAGCCTGGCGCCGGGCCACCGCTTCTCGCAGGCCCTGGGCGCCATCGTGAAGTCCACGCGGGACACCCTGGCCGCCGAGTTCCCCGCCGACGACCTGGTGTACCTGAACGTGCAGCAGGCCTTCAACGGCGCCCGGCTGTGCGAGCAGACGAGCAGCCCGACGGGTTCGCTGGCCACGCCGATCCGGTTGCAGGACGGCGCGAGCGGCACCTTCGTCACCAGCCTCGCCGGCAAGGACAAGATCGCCATCCAGCGGATCGCCAACACCTGCGTCAGCTACTTCCAGACCTGCCAGGAGTCGTGGCACCCGAACGCCACCGGGCACCAGGTGCTCGGCCAGTGCCTGAGCGGGGCGGCCTCCACAAGCGCCCGCGCGGTGGCCTGCGTCCGCGCCGGAAACGGGACGATCTCCGTCTCCTGACCCGTCGCCAACCGGAGGGCTCCGCCACGGCGGGGCCCTCCGTCGCGTCCGAGCGCCGTCGGCTACCCGCCGGTAACGCCGGAGCCGTAGGCTGGGCCGGTGGACGCAGACCCGGGGTACGCGCAGGAGTTCGTCGACGTCGACGGCGGCCGGTTGGGTGTGCAGGTCTACCCGGAGCCGGTGGGCACGACGGGCGCGCCGGTGGTCGTGATCTGGCCCGCGATGGGTGTGCGGGCCCGCTACTACCGGCCCTTCGCGACCGAGCTGCGCGCCGCCGGGCTGGCCGTGGTCGTCGCCGACCTGCGCGGAAACGGGGCGAGCACCCCGACGCCGAGCCGGGCCGACCGCCACGGCTACGCCGAGTTGGCCGACGACGTCGGCGCCGTGCTGGGCGCGCTCAAGCCACGGCTGGACGGGCGTAACCGGCTGCTGGTCGGGCACTCGCTCGGCGGCCAGGCCGCGCTGCTGCACCTCGCCCTGCACGGCGCCGACGAGGTGGACGCGTTGGCGCTCATCGCGGTCGGCATCCCGTACTGGCGAAGCTACCCAGGGCTGCGCGGCCTCGGTGTGCTGCCGTACACCCAGGGGATCGCCGCCACCGCAGCCCTGCTCGGGGTCTGGCCGGGTTGGGGTTTCGGCGGGCGGCAGGCGCGCGGCGTGATCCGCGACTGGGCGTACACCGCGCGGACCGGCCGTTTTCCCCGGCTCGACGGTACGGACACCGAGGCGGCGGTACGCGCGGTGCGCACACCGGTGCTGGCGGTCAGTGTGGACGACGACCAGTACACCCCGCACGAGACGATGGACGACCTCTGCGCGAAGCTCACCGCCGCCCCGCTCACCCGGGAGCGTTACACGGCGGCGCAGGCCGGCGCCGCCCTGGACCACTTCTCCTGGGTCCGCGCGAGCACCCCGCTGGCGCGGCGGATCGCCGGTTTCGCCGGCGACCTGCCGCCCCACTGAGCCGCACCGGGTCGCGGAGGGCTCAGTCGTCCTGGTCCAGCGGCACCAGCTCACCGTCGCGCTCCACCTGGATCTCCGCGTGCTCCTTGCGAGGCGCGACCTCCGCGGTGTTCCGGTGTGGGTCGTTGTCCGGGTGCATGAGCACCGCGTCGGTCTTGGGGGTCTTCTCCCGACTTTCGTCCGGCTGCGACATCCCGTTCCCCTCTCCGTCAGCGTCGCTCGGGATCTACCCGCCACCGCGCGGACGACTCCTGCCGGCGGCGATGGTCGACGTCGAAACCCGAACGTCCCGGTCGTGCCGTCGCGGCGCGGATCAGCCGCCGGGCGACGGGGTTAGCCGCCCGGGCGGCGGGTAAGCCGCAGCGCCCAACACGGCGGAAGGGGATCACATGTCCGAACGGCATACCGCACTGCGCTCGATGCACGATCTGGGTCTCGCGGCCTGGTTCGGCGGCTCCCTCATGGGTGCCTTCGGCGTCAACGGCGCAGCCGCGAAGATCAGCGACTCGACCCAGCGACTCTCGGTCGCGTCGGCGGGATGGTCCAGATGGACCCCTGTCAACGCCGCCGCCATCGGCGCGCATCTGGCCGGTGCGGTCGGCGAACTGGTGACCGAGAGCCCACGCGTGGCGGCTCAGTCGGGGGTCGGCCGGACCAGCGCCATCAAGACGGCGTTGACGATCGGCGCGCTCGCCGTGACCGGCTACAGCCGGTTGATCGGCATGCGCCTGGAGAAGGCCGGCGCCTCACCGGTGAGCGGGACGACGGAGCCCAACCACCAGACCCCGGCGAGCGTGGCCTCCTCGCAGCGGCAGATGAGGATGCTCCAGTGGGCCATCCCGGCGCTGACCGGGGCCCTGGTCGTGGTCACCGCGTACATGGGTGAGCAGCAGAAGCCCGGCCAGGTCTTCAAGGGGATTCTCGGTCGGGGCAGCAGCATGAAGGGCGCCTCGAAAGGCATGATCAAGATGGCCGGCATGAGTAACGGCAAGCGGCCGATGGCGATGGCCGGACGCTGAACGCCGGGCCGGCCGGCGTCCCACCGCCTGTCGACGGCGGGACGCCGGCCGGCCCAGCGCGCGCAGCGCCGCGACGACCCTCGGGTGGCGACACCGCGCGACCTGAGAAGAGCACACCGTCCGCCGACCGCGGCGGACCGAGGAGCGGGGTGGCCATGACGGCGCACAAGGGACGCAGCGGTGACAACGACCGGCAGGAGCCGGAGGCGACCCAGCCGTGGGGCGTCGGCGACGGCGTCGACGCCGACGCGCCCTGGGGCACCGACGCGGACTCGCCGATGGACGAGGGCAGCGAGCAGACCGCGGTGCCCGAGGGACGACGCGGGGAGCGGCGGGCGGGCGCCCCGGCGGGCCGGACCGACCCGGCGGGACGGCACGGCTTCGGCTCGGTGGAGCCGACCCGCACGACGATGGCCGGACCCGGTGCCCCACCGGACCCGGCGCCGAGCGGCCGGACCTTCCCGGACGACGCCGACATCGGCGAGTCGACGCAGGACGCGCTGCGCAGCCGGGGCCGACGCTCCTGACCCCACCGGGGACGGTCAGCCGGTCGATCCGGCCGCGACGCTCCGATCGGCGATCATCGTCTCGGTGAGCAGTTGCGCCAACCGGGTGGCGTCGCGTTGGGCCTGACCGGCGCAGCAGTTGTTGAACAGCACGTGCAGGTCGTCGGTCGCGCCGGCGAGGTCCGCGAGCAGGCCGGCCCAGTGCCGCAGCTCGTCGTCGCCGTAGGCGTACCGGAACTTCTCCTGCTTGTCGCCGTCACGCCAGGCCTGGCTGTGACCGTGGAACCGGACGATCACCGGCTCCGCGGTCCCGGTCAGGATCGGGGGCACCGACGACGGGTGCCCCTGCGGCATGTCGACGCAGACAAGTGACAGGTCGTGCGCGCGCAGCAGGTCCAGTGTCCGGGCCGCGGCCGGACCGTCGAACCAGGAGCCGTGGCGCAGCTCCACGCCGACCCGCCACGGGCGGCAGCGCTGCGCCAGCTCGACGATCCGGCGTTCGGCCGCGGCGCCGCGTGCCAGCCAGGGTGGGAACTGCAACAGCACCGCGCCCAGCTTGCCGGCCGCCGCGATCGGGTCGAGGGCCGCGCGGAACCGGGCCCACAGCTCGTCGTACGCGCGCTCGGGCAGGTCACGACGGCGGATCCGGCTCGGGCCACCGGCCGGACGCAGGTCCCGGGGTAACGCGGCGACAGGCGTCGGATGGCCGGTGAAGAGACTGAACGCCTTGACGTCGAAGGTGAAGTCGTCAGGTGTGGCGTCGACCCAGCCGTGCGTGGTCTCCGGGACGGGGACCGCGTAGTAGGAGGTGTCCACCTCGACGAGCGGGAACCGGCTGGCGTAGAAACCGAGTCGACGGGCCGGCGTGTTGGCCGAGCGTGGGTACCACCCGGAGCGCAGCAACGACTGGTCGGCCCAGGACGACGTGCCCACCTTAATCACACCCATGTCATTCAGTGGACCGCCACGGACGCGGATCGGCAACCGCTGGCGAATGACGCGTCGCACGCGGTGTCCGACACCGGAAGTGTCGGTGCCTCGCCCTAGGGTGGGTGAACATCGACGAGGGGTGGCGGCATGACCAGCACGGAGCAACTCACCGGTGAGCGGGCCGATCTACTGCAGACGCTTCGCCGGCACCGAGGTTTCCTCCTGCACACGGTGAACGGGCTCACCGACGAGCAGGCGGCCACCCGCCCGACGGTGAGCGAGCTGAGCCTCGGCGGCCTGGTCAAGCACGTGGCAGGCGTCGAGCACCGGTGGATGCTCTTCGCCGTGGGCGGAGCGGAGGCGATGCAGCGCGAGGAGATCGACTGGGTCGGTCAGTTCCAGATGACGCCGGGCGAGACCCTCGCCGGTCTGGTCGCGCGGTTCCAGGAGGTGGCCGACCAGACCGACGCGCTGATCGCCACCCTCGACCTGGACTCGGCGCACCCGCTGCCGCAGGCGCCCTGGTTCGAGCCGGGGGCGAGCTGGACGGTCCGCCGGGTGCTGCTGCACCTCATCGCCGAGACGTCCCAGCACGCCGGGCACGCCGACATCCTGCGGGAGTCGATCGACGGCACGAAGACGATGGGCTGACCGGCGAGGCCTATCGACCCTTGCCCGCGGACGCGTCGATCAGGCCGCGCACGTAGGCGGCCTGGCCGACGTGTTGCAGGTCGTCGTCGACGATGCTGACCAGCCGGACTCCGAGGGTGACCGGCGGGTCCCACGACTCGTCGACCACCCGGTCCAGGTCCGCCGGGCGCAGGCCGGCCAGGAACGATCCGGTCCGCGACGCCACCGCCTCGTAGTAGTCGACGAGCGCCTGCGCGCTCTCCGGCCGCACCGTCTCGACCTGGTCGGCCGAGTGACCGTAGCCGGTGTTGTCCGGGTCGGCGGTGAGCCCGAACCGGCCCGCCCAGTCGCCGCTGACCCAGACCTGGTCGGCGTCGAGCAGGTCGGCGACGTGGTGATCCTGGACCCGGGTCAGGTGCCAGACGAGCCAGCCGATCGAGTTGGCACCCGGGCCGGGCGCCCAGCGCAGGTGCTCGGGTCCCAGCCCGTCGACCGCCGCGCGCACGAGGTCGGGCAGTCGGTCGTACGCCTCGGTCAGCAGGTCGCTCACGTTCACTGGCACGCCCTTCGGGTCGGTTTCTCCTCAGGTACCGCTGGGGCGTGCGATCAAACCTCGGCCACTACGGTGATCGGGTGGTCGCCGCGTTGGAGTTGTATCTGGACCCGGACGCCACCCGGCGGATCCGGGCGCTCTGGGACGCCCTGGAGGCCGAGGGCGTGCAGAGCATGCGTTCGCTGTGGGAGCGGCGCCACCGGCCACACGTCTCGCTCGCGGTGGCACCCCGCTTCAACCCCGAGCAGGTCGCCGAGGCGCTGCACGGCACCGTCGTCGCGGCCCCGCTGCGACTGGACTTCCAGCACGCCGGGCAGTTCGTCGGCCGGGTGCTCTGGCTCGGCCCGGCCCCCACCTCGGAGCTGCTGACCCACCAGCGGATGGTGTCCGACCGGCTCACCGCCGCCGGCATCCCCCTGACCGAGCACTACCGGCCGGGCCGCTGGGTGCCGCACTGCACGCTCTCCATGCGGGTGCCGAACACGCTGATGGCCGCGGCGGTGCGCCGCTGTCTCGAGGTGTTGCCGCTGGCCGCGACCGTTGTCGGCGCGGCGCTCACCGACCACGCCCGGGGCATCGCCCACCCGCTGCCCTGACCACCGCCGGCCCCGCGCCGACCGGACCGTCGTCCGACGTGGACGGGGTGGTCACCTGTCGCGCCGTCGTCGTGCGGAGACCGTCGCCGCCACCGCGGCGGCGAGCGGGATCGACGCGCCGGCCACCAGCAGCAGGCGGGGACCCAGCGGGGCGAGCGCCCCGGCCAGTCCGATGCCGAGCGAGCCGGCGGCCCCCCGCAGCGCGGCCGTCGACACGAACACCTGCGCCCGCACGGCCTCCGGCGCGTACGCCGACCGCGCCGCCAGGGTGGCCACGAACAGCGGCGCCGTCGCCGCCCCGGCCAGGGCGAACACGACGACCGCCACCGGAAAGCCGGGTACGGCGGCGCAGAGCGCGAGCCCCACCGAGCTGAGCGCCGCCCACCGCAGGGCGAGTCGCTCCGGTTCGCCGACCAGCGGTAACGCGGTGACCAGGAGCGCGGCGGCCAGGTTGCCACAGCCGTACGCGGCGGCCAGCAGCGCGCCGGAGACCGCCTCCCGACCGAGGTCCGCCGCCAGCATGACGGCGAGCACCGGCACCGTCCCGCCGGTGAGCGCGGCGAGGGTGGTGACGCCGGTGACCCGGCGCAGTGGCCCGGGTCCGAGCAGCGCCCGGATCGCGCCACGGGCGGCAGGCCCGCTGCGCTCCGGCTTGCGCGGTCCGGGCACGCGCGCCGGCTCCCCCGATCCGGGCGCCCGCGCCGGCTTGCGCGGTCCGGGCACCCGCGCCGGCAGGGTGGCCACCAGGGCCGCCGCCAGCAGGGTGGCGGCACCCAACCCGACCAGGGACAGGCGAGGTCCGGCCAGGACGGCGAGGGCGGCCACCGCGCCCGGTCCGGCGCTGCCACCCACCCCGTACGTCACCGCGTCCCAGCCCTGACCGCGACGTTGCACCCGTTCGTCGGGGTCGAGCAGTCCGGCGAGCCGACTGCTCAGACCCCCGGTCAACAGCGGTCCGCAGGTTCCCGCGACGATCAGCAACACCGCGGGCACACCGACCGGTACCCGACCGAGCAGCAGCCCGGCCGCCGCGACCGCCGAGGCGTACGTGGCGAAGCCGGCCGCCAACCGGCCCCGGCCGTCCGGCGCCCGGTCCAGCCAGCGGGCCAGCAGCGGCCCGAGCAGGTGCGGCGCGGTCAGACAGGTGGCCAGCAGGCCGCCGAGCAGCGCCGGACGGGCCGCCCCCACCGCCGGCAGGGTGGCCAGCAGCACCACCCCCACCGCCGCGCCGGCGTCCGCGCCTCGGGCCAGCGTCGCGGCGACGAGGTAGACGGGCAACGCTCGGCGCGAGGGGACGGCGGGCGAGACCGTCTCGGCAGCTCGGGTCACCCGGTCTCCCTACCCAGTCGTCAGGTCCGTCCAACGTCGATGCGTAATGTCCGGTTTGGCAGGGCGCAGTCGGAAACCCGTAAAGAAGCGGTGCGAATATGGCCGAACGTGGGAAGGTTCGAGTGGCTGTCGTACCGGTGGAGCGTGGACGTCGCGCCGCCGACGAGGGCTTCGACGAGGAGAGGCGGGGCCCATGCAGGCTCAGCGCAGACCAGCACGTGCGGAGCGGAGCCAGGCCCGGGACGACCGGACCGGCGGCGGCATGACCGGGGCGGCGACGCCACTGACGATCTGGGCCGCCGCCGTCCTGTTGGGCCGGATCGCCGCCGGCGACGACGACGTCGAGGACGAACGGCACATCCTGCGCGGCATCGAGTGATCCCGACCGCGCGGTTCACAGCCAGCCGCGCCGCTTGAAGATCACATAGAGGGTGCCGCAGACCAGCAGCATCAGCAGCAGCGCGAACAGGTAGCCGAAGCGCCAGTTCAACTCCGGCATGTGGACGAAGTTCATCCCGTACACGGTGCCGATGAGTGTGGGAGCGAACAGGATCGCCGCCCAGGACGAGACCTTCTTCAGCTCCTCGTTCTGCGCGTAGCTGGCCGCGGTGAGGCTGCGCATCTCCTCGTTCTGCTGCTGCGAGACGAGGGTCGCGTTGACGGTGAGGATGTTCTGCAACAGGTGCCGGAAACCGTCCACCCGCTCCACCACCTGGGTCAGGTGGTCGGTCACGTCCCGCAGGTAGCGGCGCAGCTCCTCGTCCGTGCCGGCGCTGCCGGCCCCGTCGGCGAGCGCGTCGAGCACGGCGAGCAGGGGGCGGGCGGCCCGCTGGAACTGGATGACCTCGCGGCTGAGGCCGTAGATGCGCCGGCTGGCGTTCGGGTCGCCGCCGAACACCTGGGTCTCGATCTCGTCGATGTCGTTCTCCAGCCCGGCCACCACCGGCGCGTACCCGTCGACGACCTGGTCGAGGATCGCGTACAGGACCGCCTCCGGGCCCCGGGCGAGCATCGGCGCGTCGGTCTCCATCCGCCGCCGCACCGCGGCCAGGTCCGGGACCTCACCGTGCCGGACGGTGATCACGAAGCCCGGCCCGATGAACAGGTGCAGCTCGGAGAACTCGACCTCCTCGCGCAGGTCGTCGTAGCGGGCGGCGCGCAGCACCACGAACAGGGTGTGCCCGTACCGCTCAAGCTTGGGTCGCTGGTGGGCGTTTATCGCGTCCTCGACCGCCAGGTCGTGCAGCCGGAACTCCCGGGCCAGTGACGTGATCTGTTCGATGTCGGGTCGGTACAACCCGATCCAGGCCATCGCGGCGTCCTGCTCCTGCAGGCAGCGGTACGTCTCGGCGAGCCCGGACGGCGAGGCGAAGCGGTGCCCTCGGACGTAGACGGCGCTGTCCACCAGACCGCCGGTGGGCTGGTCGGGCGGCACCGTCGTCGGCGGCGGCACGCCAACCGGGGTCTCGTACTCGTCCAGTTGGCGACCGAAGCCACCACCAGGGCGGAAGCGACGGCCACCGACCATGCCTGTCCCCTCCCCGGCGCCGTCCGGCCCGGTGCGCTCCCGCACACCCGGGGGCGCTGCATCCCCCGTGTCCTCCGCCCGAAACCCCGGCCCGCGTCGGGTGGGTTCCGGGCACCAGGGGACGGGCGCGGCCCAACGGGCGGATACTCACGGTGACCATGGGCGGATGACGGGGGACGCGCCGATGGAGGTCGACAGGCGCGGCGGCCGGCTGCGGGGGTGGTTGCTCGACGCCGGCTCGGACCAGGCCGTGCGGCATCCGGGGCCACACGGACGCCCACCGGAGCACCGGCAGCATCCGTGGTGGAAGGTGATGTGCCTGACCGGCGTCGACTACTTCTCCACGCTGGGCTACCAACCGGGCATCGCGGCGCTGGCCGCCGGGGCGCTGTCGCCGGTGGCGACCCTGGTGCTGGTGCTGGTGACGCTGCTGGGCGCGCTGCCGGTCTACCGGCGGGTGGCGGTGGAGAGCCCGCACGGTGAGGGTTCCATCGCGATGTTGGTACGCCTGCTCAGCTACTGGCCGGGCAAGTTGCTGGTGCTGGTTCTGCTCGGCTTCGCGGCCACCGACTTCATCATCACCATCACCCTGTCGGCCGCCGACGCGACCGCGCACATCGACGAGAACCCTTTCTGGCCGGACGGGTTCAGGGGACACGAGGTGCTTGTCACCCTGGTGCTCGTGTCGCTGCTGGGCGCGGTGTTCCTCAAGGGATTCACCGAGGCCATCGGCATCGCCGTCGTGCTGGTGGCGGTCTACCTGGCGCTGAACGCGGTGGTGGTGGTCGACGCGCTGTGGCGGGTGGTGACGCACCCGAGCGCGGTCGAGGACTGGACCACGACGCTGACCACCGCGCACGGCGATCCCTGGCTGGTGGTCGGGCTGTCCCTGCTGGTCTTCCCGAAGCTGGCGTTGGGCCTGTCCGGCTTCGAGACCGGGGTGGCCGTGATGCCGAGCGTACGGGGCGACCCGCGGGACTCCGAGGCTCGACCGCTAGGCCGCATCCGCGGCGCGCGCCGACTGCTCACCACGGCCGCGGTGATCATGAGCGTCTTCCTGATCACCAGCAGCGTGACGACCACCATCCTGATCCCGGCGGAGGACTTCCGGCCGGGCGGGCCGGCGAACGGCCGGGCGCTCGCCTACCTGGCGCACCAGCACCTCGGGGAGGTGTTCGGCACCGTCTACGACCTGTCCACCATCGGGATCCTCTGGTTCGCGGGGGCGTCGGCGATGGCCGGCCTGCTCAACCTCGTCCCCCGCTACCTGCCCCGCTACGGCATGGCACCGGCCTGGGCGCGGGCCGTCCGACCGCTGGTGCTGGTCTTCACCGCGGTGGCCTTCCTGATCACTGTCGTCTTCGACGCCAGCGTGGACGCGCAGGGCGGCGCGTACGCCACGGGTGTGCTGGTGTTGATCACCTCGGCGGCGACGGCGGTGACGTTGGCGGCGGCCCGGCGGCGTCAGCGCGGTCGCACCGTCGCGTTCGGCGTCATCGCGGTGGTCTTCGTCTACACCACCCTGGCGAACGTGGTGGAACGCCCCGACGGCGTCAAGATCGCGGCCTGTTTCATCGGCGGGATCATCGTGGTGTCGGTGCTGTCCCGGGTGTCTCGTGCCTACGAGCTGCGGGTGGACCGGATCGAGCTGGATCCGGTCGCCACCCGGATGATCGACGAGCGTGCCGGACGGCGAATCCGGCTCGTCGCCCACGAGCCAGACCGGCACGACGAGGCCGAGTACCGCGCCAAGTTGGCACAGACGATGGCGGACAACGACTTCCCCGACGACAGCGACGTGATCTTCGTCGAGGTGCACGTCACCGACCCGTCGGACTTCGAGACCGAGTTGCTGGTACGCGGCGTCCTGGCCGACGACCGCTTCGCGGTGCTCAGCCTGACCAGTTCCTCGGTGCCCAACGCGCTCGCCGTCCTGCTGCTGGAGATTCGCGACCGGACGGGGCGGCGACCGCACATCTACTTCGAGTGGAGCGAGGGTGGTCCGGCCCGCAACTTCCTGCGCTACCTGGCGTTCGGGCAGGGCGCGATCGCCTCGGTCACCCGGGAGATCCTGCGCCGCCAGGAGCCCGACCCGTGTCGCCGGCCGCACGTGCACGCCGGTTGACCTGCGGCTTGACATGATCGGCTAGCTTGCCCGGATGAGCTACGACATGGTCGTCCAGCGGTTCGAGCAGGGCGATGCGGCACCGATGGCGGGTGCGGCGTTCCTGGCCGTCTTCGCGCCTCGCGTCGACAGTCGAGAACCCGAGGACAACTACTGGCACGTCAGCGCCGACGACGGCGGTACGGCGGACGTCTACGCCGCCCCTGCCGGCGACACGCTCGGCAGCCTCATGATCAGCCATTTCTCCCCCGGCGCCATTCTCGACCTGCTCGTGGAGTACCTCGGGCTCGCTGACGCCGTCGTGCTTCCGCCCGGCTGCCCCACCCTGCTCGCGCACGAAGGGCAGCGGCGCCACCTTCCCGACGTGCTTCGCGCCGACGCCGTGGTCGTGAAGGCGGGTGCGGACATCGAGCGCGTCCTGCGGAGCTGCTAATTAGTCGTTGGGCTCGCGCCCCAGCAACCGGATCTCCTCGTTGTCCAGCGCGGCCTGAAGCTCCTGTAGCACCAGGTCGTCGATCTCCCGGTTGTCGCGCAGCCGGGTGACCTCCCGCCGCTTGTGGGCGAGGACCCCGAGGCGCAGTCGACGTTCCACGCGACGTTCCTCGGCGGTGCTCCCGCCGGTCTCGTTGACGTCCGCCAGGTGCCGTTGGTACTCGGCCTGCAACCGGCGCACCGACTCCTCCCGGGCACCCACCTCGGCGGCGACCTGCGGCAGGGCGGCCAGGCCCGCCTCGGTGGCGCGTCGCCGGGCGTGCCTGGTCTCGTGGACGCGTCCGGGATCGCCGACCAGTCCCGCCCAGCGCACCACAAGCGGCAGGGTGGTGCCCTGGAGCAGCATGATCAGCACGATCACCAGCGCGGTGACGAAGATGATCAGATCGCGTTCGACCACCGGCCGGCCGGCGACCGTCATCGTCGGGACGGCCAGCGCGGCGGCGAGCGACACCGCGCCCCGGAAACCGGACCAGCCGCCGACCACCCCCACCCGCCAGCCGGGGGAATCCTGGGCGTCGTCCACCATCCGGCGACGCCGCAGCCGCGCCGACAGCGCGGTGAGGTAGATGAAGACCAGCCGGGTGGCCACGACGACAAGGGTCACCACCAGCACGATCACCAGAGCCCGCTCGGGCGAGGTGCTGGTGATGCCCCGCACCGCCCTGGGTATCTGCGTACCGAGCAGGACGAACAGCCCGCCGTTGATCAGGAACGTGGTCAGGTCCCAGAACGCGTACGCCAGCACCCGGGACCGGGCGCGGATGACCCGCGGGCCGGCGTAGGCCAGCACCAGCCCGGCGACCACCACCGCCAGCACCCCGCTGGCGTGCACCGAGTCGGCGAGCAGGAAGGCGCCGAACGGTGTCAGCACGCTCAGCGCGCCCTCGCGCAGTGGATCGTCGAGCCGCTTGCGGATCAGCACCACGGCGGCCCCCACCAGCAAGCCGGCGACCACGCCGCCGACGCTGGCGCCGACGAACTCCTCGCTGATGCCCAGCACGCCCGGCTCGGCGCTCTGGCTGAGCAGACCCACGGCCACCGCGAAGGCCACCAGGGCGGTCCCGTCGTTGATCAGGCTTTCCGCGTGCAGGGTGGTGAGGAGCTTCCGGGGCAGCCGTTTGGCCAGGCCGGTGACCGCGGCGGCGTCGGTCGGCGCGAGGACCGCGCCGAGCACCCAGGCGGCGGCGGGATTCACGCCGAACGCCTGCGCGGTGAACGACACCGTGACCATGGTGAGCACCACCAGCACCACGGCGAGCAGCCCGATCACCGGCAGGTTGGCCCGGATCTCCCGCAGGCTGATGGTGAGGCTCTCCCGGTAGAGGATCGCCGGCAGGAAGATCAGCAGCACCAGGTCCGGCTCCAGGGTCACCTCGGACAGCGGCGGCGTGAGCCCGAGCAGCACCCCGAACGCGATGAGCAGGACCGGCGGGGCGACCCGGTACCGACCGCCGAGGGTGGTGCCGATCAGGACGGTGCCGCCCAGCACCACGATCAGGACGAGCACCTCCACGCGTACCCCCTCGATCGTCGGCGCGACGGTGCGCGCGCCGGTGGTTACATCTGACCGCACCCCGGTTGCCGGTTCGGCACGTTCGGGCAAGTCGCCGGGGTGCGCGCGGTGAGCGCGTGGGCGGTACGGCGGTGCGCGGCGGCTTCCTCGTCGTGGCCCAGAGCGGTGGCCAGCTCGGCGAGGTGCCCGGCCACCGGGCCGGCGGTGACCATTCCGCTGCCGGCGGCCAGCTCGGCGGCGGCCGGCCGGAGCGCGGCGGCGACGCGTTCCATGGTGCGCCGGTCGCCGATGGCGAGCGCCGCCCGAGCGGTGAGGCACAGCCGCACCTCCCGCAGCAGGTCGTGCGGCCCGTCCGGGAGGGCCCGCAGCGCCGCCCGCGTGGCGACCCGGTCGCCGTCGGCGGCGAGCAGCAGCGGCCGGACCCAGGGCTCGTGCGGACCCCAGTCCAACCTCGCCCAGTCCTCGTCGTCCGGCCCGGGAATCGGGCGCTGACGCCCGAGGTCGGGTCCGGCTTCGCTGACGGCGTCGGCCAGTCGCAGGCCGAGCAGGGCGAGTGGCAGCAACCCCCGGGCCAGGCCCGGCATCGCGTCGGCGGGCAGGCGTTCGGCGGCGGCCCGGTACGCGGTCGCCGCGGCGTCCCGGTCGCCGCCCACGGCCAGGCGCAGCGCTGCGTACCAGCCGGTGAAAACCCCGACCAGCGGCAGCTCGTAGCGCTGCGCGAGGCGGTCGGCGGCGCGGGCGTGCGCGTCCGCGCCGGCCCGGTCGGCACGCGCGCAGCAGGACTGGACCAGGACGAGGTGACCCAGCACCTCGAAGGTCACCAACTGCTGCGGGGTGGCCAGGTCGACGAGCTCCGCGCCGATCCGGGCCCGCTCGTCGGCCAGCCCGACACGGTGGAAGGCGTGCATGAAACGCGCGTTCAGTGCGAACGCCAACAGCCCGGGATCCCCGACGGTCCGGGCGATCCGCTCGGCCTCGGCCGCGGCCCGGCGGCCACGGTCGCCGGTGGCGCCCCGCAACTCCAGCGCGAGCGTGCTCAGCAGCCGGCTGCGGTGCGCCGAGCCGGTCGGGCCGAGGCCGGTCAGGGCGTGCTCGGCGGCACGCACGATCCGCTCGGAGAGCGCGTCGTCGTCATTGCGGGTCCAGATGGCGGGCACGTCGAACCCGGCGAGTACCTCCGCGGTCAGCCGGGGGTCGCCGACCGCCTCGGCGTCGGTGATCGCCGCGGCGCGATGCCGCCGCGCCTCGGCCAACCGACCCGTCACCGCCAGCCCGCGCCCGAGGCCCAGCACCGCGCCGAGCCGCTCGCGCCGCTCGTCCCGCCCGGCCCGGTCGTACGCGTCGATGACCTGCGCCCACAGCCGGGCCGCCTCGTGCGGGTTGCCGTCGCGTTCGGCCTGTTCGGCGGCGGTTCGGGCGTAGCCGGCGGCGCGGTGGGCGGCCTCCTGCCCGCCGGCGTGCAGCAGGTGGTGGGCGAGCGCGGCGGGGTCGACGGGCTGCTGCCGTCGCATCGCCTCGGCCACGGCCGCGTGCCAGGCCGCGCGACGCGACGCGGACAGGTCGGCGTAGAGCGTGTCGCGGACCAGGATGTGGGTGAACCGCAGCCGCCCGTCGGACTCCTGCTCGGTCAGGAACCCGGCCTGCAACCCACGGTCCACGGCGTCCAGCACTGCCGCCGGGTCGTCCGCGAGCGCGCCGAGCACCGCGGGGTCGAGGTCCCGGCCGAGCACCGCCGCCTGCCGCAGCACGGTACGGGTCGGCGCGGGTAGCTGGGCGAGGCGGTGCCGGATCACGTCGCGCACCCCCGGTGGCACCGCCGCCAGCGCCGCCTGACCCGCGCTCGCGGACAACTGGGCCAGCTCCCGGACGAAGAACGGGTTGCCGCCGCTGCGGTGGTGGATCAGCCGGACGGTCGACGCGTCCAGCTCCGACCCGGCGACGGCACGGGCCAACGCGCCGGTCGCCTCGCCGGACAGTCCGCCGAGGTACTCCCGCACCGGTTCGAGTCCGGCCGCGCGGGCCAGCGCGGCGGTTAGCTCCGGGCTGATCTCGGTGGCCCGGTAGGTGCCGAGGACCAGCATCGGGCCGGTGGCCGGCTGCGGGCCGGCGAGCAGGCCGGTGAGCAGGTCCAACGTGTCCCCGTCGGCGCGGTGCAGGTCGTCCAGGACCAGCAGCAGAGGTCCCCGGGCGGCGACGGCGGAGACCAGCGCCGCCACCGCGCGGTGCCGACGGAACCGGGCCACGGCGGGATCACTCGGGCCATCGGTCACCGCCGGCTCGGCCAGCACGCCGCCCACCGATCCGGCCGGCCCGCCACCCACCGATCCGGCCGGCCCGCCGTCCACCGGCCCGGCCGGCTCGCCGCCCACCAGCCCGCCGCTCACCGATCCGGCCGGCTCGGTGAGCGCGTCGGTGATCTGCGTCCACGGCCAGGCGGCAGGGGCGCCGTCGTACTCGGGGCTGCGACCCCATGCCGTGGTCCAGCCCTCGGCGACGAGCTGCCTGCTCAGCTCCTCGGCCAGGGCGGACTTGCCGGCGCCCGGGTCCCCGCTGAGCAGGGCGAGCGTTGGCCGACCCGCCCGGGTGGCGGCCTCGGCGGCGTGCCGCAGCCGCGCCAACTCCGCGTCCCGCCCGACGAACGGTCGCCCCGGCGGCGAATCCGAACCGCCACCGCGAACGGCACCGGCCGCGACGGCCACCGCGGGGGTGGGGGTGAGGTGTGCCGCCTGGGCCAGGATGTCGGCCTCCAGCCGGCGCAGCTCGGGCCCCGGGTCCACCCCCAGCGCGGACACCACGGCGTCGCGGGCTTCGCGCAGCGCGGCCAGCGCCTCGCCCTGCCGACCGGCGCGGTAGCGGGCCAACGCGAGCAGCCGCCAGGCGTCCTCCCGCAGCGGATGGCCGGCGAGGTGGGCGGGCAGGTCGGCGGCGGCCTCGTCCGGCCGACCCAGCGCGAGCAGTGCCTCGGCCCGCCGTTCGACGGCGAGCAACCGCAGTTCGTCCAGCCGGTTGGTCTCCGCGACGGCCCAGACGGCGCCCACGCAGTCCGCGTACGCGGGTCCGCGCCAGAGCCCGAGCGCCGCGTCCAGCGCCGTCAGGGCCGGCGCGGGCAGGTCGGCGGTCAGCAGTCGTCCCGCCTCGCCGACGGCCGCCTCGAAGCGTGCCGCGTCCACCGCGTCCGGGGCGGTCCGCAGCGCGTACCCCGAGGGTTCGGTGAGCAGGAGGCGGGGTGGCTGCCGGGGCGGCCGGTCGGGCTCCAGCGCCCGGCGCAGGTCGGCGACGAAGGTCCGGATCGCGCCCACCGCGCCGTCGGACGGGACCTCCCACAGGTCGTCGACGAGGCGGTCCACCGGCACCACCCGGCCGTGGGCGATCAACAGCCGGGCCAGCACCAGGCGCTGCCGGTGCCCCCGCAGCGGGACCGGGCCGCTCTCGGTGGCGGCGGTCACCGGCCCGAGTACGCCGAACGT
Source organism: Micromonospora sp. DT231 (assembly GCF_049847025.1). Classification (NCBI taxonomy): domain Bacteria; kingdom Bacillati; phylum Actinomycetota; class Actinomycetes; order Micromonosporales; family Micromonosporaceae; genus Micromonospora; species Micromonospora sp. DT231. The sequence goes on along the minus strand of NZ_JBNCNO010000003.1, from coordinate 261,954 downwards.
CACCCGCACCGGTGACGTCGACTGCCTGGTCATGACACCAATCTAGGCGGCCGTGCCGGCGGGCACTGATGCGGCGCTGACCGGGCTCTAGCCGGCCGAGCCGCCGGCCGGGTCTTCCGCGCCGTCCACCACGGAGCGAACGCAGGCCAACCAGTCGTCCCACGCGGCGGGGTCCGTTGGTCCGCCGTCTGCCTCGATGTGGATGTCTCCCAGAAGCGTGAACAGGTCGTCCCCGGCCCGGTTCGCGAACTGCCACACGAAGCGGGACATCGCCACGAATGCCTCGCGCTCGTCCATCGAATAGCGGCTCATCGGACCTCTTCCCGCGGGCGGAACCCGCTCTGCGGCTGTGATCGTCATCGTGCCGAGTCGGGCACAGGTGTGGCCACCGATAATGATCGTGGTGGAGCAGGGACGACGGTAATACCTCCGAAACGTGAGCGGGCCGCCGGACGCTCCCGTGCCGAAAGACCGCCGAAGGTGGCCCTGACCTGCGGAAATGCGACTCTGCGGGGGTGGACGCGAACCGGTCGGCGGTGATACACAGGCAGATACCGGCAGCCAACGGCGGCGAGTCGCCCATCGACCGTCCAACTGCACCGCCGCCCTCGGGCTTCGCCGCACGGACCGCCCCGCGGTCGCGACCCACCCCACGGCACAGGCCCGGTGTCGGTCTGGCGAGCACGGTCCTCGACCAAGGAGTCGCCGTGGGGCATCTGCGCAACCGCGCCAAGCACCAACCGTTCGAGGTGGCCGCGTTGATCACGACACCCGTCTGTGGTGTCCTGCTGCTCGCGCTCGACGTCCGGCCACCGTCGGTCCAACTGTCCATGCCGGAACCCATCCAGCTCGGTTGGGAGGTCGCCCTGATCGCCGTCGGCGTGGGCGGGCTGCTGGGCATCCTGTGGCCCGGTCGGCTCTCCACGGGCCTCGGCATCGAGTTCGCGTCCGTGCTGATGCTCGGCACCATCACCGGCATGTACGCGGTGGCGCTGGTGGCGGTGGCGGGCCAGCAGGGCATCGTCGCCGCGTCGTTGATCAGCGCGGTGGTGCTGGGGTCCTTCTGGCGGATCGCCCAGATCGCGTCCGACCTCCGCTGCCTGGCCCACGGGCACCAGTGCACGACTCACCGACGGGTCGTGGGAGGTGTCACGTGATCTCGGTATCGACACCCGAGGCACCGCACTGGGTCCAGGTGTTGCTCAGCCTGCTCGGCGTCCTCGGCGGCACGACCGGCCTGGCCGCCATCGCCACGGTCGTGTCGCAGCGGGGCAAGTTCAAGGCCGACGCCGCCGACACGCTCACCGAGGCCGCCCTGACGCTCGTGCAACCCCTCCAGACGCGGATCACCGAGTTGGAGAGCGAGGCGGTGAGCGCCCGGTCGGAGTTGGGGCTGCTGCGCGAGCAGGTCAACCAGTTGCAGTACGTGGTCCGGGTGCTGACCCGCACGCTGGACAGGTGGCGTACGGCAGTGCACGCCCCCGACGCCACCCTGCGCAAGATCCGCACGGTGGTCGCGGAGTCCGAGCGACTGTCCGAGGACCGGTGAGGCTCATTCGTCGTCCGACCGGCGCAACCGGCCGGCGAGTTCCCGCAGGGCCGCCCGGAACTCGGGCGCGGACTCGTCCGGGTGGTGCCCGCGCAGCGGTGGCGGTCGACGCTCCCCCGGTGCGGGCAGCAGGTCCCGGGGGTCGCGCAGCCTCCGGTCGACACGCCCGGCCGGGTCGGCGGCGTCCGGCGGCGGATCCCCGGGCCGGTGCGCGGCGAAGATCCAACCGCCGACCGGGTCCGTGTCGCGCCAGAGGTTGAGCCACCGCCAGCCGACCCGCTCCCCCACCTCGCGCAACACGGTCTCGTTCAGGTACGCCGGAAAGAGCCGGGCGTAGAGGCGGTCCAGCGGGGAGCCGTAGGTGAGCAGCGCGACCCGTCGGCGTGTTCGCGGCGGCAGCCGCAGCACCGCGAGGGCCAGCAACGCCGAGCCGTGGCTGTGCCCGCACAGCACCACCCCGGCGTGCCGCTCGGCCAGTTGGGTGATCCGGTCGGCCAGCTCCGGCACCGCGCGGTCGGCGTAACTCGGGGGCGCGAACGGGTGGGCGGCCCGGGGCCAGAAGGTGCCCAGGTCCCACAGGATCCCGACGTGCCGGCGGAACCATGCCGTCCGGTAGGCGAACACACCACCCGACAACAGGACGAGGACCACTGCGGCGATGACGTAGGTGCCCACGGTGAGCGCCATCCCGACGAACCCGGTCGGCAGCCCGAAGACCTGCCACGCCACCTCGTCCGGTTCGCGCCCGAACTGCCCGAGCAGACCCGCGGCCAGCCCGACCACGGCGAGCACCGCGTACCCGGTGGCCAGAGGGCCCAGCCACTCGGTGAACCGCGCCCGGGCCACGGCCCCGGTGACCTCCCGCAGCCGTCCGGTCGCCTCCGGCGGCGGCGTGGGGAAGTCGCGGGCGGTGATGTCCGCCGCCGCATGCCACCGGCGACGCCGGGACAGGACGGTCAACGCGGTGCACACCAGCGCCGCCGCGACCAGGTGCAGGAACACCGCCAGGATCGTCCAGCGGTACGGCAGCGGCGGCTCGTCGTCGGCGCGATAGCCGCCGAGCAGTACCCCCGTCTGATAGACGAGGTCGGCGGAGAACGCGCCGGACAGACCGACCGCGATGGCCGCGATGACCGTCGCACCCAGTCCCCGCGGCAGGGCAGACCGGCGCCGGACGTGACCGTGCCGCCACAGCACCAGCCCGCAGAGCAGCACGAGCAGCACCATCTGGCCGAGCAGCGCCGCGCCCGTGATCGCGCCGTAGCCGGGGAGCGTGGCCGACGATGACCAGCCCCGATCGTCGCCCGCGACGGCGACGAGGGTCGCCACGGTCAGCCCGGCCGCGACCACTCCCGCCGCGCGGGCGGCCCAGGTGGACATCCGTGCGGTCGCCGCCCGGTCGATAAGCCCCGGCACGGCGAGCAGACCGACGCAGGCCAGCAGGACCGCCGCGCTGAGCGTCAGCAGCAGCGTCGTCGCGGGCGTCGCGCCGCCGCCGCGGCGGGCCACGAGCAACAGCAGATCGAGTACGGCGAACGCGGCGGCGACGTGGATCGCCCGCAGCCGCCCCACCAGCGGCTCCACCGCCCACAGCGGGTTGCCGGACGGGCGGGACCTGCGGGTTCCGAGCAGCCGCAGGAGCGCGACGGCGGCGATCGGCAGCAGCGCCAGCACCGCCAGCCGCTGCCCGACGTGTCGGTCGTCGAGCCCGGCCAGCGTGTCGAACGGCGCCCGGCAGTCCGCCGCGCCGAGACAGCGCCAGGCGAGCAGGTCGAGGCCGACCCCGGCGATGGACACCACGTAGACCACTGTGAGGTTCAGCGCGAGGAGCCGGCACAGGACGGTGACCCCGGCGGCGGCGCGACCGGCGGGCCGCATCCACACCGCCAGGTTGCTGAGCATGAACGGCAGCAGGAAGACCAGGGAGAGCGTCCGCGCCACGGTGCCCGAGGGCAGGTCACCCCAGCGGTACGCCTCCAGCGTCAGGCCGTCCGCGTCGGTGCCGTCGGGCCCGGCGCGGCGGTGGAAGCCCCCGCTGTCGTCGCCCGCGACCTGCCGCACCCTCGCCTCACGCAGCACGACCGAGGGTCGCGCCCCGGACACGCCGTGCACCCGCAACTCCACCACGTCGTCGCGTCGCGGTTGGTCGCCGTGCCTCGGTGGTCTCTGCGGCATCGGGCCGGCTACCCGGCCGCCACCAGCTCCGCCGCCACGTCCCAGAGCCGCCGCGCGTTGCCCGGATCGAGGGCGTACGCCGCCACGCCCGTGTAGTCGGCTGGCCGCTCGGTGACGACCGGGGCCTCGGCGCAGTCCTCGAAGTAGCGACCGCCGACGCCGTCGAGCAGCGGGGACGCGGCGAGCAGCACCGAGGTCGCGGCGCCCTGTTGCGGGGTCTTCTGGCGTTCCCTGGGCGTACGCAGCCCGCCGGTGTGCTTCTGCAGGCCGGTGGCGATCGCACCCGGGTTGAGCGCGTTGGCGTAGATGCCCTCGCCGGACCAGCGGCGGGTCGCCTCGACGGCGAGTAGGGCCTCGGCGCTCTTGGACTGCCCGTAGGCCAGCAGCGGGTCGTACGGCCGGAACGCGAAGTGCAGGTCGTCGAAGATCACCGGGGAGAAGAGGTTGCCACTGGAGCTGACCGACACCACCCGGGCGCCACCGGCGGCGGCGAGCGCGTCGTGCAGGCCGACGGTCAACGCGTAGTGCCCCATGAAGTTGGTGGCGAACTGCATCTCCCAGCCCTCGGCGGTGCGCTCCAGCTCGGGCAGCGCCATGATCCCGGCGTTGTTGACCAGGATGTGCAGCGGCTGGTCCCAACCGGCGACGAACCGGCGTACCGAATCCTGGTTGGCCAGGTCCAGCTCGCGGACGGTGACCCGGTCCGCGCCCAGGCCGGCCGCGATGTCCGCGGCGGCCTGCTCGCCGGCGCCGACCCGACGGACCGCGAGGACGACCTCGGCGCCGGCGGCGGCCAGCGAGCGGGCGGTCTCGACGCCGATGCCGGCGGCACCTCCGGTGATGAGGGCCCGTTTGCCGGTCAGGTCGACTCCGGCGAGGACCTCGTCGGCGGTCGAGGCGAACCCGAACGGGGTCGTGAGTCGCTCGCTCATCTCTGTCCCATCTCTCGTTGGTGCGTACGCCCCAAACTGTCACCCCGCCGGCCGGCGTTAGCCGGGTTCCTGGTTTTCCTGGTAGTGGCAGGACCAGGATGGGCGGCCGGTGGCCGCTCCTAGGATGGGTTGGTGCGCACGGCCGGTCCGCTCGGTGAGTACCTGCGTGCCCGGCGCGAGCTGATCAGGCCGGGCGACGTCGGGCTGCCCGCGCACGGCCGTCGGCGGGTGCCCGGCCTGCGGCGCGAGGAGGTGGCGCTGGTGGCCGGCGTCAGCGCCGACTACTACCTGCGGCTGGAGCAGGGGCGTGACCGGCACCCGTCGACGCAGGTGCTCGACGCGCTGGCCCGGGCGTTACGGCTGGACGCGGCGGCCACGACGCACCTGCACCGGCTGGGCGAGCAGGCGTCCACCGGCCGCCCGGCGCGACGGCCCGAACGCGTGCCGGTGGGCATCCGACAGCTCGTCGGCTCGTGGACCCACACACCCGCCCTGGTGCACGGCCGGCACCTGGACGTCCTCTTCGCCAACCCGGTGGCGACCGCGCTGGCCCCGATCTACGCGGTCGGCGTGAACCTGCTGCGCGCGGTCTTCCTGGACCCGGTCGTGCCGTCGCTCTACCCCGCCTCCGAGGCGGTCGCGGCGAACGCGGTGGCCGGCCTGCGCGCGCAGGTGGGCGCCGAGGTCGACGACCCGCGGCTGACCGACCTGGTCGAGGAGTTGTCCGCCGGCAGTGAACGGTTCCGGCGGCTGTGGGCCCGGCACGACGTGGCCGCCCGCGCCGGTGGCGGGGTCCGGGCGTTCCGTCATCCGAGGGTGGGCGAGCTGGAGCTGCGCTACGAGAAGCTCACCATCGCCGGCACGACCCAGTCGCTCGTCGTCTACCACGCCGAGCCGGGCAGCCCGTCGGCGCGCGCGCTCGCCCGGCTGGCCCGGCACGCGGTGGGCACGTCGCCCGATCCGGCCGGACACACGCCCTAACCGGCGGTGGCCCGGTCGGCGACCACCACCGAGATCCCGTCGAGGACGCGTTGCAGGCCGAACTCGAAGGCGTAGTCCGGGTCGTAGGGGGCACCGTGCTGTTGGCCGGCCGCCGTGCCGACCCGCGCGGCGGTCGGGTAGGCACCGGCCGTCAGGAACGTCTCCAGCCAGGGCGCGTGCGACTGCCACCACTGCCCGTCGGTCATGCCGGTCTCGCGCTCCAGGTCGACCACCTCGCTGGCGGCACGGGCGGAACTCTTCACGTGCCCGAGGACGAGCGTGAGCACCGCGTCCATCTCGACGTCGGTGAGCCCGATGTCGGCGACCGCGCTCAGCTCGCGGTCGTACTTGGCCAGCAGGTGGGGGCCGAGCACCGGCCGGGTCGTCTCGGCCCGGAGCATCCACCGATGCCGCAGGTAGAGCGCGAGATTGTCGCGGGCGACCCGCTCCAGCCGAGCCCGCCAGTCCCCCTCGGCGGCGGGGTGCGGCATCTCGCCGTACGCGGTGTCGATCATGACGGCGACGAGTTCGGCCTTGCCCGGCACGTAGGTGTAGACCGACATGGTGCCGACGCCCAACGCCTCGCCGACCCGGCGCATGGTCAGCGCGTCGAGGCCCTCGGTGTCGGCGATGTCGATCGCGGCCCGGACGATCCGGTCGACGCTGAGCCCCGGGCCGGCGCTGCGGCTCGCCGGTTCCCGGGTGCGCCAGAGGATGGCCAGGCTGCGGGCCGGGTCCGCGGTCCCCCTGCGTTCACTCGCCATGATCCGGTCATCCTAACAACGCGGGCGTACGCCGTACGTCGCCCGGCGGCCCGACCTCACAGCTCCTCGCGGTCGTCGGACAACGTCGGGCCGGCGGCGGCGGGCACGAGGTGCCGCACCTCCGGTTCGTCGTCGGTCAATTCCCGGGCCCGTTCCTCGGCCGCGCGATCCTCGCCGGTCAGCCGACCGCCGTGCTGACGCAGGTGTTCGTCCCAGGACGGCACCAGGTACACCTCGACGAACCGGTCCGTCGTCTCGGCCGGCCGGAACAGCCCCCACCGCATCGCGCCGGTCCGCTGCCGCGCGCCGCGCACCTGGTCCATCGCCGCGAGGAACGATCCGACCCGCTCCGGCCGGACGGTGTACTGCACCGTCACCAGCACCGGCCCCACCCCCGGGTCCGGTTCCCGCGCCAGGTGCAGTTGCGGCCAGTAGGCCGCCGGCTCACGGTTGACCGACCGCAGGTCCGGCAACGGCCAGAGCCGGCTGGTCGCGGTGCCGACGAGCATCAGCGCCGCCGCCGCGAGATAGGCGACGACCAGCCCGGCCATGTCGGCCACCAGTCCCCAGACCAGAGCGCCGACCGCCTGCCCACCGGCGAAACACACCTGGTAGACGGCCAGGCCCCGGGCCCGTACCCAGCTGGGCAGGAAGAGCTGCATCTCGGCGTTGACGTTGGCCAGCACCGTCACCCAGGCCATCCCGGCGGGCAGCAGGGCGAGGAGCACCAGGGGGACCACCCGCACGGTGCCCACCACTGTCAGCGCGACGGTGAACAGCACGCCGGCGATCAGCAGGAGCTGGTTGGCCGACAGCCGGGTGCGGATCACCGCCAGCAGCACACCGCCGGTGATGGCACCCACGCCGAGAGCCGCCAGCAGCAGCCCGTACCCGCCGGAACCCAACCCCAGCCGCCGGGCGGCCACCAGCGGCAGCAACGCCCACAGCGCGCTGGCCGGGACCACGAAGACCAGCGCACGACGCAGGAGCCGGCGCACGGTCGGCGAGTGGCGTACGTACCGGCTGCCGGCGCGCAGGGCGGCGGTGAACCGCTCGGGCACCTCGACCGCGCGGGCGTTGCGGGGCCGCCAGCGCCACAGCGCGTACGCGAAGATCCCGAAGGCGACCGCGTTGATGCCGAAGACCGGGGCGACGCCGGTACGGGCGATCAGCACGCCGGCCACCGCGGGCCCGACGGCCCTCGCCACGTTCACGCTTATCGAACCGAGCGCGGACGCCGACCGGAGCTGATCCTGCGGCACCAGCTCCGGGATCACCGCCGCCCAGGCCGGCAGGGTCAACGCCTGCCCGACCCCGAACGCGAAGGTGAGGGTGAGCAGCAACGCCGGCGGCATCCGGTCGGTCAGGGTGAGCAGCGTCAACGCCACCGCCACGGCGACCAGGAACAGCTGCACGGCGATCAGCAGGTGCCGGCGGTCGAAGTTGTCGGCCAGCACCCCGGCGGGCAACGCCAGCAGCAGCACCGGCAGCAGGCTGGCGGTCTGGACCAGCGCGACGAGAGTGGAGGCGTTGGAGTGGTGGATCAGCAGCCACTGGGCGCCGACCGTCTGCATCCAGGTGCCGATGTTGGCGGCGAGCAGGGCCAACCACAGGTTGCGGTAGACCACGGTCCGCAGCGGGGCCCAGGCCGACGCCGGACGGTCGTCGGGTCCGGCTCCGGCCGTCACCACCGCCCGTCCGCGCGCAGCACGCGCTCACCGGACACGTAGAGATCGTCGGGTTCGAGCAGCAGCAACCGGACGACCTCGGTGGCGACCTGTTCCGGCAGGGCGTACACCTCGTCCAGGAACTCGGCGCCCACCCGTTCCTGCAACCGCGTCGGCATCGGACCGGGGTGCAACTGCATCACCTTCACCCGGTTGCTGTGCTGCGCCTCGGCCAGCGAGTCGACGAGGCTGTTCCCGTAGCTCTTGGTGGCCCGGTAGACAGGGATGCCGGGCCGGGGGGCCGCCAGCGCCAGTGCGCCGATGTAGACGACATTCCCGTGGCCCTGCCGGTGCAGGTGCCCCACCACCTCCCGCAGCAGGTACGTGAGGCCCAGAACGTTGATCTCCACGGCTCGGCGGATGTGCTCCACCGACAGGTCCCCCAGCTCGCCGCCCGCCCACATCGAGGCGCAGGCCGCCACCCCGTCGATCGTGCCGTAGCGCTCGACCACCTCGGCGAACCCGTCGCGGACCTGCTCGTAGGAGGAGATATCGCAGACCGCGCCGTCGCACCCCAGCTCGTCGGTCGCGGCAGCGACCTCGGCCGGCACGTTGCCGAACACCACGACCTGATGCTCGTCGACGAGCAGCCGGGCCACCGCGAGGCCGAGGCCACTGGTACCGCCGACAACCACGAAGGTTCTGGCACCCATGTCTCTCCAGCCGCTGCCCGGACAGGTCACGTACGCCGCGTTCTTCCCGTTTCCGGAGGCCGCACACGCGACGGGTCGGTAGTGCTGGACCTACCTCGAAAAGGGGATCTGGACGGCTGGGGCGCCAGGTCGTGCCCGATTAGCGTCATCGGCATGACCCCGGAACCCCCTACTCGGCTGGACGAGGCGCTGCGTCGCCGCAACTGGCTGGTCTCCGCCTGGCCCTGGCGGGCGCTGGTCTACCTGATCAGCACCGTGCCGATCGCGGGCACGCTCTCCGTCGGGCTGCTCATCATCGGCGCGCCGCTGCTGGCCGCCGCCAACGGGTTGCTGCTGCACGGTCGGCCACCCGGCGTCGCGCTGCTGCTGTTCCTGGCGGTCGGCAGCCTCAGCCTGCTGGCGGTCGCACCGATCGTGAGCTTCCCGGTGGCCGTCATCGAGCGGTGGCGGCTCCGGCTCGTGGACAACCGCCCGCTGCCCGCGCCGCCGTGGCCGGGTCTGGTCGCCCGCTACCGCAGCGCCGGGGCCTGGCGAGAGGTGGCGTACCTGTTCTGCCTGGGCGGGCTCGTGCCCGTCGTGTACTGGTTCTTCCTGCTGCTGGTGCTGCTCGACCTCGGGATGATCACCAGTCCCTGGCTGGCCGGCGACGCCGAGCCGGTCGTCATCTGGCAGCCGATCGAGACCACCGGGGAAGCCATCCCGTACGCGATCGTGGCGGTGCTGCTGCTGCCCGTCCTCTGCTACGCGGCCGGTCTGATCGCCGCCGCGCAGGCAGCCGTGACCCGGTGGGCGCTGGCCTGGCCGGTGAACGCGGCGGCGCTGCGCGAGGTCGCCCGTTCGCGCACCCGGCTGGTCGGCGCGTACGAGGCGGAACGGCGCCGGATCGAACGGGACCTGCACGACGGCGCGCAACCACGACTGACGAGCCTCACCCTCCAGCTCGGCCTGGCCCGGTTGGACGTACCCGAGGACTCCCCGGCGGCCCGACCCCTCGCCGTGGCACACGACCAGGCCCGGGGCCTGATGGTGATGTTGCGACAGTTGGTGCACGGCATCCGCCCGCAGAGCCTCACCGACCTCGGTCTGGCCGGTGCCGCGAGCGAGCTGGCCGACGTCGCCACCATCCCGGTCACCGTGCACGCCGACCTGCACGGCGAGTTGCCGGAGATCGTCGAGACGACCGCCTACTTCGTGGTGTCCGAGGCGCTGGGCAACGTCGTCCGGCACGCCGGGGCGACCCACGCCGAGGTACGCCTCGGCCGGTCCGGTGGGGACCTCGTCGTCGAGGTGACCGACGACGGCCGTGGCGGCGCCGACCCCACCCGGGGCACCGGCCTGACCGGTCTCGCCGACCGGGTCGCCGCCGTGGACGGCCGGCTGCTGCTGTCCAGCCCGCCCGGCGGGCCTACCCTGGTCCGGGTGGAGCTGCCGTGTCGTCGGTGACCCGAGTGGTCCTCGCGGAGGACGAGGTGCTGCTGCGGGAGGGCCTGGTCGCGCTGCTGACCCGCTTCGAGTTCACGGTGTGCGCCGCCGTCGGCTCCGCGCCCGAACTGCTGGGCGCGGCCCGCGAACACCAACCGGACCTGGTGCTCACCGACATCCGGATGCCGCCGGGCCGCCACGACGACGGGCTCCGGGCGGCCGTCGCGTTGCGCGCCGAGCGACCCCACCTGCCGGTGGTGGTGCTCAGCCAGTACGTGCAGACCGGGTACGCGGCGGCGCTGCTGGACAGCGGCGACGGTCAGCGGGTGGGCTACCTGCTCAAGGACCGGGTGGCCGAGGTCACCGAGTTCGTCGACACGCTGCGCCGGGTCACGGCCGGCGGCACCGCCATCGACCCGGACGTGGTGCGGCAACTGCTGCATCGCCCGCGCGATCCGCTCGCCGCGCTCTCCGCCCGCGAACGCGAGGTGCTGGCGCTGCTGGCCGAGGGCCGGTCGAACGCCTCGATCGCCGGCCGACTGCACGTCACCGAGGCGGCGGTCGGCAAGCACGTCGGCAACATCCTGCTGAAGCTCGACCTGCCGCCCAGCGACGACACCAACCGCCGGGTGCTCGCGGTGCTCACCTACCTGCGCCGCGACCCGACGGGCTGACCAGCACCGGGGCGAGGTCGGGGCGTAGATTCGACGCGCGGTGCCGCCGCCACCGATGGGCGCGGGCCGGCGAGACGGGGGTACGGGCATGGCGGAGGCGCTGCGGGTCGGTCTGCTGGGATATGGGCTGGCGGGTCGGGTGTTCCACGCTCCGCTGATCGCCGCGACCCCCGGGCTGCGGCTCGACGCGATCGTGACCCGCGATCCGCAGCGGCGCGAACAGGCCCGGCAACACTTCCCGGACGCCCGCCTGGTCGACGACGCCGACGAGCTGTGGCGTACCCCGGACGCTCTGGACCTGGTCGTGGTGGCGACACCGAACCGGCAGCACGTGCCGATGGCCCGAGCGGCACTGGCCGCCGGGCTGCCGGTGGTCGTCGACAAGCCCCTCTCCCCGACCGCCGCGGAGGGTCGCGCCCTGATCGGCGAGGCCACCGAGCGTGGGGTGCCGCTGACGGTCTTCCAGAACCGGCGCTGGGACGGCGACTTCCGGACCGCCCGCCGACTGGTGGAGCAGGGCGAGTTGGGCCGCGTGCTGCGCTTCGAGTCCCGGTTCGAGCGGTTCCGACCGACGATCAAGCCGGGCTGGCGGGAGCTTGCCGGTCCCGAGGAGGCCGGCGGCGCCCTCTTCGACCTCGGCGCCCACCTCGTCGACCAGGCGGTGCAACTGTTCGGCCGGGTCGAGCGCGTCTACGCGGAGGTGGACCGCCGCCGCGCGGGCGCGGCCGTCGACGACGACGCCTTCGTGGCGTTGACCCATGCCAACGGGGTGCGCTCGCACCTGTGGATGGGCGCGGTGACCGCGCAGCTCGGGCCCCGGCTGCGGGTGCTGGGCGATCGGGCCGGCTACACGACGTACGGCCTCGACGTGCAGGAGGCGGCCCTGCACGACGGCGGCCGACCGGGCCAGCCGGGGTGGGGCGAGGTTCCGCCGGAGCGGTACGGCCTGCTCGGCGTGGATGGCGACCTGCGGGCGGTGCCGACCGAGCCCGGCGCGTACCAGAGCTTCTACGCGCAGGTGGCGGCGGCGCTGCGCGACGGCACGCCGATGCCGGTGGACCCGCGGGACTCGGTCGCCACCGTCGAGCTGATCGAGCTGGCGCACCGATCGGCCGCCGAGGGCGCGGTGCTGCCGGTCCCGCCCGCCTGACCGAGGCGATCACCGCCGGCCCGTTCATGATCGACTCGGTTTCCGCGAAGTCGGGGTGTCAAACCGCCCCGGACACACCGACGTCACCGAAGGCGAGTGGACCTACTGGTCGGCGTCCTGCTCGGAACGGACCTCGTCCTGCTCGGAGGGGGCCTCGTCCGGCGCTCGCGCGTCGTCGTCGGTAAGCGCGTCGTCCGACGAGGTGGTGAGGTGGCCGAGCCGACGCTCGGCTTCCCGAACCTCCTCGTCGAGGCCGGGGTTCTCCTCGTCGGGGCTCTGCGACATGGGCGACCTCCATCGGGCACGACCGGCAGGTCTCCGTGTACCCGGCCTGAGGGCGGGAACACGGACCGCACGCGGCGTCCCTTGATCAGGTGATGAAAAGTAGTCGAATCCGCCCTCGGACACCTACTTTTCGTCACTTGATCGAGGAGAATCCACGTCCTCGGCGACCCACAGTCCACGGCCCTGAAGAGCCGGAGCATTGCTGGCCGATGAGCCGAGCGCCGGGCCGGCCGGGGAGCGCACCGGGCGGGGAACCCAGGAGCGTTTGCCGGCCCGGCCCGGTGCCGGATCAGCGCTGCTTCAGCTCGCGCCAGGATGGGTGGGTGCCGCGCCAGGCATCGGCGAGGATGGCCGCCGAGGCCCGGCTTGGGCACTGCTGCACCCGCTCACGACCCGACGCCCCACCGATCTGGGCGCGGACCTCCCAACCCTGCCCGTCAGTACGGATATACACGTCCCGGCGTCCGCGCGGGGTCGTGTCTCCGTTCCACCAATGCTCCTCGACCTTCATTCGCCGACCGTATAGCAAATTTTGCGCCGGGGGTACGGCGCAGGTGGGCTTATACCAGGGCGATAGCCGTAATTCCGGCGCATTTCGGCCTATGCGTTGACGAGGAGGACCCGCATCGGCGGATCCTCCTCGTCCTGAGCGACCAGTCAGCGGGTGCTCACATGTCGCCGAGCACACCGGCCAGGGTGGCGGCCAACGCGTCCTGGCCTGCGGGGCTGGGGTGCGGCGAACCACCCTCGGCAGTGATCTGGATGTCGCCGGGCGTGAACGGCGGCGGGGTCGCCACCCGCACGGCCGGGTCGAACGGCACGCCGAGCTGGACCGCCCAGTTCAGATCGCTGATCACTGTCCGCACGGTGCCCACCCAGAGCGGGTCGATGAGCGGTTGCAGCGTCGACACCGGGGCCGCCGGCAGGTATGACTGCAATCCGGTCGGCAGCAACGACCTGAGCTTGGCCCAGGAATACTGACCGATGTCGACGTTGGCCGGGGTGATGTCGTAATACAGCATCCAGACGACCTTGTCCGCGCCGGCGGCCAGCAACGAGTTGACGATTGTGGTGGCATCGGCGGTGATGCCGGCGTACTGAGCCGGGCCGTTGTACCGCGGCACCCCGATGTTGATGTAGTAGTCCTCGCCGGCCGGCAGGTCGAGCCAGAAGTTGCAGCCCCCACCGTTGGTGACGATGCCCTGCTTGCCGCCGACGGCCGCCCACTCGAAGCGGAACAGACCCGTGGGGTTGAGGCTCTCCCCGGCGAACTCCAGCGCGCGACACATGGCCAGCCGGATCAGCACGGTGTTCCAGTTGGTGTTGTTCACCCCTCCGGTGGTGGCGTGGTACGCGTGGTGCCCGTCCGCCTTCGCCTTCGCGATCCGCGCGGTGGCGAGGCCGAGTGGGCTGGCCACCCGACCCCAGGCGTTCCCGCACGCGTCGGGGCCGGCGCGACCGGCGATGATGTCCCCGGTGCCGTACCCGGTGCGCGCGTAGTTGTCGTAGTCGACGACGCTGCCGTCCAGGTCGAAGTACCGCCGGCCGTAGCTGTAGACGCCGTTGTTGCCGGGCATGCCGCGGCCGTCGAACGAGGTCATCGGGCAGCCGGGGCCCACCCCGAAACCGAACTGGTGGTGCGCGGAACTGATCGAGTCACCGGTCAGGGTCAGCACCGTGTCGTCCGTGACCGTCTGCACCTCCCGGCAGCGGATCCGGTCCTTGTTCGCGTCCACCAGCGTGGGGTTGCCGGCCACGTTGGGGCAGCCGGTCGGCGGCGGGGGTGGTGGCGAGGGCGGCCCGCCGGTGGGCGGGTCGGTCGGGTTGGGCGGGTCGGTCGGCTCCGGCGAGCCGCTGCCGCTGGGCGACGCGGACCCGGACGGCGACGCGCTACCGGACGGCGAGGAACTGCCCGACGGCGACGCGCTCCCCGAGGGCGACGCACTGCCCGACGGCGACGCGCTGCCGGATGGCGACGAACTGCCCGACGGGGACGCGCTGCCCGACGGCGAGGAACTGCCGGACGGCGACGCGCTGCCCGACGGCGAGGAGCTGCCCGAGGGCGACGCACTACCCGAGGGCGACGCACTGCCCGACGGCGAGGCGCTGCCGGATGGGGAGGCACTACCGGACGGCGACGCGCTGCCGGAGGGGCAGGGCGTGCCGGTGGGCGAGGCCGTCGAACTGGGTGACGTCGTCGAACTGGGTGACGCCGTCGTGGTGGGTGCGGTCGCGGTGGCGGCCGGGGCACGCTTCGCGACCGGCTCCGCCGTGACGGGCGGCCGGGTCGCCCGGGTCGGCGCGGTCGAGGCCGACGGCGATCCGGTCGGGTCCGGGCAGTCGGCCGCCTCGGCCGCGTGCTGGGTCCGGATCTGCGCGAGCCGCGCCTCGACCTCCACCGGAAGCTTCCCGCCCGGCTTGACGCACGGGTCGAGCAGCCAGGTCGTACCCTCCAACTCGCGGGTGCACGGCGGCGCGTCGTACGACGCCCGCTCCGCACCGGCGGCGGCGGGGCTGGCCGGTGCGCCGCCGGCGGCCGGGGCGACAAGTGCGGTGACCGTGGCCACCGCCACCGCCACCCCGGCGGCGAAGAGAGCATTGTGGACGCGGGGCGACCTGGTGGGTCGCGGTCCTGGCGGTCCACCCGGGTGCAATTGGCTCATGCCGTCCTCCAGGGACTGAGGTGCGCCGGTAGTTGTTACCGCACGGTAGGCAGGTGTGCGGTAACCCGGTAGATCAGTCACCCTTACCTACTGTGGAGGATCAATCGCGCCCGGTGACCTGTCCGGCGCCCCCGGTCGGTCGTGGCCGAGCACCACTGCCAACTCCCGGCGGTTGCGCACACCCAGCTTCGTGAAGACGCGGGCCAGGTTGTTGTTGACGGTGTTCACCGACAATCCCAGCCGGTCGGCGATGCTGCGGCTGGGCAGGGTCACCGCGAGCATGGCCACGTCCCGCTCCCGGCGGGTCAGCGTCGCCTCCTCGGCGCCCGCGGCGGTCGCGGTGAGCAGGGGCGTCCGGACCGCTCGGCACTCCCGGGCCAGCGTCGCGGCCCGCTGCGCCACCGCCACCCGTGGTCGGCCGCGCCGCGCGTACGCCCGGGCGGCGGCGCCGAGCGCCTCGGCGGCGAGCAGGGTGTGGCCACGGGCGACGAGCTCGCCCGCGGCGGTCTCCAGTGCCGGCCCGTCATCGCGGACCAGAGCGTCGGCCGCGCCGGCGAGCGTCGACGCCAGCCCGCCGAGCCGTTCGGCGAGAGCGCCCAGCCGCTCCCGCACCGACTCGGGCGCGCCCAGCCGCGCGCACTCGTAGAGCGCCACCGCCTCGATTGTCGGCTGCTCGCTGCCCCGAGCCAGGTCGGCGGCGGTGCGGGCGGTACGGATCGCGGCGGTGAGATCACCCTCGGCCACCTGCACCCAGGCGCGATCCAACTCCACCCACGGGTGGAAGATCCGGTTCGCGGCGCGCTCCCGCGCGTCGGCGGCGGCCAGCCAGCGGCGGGCGCCGGACGGGTCGCCGGCCAGCGCGCGGACCCCCGCCAACGCCGCCCAGTACGTGCGCACCAGGTGGTACTGGTCGTTCTCCTCGACGAGCGCGATGGCCTCCCGCAGGTCCGCCTCGGCGGCGTCGAGCCGTCCCTGGGTCTTGGCGACGATCCCCCGGAACCCGGCCCACACGGCGACCATTCCCCGCGCGTCGCTGGCCACCGCCGCGGCATAGCCGTGATCGGCCAGGTCGGCGGCTGCGGTCAGCTCGCCGGCAGCGTACTGGGCGTAGCAGAGCCCCAACCCGACCTGCGCCTCGTTCCACGGCATCGGCTCGGGTTCGGCGGCGAGCACCGTCCGGCCCCGCTCCGCCAGCTCGGCGGCGAGCCCGAGCCGACCGAGCATCCCGGCCGCCGACGCCGCGCCCATCGTCGCCCAACTGGCCGCCCGTACCCCCGTGTCGGGCCGGGCCAGCACGGCCTGGCCGACGGACAGCGCGGCCTCGCACCGGCCGTCGTAGAACAGCACCCACGACCGGGTGGCCTCGGCCAGGTCGTGGCCGGGCGAGCCCGCCGGCACCATTTGCAGCGTCTCGTGCGCCTCGTCGATCCGGTCCAGGCCCCAGTAGAGCAGGCCGGCGCGGGTGATCGCCCACATGGCGAGGCGCTTGCTGCCCGGCGGTGGGGCCGGCGGAAGCATGTCGAGCGCCTCCTGGCTGCGCGCCTGGTACTGCAACACCCGGGCCAGCAGCCACTGCGCCTCCCAGCCCGGCGCGGCGTCGTACGCCGTGCGGGCCAACCGCTCGGCCAGGTCGATGTCGAACCTGTCGATCGCCTGCCGGGCGGCGGCCAGCGCGATGCCCGGATGCCGGACGCTGCCCGAACGGAGCTGCCACACCCCGGCGACAAGCGCGTCGTCCCGTCGCCGCAGCGGCATGCTGGCCAGCACGTCGGCGAGTTGCCCGAACACGGTGCGGGACCGGCTGGCCGGCATGCTGGCGCGCAGCGCCTCCCCGTAGAGCGGATGGGCCATGCGCAGCGCCGTACGGGCGCCGGAGCGTTCCGCGACCACCATGCCGCTGCGTTCGGCGGCCTCGATCGCGACCGGGTCGGTGAATCGTTCCAGCAGTGCCAGGGAGAGCGGTTCGCCGCAGGCGACCACCTCCAGCACCTGCCGGGCGGCCGGTTCCAGGGCGCGCAGCCGGGCGCTGACCAGCTCGGCGAGCCGGGGGCTGCCCGAGGCGGTGCCGCGCCACCGCCAGACCCCCCGCGACTCGCGGAGCCCGCCGGTGTCCATGGCGTCGGCCAACAACTCCCGCAGCAGCAGCGGGTTGCCGTCGGCGAGCCGCGTCAGCCGCCGGCGGCTGATCGCGTCGAGCGGTCCGGGCGCGGCCTCGTCGAGCAGGTGTTCCACTGCGGTGGCCGGAAGCGGGCGGACGTCGAGTCGCCGGCCGGACCCGGTCCACAGCGAGGTGAGCGCGTCGGAGAGCGGGAGGCCCGCCCGGACGGTCGCCACCGCCACGGCGAGACCGTGTACGGCGAGCTGGTGCAGCAGCCCGGCGGAGGGTTCGTCCAGCAGGTGGGCGTCGTCGATGCCGATCACGATGGGGTGGTCACCACCGCGCCGGGCGAAGTCGCGTTCGACGGTGCCGACCAGCCCCACCGGATCGGCACGCGGTCGGGTCTGCGCGGGGATCAGGTGCGAGACCGCGCCGAACGGGATCGACCGGGCCGCTCCGGTCGCGGAGACCCAGTGGCACTCGACGCCGTCCTGGGCCGCGCGGGCCAGTGCCTCCCGCAGCAGCCGCGTCTTTCCCACCCCGGCGGCGCCGACGAGCACCAGCCCCGGCAACCGCGACGACACGACGTCCTCGATGATTTTCAGCTCGTCGTCGCGGCCGACGAGCGTCCATTCGCCACGTCCCGGCATGACGACCCTCACCTCGCCCTCGGGCAGCCCTACCACTCACCCTAGGGGGAGTTCCGGCACTCCCGCTCGACAGCCGTCGATGCGAGACCGGGCCGGCGGGGCGCGGCGGGCACGGCGGGCGGGCCGGGCGCGGCGCTCAGCTCTGAGTGGTCAGCAGGTAGTCGTCGGCTTCGGGGCTCCACCGCAGGTCGACCACGCCACCGGTGGCCGCGGCCTTGCAGAATTGCAGGAAGCTGCGGTAACCGAGCTTCTTCTCGCTGAAGTCGGGCCGGGCCCGGCGCAGTTGGTTCTTCAACCCGGACAGCGCCACCGGGTTACCGCTGCTGCCCAGCTCCGCCACCACGCCACGGAGCAGGCCGAACGCCACCTCCCGGTCGCCGTGCTCGGGCAGCGAGACCTCGGGGTCGCCCTTCGCGGGCCCCTCGGCCAGCTCGATCACGGTGTGCTCGGCGAGGTGCCGCAGCAACTCCCCGAAGGTGCGGAAACCGTAGTCGGACTCGCTGAACGTCGGGTCCTTGCGCAGCAGGGTGCGCTTGAGCCGGGACGCGGTGACCGCACCGTTGGCGCTGCCCTGCAAACCGGCCACCGTCTGGGCGACGAGCACGGCGAGCGCGTCCACGTCCCGTCCGGGCTCCTCACCGGCCGGCCGGCCGACCTCCGGCTCCGGCTCCCGCTCGAGTTCCGGCTCGGGCGGGCGCTGATCCGGGCCGGCCGGGCGGGTCGGACGACCGCGCCGGCTGCGGGTCGGCGGGATGTCCACGCCCTCCAGGCGGTCGTAGTAGAGGAACTCGTCGCAGGCCGGCGGGAGCAGCGCCGACGTCGACCCCTCGACCCCGACACCGATGACCCGCTTGTTCAGCTCGCGAAGCTTGTGCACGAGCGGGGTGAAGTCGCTGTCGCCACTACAGATCACGAACGTGGAGATGTAGTCGCGTTCGAACGCCAACTCGATCGCGTCGACGGCCATCTTGATGTCCGCGGCGTTCTTCCGGGACGCGCCCATCCGCTGCGGGATCTCGATCAGCTCGACGTGGGACCGGGTGAGCATCCGACGGTCCTCGTCGAAGTAGGACCAGTCGGCGTACGCGCGGCGCACGACCACCCGACCTCGCTCGGCGAGCGCGTCGGCGATCGGCCGGAAGTCGAAGTCCGCGCCGCCACGGTGGTCGCGCGCCCCCAACGCGAGGTTCTCGTAGTCGAGGAACAGGGCGATCCGGTCTTCTTGATCCACGAGGCCCAGCGTACGCCGGGCGTGGGCGGTCTGGGCGCAGGCGAAGCGCGACACCTCAACTCACCGATCGTCCATTTCTTGCGGTCTGGTGGTCGTCTATTTTCGTTCTTCGATTGTGGTCTTGCAGTGCGATGTCCGGTGCTGCATCATGACGATCAATGTCGGGCGTCGGGGGAAGCGCCGGGCGGACCTCCACCACCACCCATCCAGGAGGGTCACCGATGATTCGCAGCATCCTGCCGGCCCGGGGACGCCCCGGCCGACGAGCCGGCACCGCCGTGGCGCTCGCCGCCGGCCTCGCCGTGCTTGTCGCCGTGCCCACCGTCGCCGTCGCCGGCCCGCCCGCGCCCTCCGGCACGCGACCGGTGGTCACCCGCGCCGCCCTCGACCCGGCACTCGTCGCCGGGCGCGGCGCCGACGTCGACTTCGACGAACAGGAGGCGGAGAACGCCCGCACCAACGGCGAGATCATCGGCCCCGACCGGACGGCCTACACGCTGCCCGCCGAGGCCTCCGGCCGCCGGGCGGTCCGGCTCGCCCCCGGGGAGTACGTGGAGTTCGTCCTCCCCAGCGCGGCGAACGGGATCAGCGTGCGGTACAGCATCCCGGACGCCCCGTCCGGCGGTGGGATCACCGCTCCGCTGCGTGTCGACGCCAATGGCAGGCACGTCCGCACCATGACGCTTACCTCGCAGTACTCCTGGCTCTACAACCAGTACCCGTTCTCCAACGACCCGCAGGCCGGGCTGCTGCACCCGGACTGGTGGATCACCGAGTGCCAGTGCGTGCCGGCGGCCACCACGCCGTACCCGAGCATCAGCACGCCGTTTCGGCCCACCCACTTCTACGACGAGCAGCGACTGCTGCTCGGGCGCACCTACCGGGCCGGTGACCGGATCCGCCTGACCGCGCCGACCGGCAGCGCCGCCGCCTGGACCGTCATCGACCTGCTCGACTCCGAGCTGGTTGCGCCGCCCCGCGTCCGGCTCCTCGCGGCGAACGTGCTCGCCTTCGGCGCCGACCCCACCGGCCGGCGGGACTCCGCCGACGCGATCGATCGGGCCATCGCCTTCGCCCGGCGCGCGCACCTCAAGGTCTACGTTCCGCCGGGCACCTACCAGGTCAACCGGCACATCATCGTCGACGACGTGACGATCGAGGGCGCCGGCAACTGGTACACCGTCATCAAGGGCCGCGAGGTCGCCCTGCCCACGCCCGCGCCGGACGGCTCGGTGCACACAGGCGTCGGGTTCTACGGCCGCGACGCCGCCGACGGCGGCAGCCGCAACGTCCACCTCTCCGGCTTCACCATCGAGGGGGACGTCCGGGAACGCATCGACACCGACCAGGTAAACGCGATCGGTGGGGCGATGAGCGACTCCACGATCGACGGGCTCTACCTGCGTCACACCAAGGCCGGCCTGTGGTTCGACGGGCCGATGCGCAACGTCCGCGTCACCAACAACATCGTCGTCGACCAGATCGCCGACGCGCTCAACTTCCACACCGGAGTGACCGACTCCCTCGTGGCGCACAACTTCGTCCGCAACACCGGCGACGACGGTCTGGCGATGTGGTCGGAGAAGACCGCGAACGCGCGCAACACGTTCGACCACAACACCGTGCAGTCGCCCACGCTTGCCAACGGCATCGCCATCTACGGGGGTACGGACACCACCGTCTCGCACAACCTCGTCGCCGACCCGGTCCGCGAGGGCAGCGGCATCCACGTCGGGGCCCGCTTCGGCGCGGAGCCGTTCACCGGGCACCTGCGGATCACCGACAACACCACCGCCCGCGCCGGCACGTACGAGTTGAACTGGAACATCGGGCTGGGCGCCATCTGGTTCTTCGCCCTGGACCGGAGCATCGACGCGGCCGTCGAGGTGACCGGCGACGCGTACCTCGACAGCACCTACAACGCGATCATGCTGGTCAGCGACTGGCCGGTGAAGGACCTCTACTCGATCTCCAACGTGCGGTTCCGCGACATCCGGGTCGACGGCACCGGCACCTCGGTGGTCAGCGCCCGCTCGGCCGGGTCCGCCTCGTTCGCCAACGTGGACGCCCGTCACGTGGGCGCGGTGGGGGTCAACAACTGCGGTTCGTTCCACTTCACCCCGGCCGGTTCGGAGTTCACGGTGACCGACCTCGGCGGCAACGACGGCGGCTGGCTCGCGCCGTGGCTGCTGCCCAACACGATCACCTGCGACGACCGGCCGCCCGTGTCGCCGCCCCCGCCTCCGGCGCAGTGGTGAACGCGGTGGGCGGTCCGACTCGTCGGGCCGCCCACCGCGGCGTCACCGCGCTCGCAGGTACGCCAGCGGCACGGTCGTCGGCTGCCCGCTCCACCTGCCGAGCAGCGCAGCGCCGGCGGCGTCGGCAGCGCCGGGGCGGCGGACGACGACAAGTTCGACGGTGTCGGTGACGACGAGCGTGCTGTCCTCGTCGACCACCCGGCGCACCGCGCCGACCGGGGGCGCGTCGGCGTTCCCGGCGCCGCTGACGGTGACCGTCACACTCGGCTCGCGCACCTCACGCCGACCGTCCACCTCGAAGTACTGCTCCGCCTGGCCAGAGCCGGTGCGGATGGCGTGGGCCAGCGCGGCGGCGTACACCTCGTCGACGCAGCCGTCGTACACCCAGCGCCGGCCGAGCACCGAGTGCTCGGTGGTGCCCACCAACCAGGTGTCCGCACCGTCGAGGGGTGCGGCCCGATAGGTCAGCGGGACGTGGTGCACCGGCCCGTCGGGGGTGCTGACCAGCAGTGTCTCGATGCCGACCTCGCCGGCCGGATCGTCGAAGCGGTAGGCCCCTCGGCTCACCACCTCGGCACCGGCGGGCCCGGTGTACCACTCTCGGTCGGGGAGCCAGGTCGCCAGCAGGTCGAGCTTCGTGGGGCGCAGGGTCGCCTTGTGCAGCAGTGCCATGCCGGCAGCCTAGTCAGAGGCCCGCGCAGGGTTGCCCGCCGATCGTGCAGCTCTCCGGTTCCCGGGCCTTCGGCCGGCTGTCGCGGACGTCGAAGCTGATCGTCTGCGAGCCTCCGGCCGCCACCGCGGCTCCGGTGAAGGTGATCGCCCGCCCGTCCTGTCGCCAGTTCGCGCCGTCGACGTCGTCGACAGTCGTGCCCTCGCCGAGAGTGACCACCACGGCCCAGTCCGCCACCGGCACGCCGCCGGGGTTGCCGACCACCACCGCGCCGGTGTAGCCGAACAGTCGGCTGGAGTCGGTCTCGTAACGGGCCACCATGGGCACCGGCGGCGCTGGCGGCGGGGGTGGCACAGCGGACGCGGGCGGACTCGGCGGCTGCGCCGACGGGGTCCGGCTCGGGCGGGTGCTCGCCGACGCGGTGCTCCGCGAGGGGCGCACCGAGGGGGTCGCCGTCCGGGCGGCGGCGGTCGTGCCGGCCGGGACGGACGGCGACGGCGATCCGGTCGACACGGGCGCGGCGGTGGGCGTCGACTCGGGCGGCACCGTTATCCAGGCCGCCGTCCCCGCCAGCAGGGCGGCACCGGTGACCAGGACGGCGACCAGGGTGCGACGCCGACGGTGGGTGCGGCCGGACGAGCCGGGCGCACCGATCAGCGGCAGCTCGGTGGTCATCCCACCGTCGGCGCGGCGCAGGTCGACCTGCTGGAACGCGAGCCAGTCGAGGATGGCCGGCAGCCGTACGGTGAGCGCCTGCCGCAGCTGCTGCTCACGCGGGTCGTGCTGGTCGGCGGACCACGCGCCGTGCGTGGTGACCTCCCGTACCTCCAACCGGCAGCCCTGGCTGGTGGCCGTGACCGCGCAGGTCAGCTCACTGAGCCGGCCGGCCTCGTCGCAGGCCAGCACGAGCAGCGCCGCCTCCTGCCGCTCGGTCACCTCGACCTCGACGTTGGCCTCGAAGCCGGGCAACTCGGCCGTGTGCAGCAGCAGTCGGTCCGCCACGCCCTCGACCGTGTCGGCCTCGGCGAACCACCGCCCGAGCAGCTTCCGATCGGTGAGTGCGCGCCAGACCCGGTCGGGCGGGTGGGACAGGTCGACCTGCGCACCGATCTCGATCACGGCGAGACTCTAACGGGTTTCCCGGTCCGCGGTCCCGACCGCCCGAGGCCGCCGGTCAGCCCCAGCGCGCCGACCGCTCGACCACCGCCGCCAGCGCGGTTCGGGCGCCGGCACTCACCTCGGTGACCACCTCGGCCGCCGGCAGATCCCGGGCGAGGGGGTGCGCCTGCCCCGCCCACAGGTTCGCGACGGACGCGTCGCCGTCGCGCCGGGCGGCGGCCAGCAGCGGACGCGTCAGGTGCAGCACCTGCGGGTAACCGGCCGGCGCCGACGCGTCGTGCTGGCGCAGGAAGTCGTTGGCCACGCCCCGGGCCCGCTTGCCCGTGTACGACCGGGTCAGCGCGGTCGGCGCGGCCCCGGCCACCGCCGCCCGGTGCATCGGCGAACTGCCCGCCTCCGGGCAGCGCAGGAAGGCCGTGCCGAGTTGCGCGGCGGCGGCGCCGGCAGCCAGCACGGCGGCCAGCCCGGGACCGTCGACGATGCCCCCCGCGGCCACCAGGGGCCGGTCGCAGCGGGCGGCGGCCAGCCGGAGCAGGGGCAACAACGCGTAGTCGTCGTCGTCCGGCAGCCCGCCCCGGTGCCCGCCGGCCTCGGTGCCCTGCACCACCACCGCGTCCACGCCCAGGTCGGCGGCGGCCGTCGCGGCGTCCGGGCGGGTGACGGTGGCCCACACCTCGGTCCCCCGCTCGCGCAGGGCGCGCACCGCCGCCCGGTCCGGCAGCCCGAACACGAAGGACACGACTCCGACCGGGTCCGCGAGCAGCGCGGCCAGCTTCTCCGGGTACGCGTCGTCGCCGCCGACCGGCTCGCCCAGGCGCACCCCGCGCGCGGCGGCCTGCGGGGCGAGCCGTTCGGCGTACGCCCGGACGGCGGCCTCGTCCACGCCGCCGGGGTCGGGCAGGAAGACGTTGACGCCGAACGGCCGGTCGGTGCGGGCGCGCACCTGCGCGACGTCGGCGGTCATCCGCTCGACGTCGATCATCCCGGCGGCCAGGAAGCCCAAGCCACCGGCAGCGGAGACGGCCGCCGCGAGCGCTGGCGTGGACGGGCCACCGGCCATCGGGGCCGCGACGATCGGGTGACGCAACGTGGACAGCACGGACATCCCACCATCCTGCCGCACCGCCGGCGTGCGCTCAGCGGCGCGCCGTGTGCCTCCACCGCAGCACGCCGGCCAGGGCGAGCAGCACCACAAGTGTTCCGACGCCGGCCGCCACCAGCCAGGTGCGGTTGCCCGGGCCGGTGGTTTCCTCGGCGATCGGTCGGGCGAGGGTGGGCAACGCCGAGGCGGCGGAATCTGTCGGGCGCGCGGCGGTGGCCGGTCCGTCGGTGGCCGGGTAGCGCAGGATCGTCGGACGGGTGCCGGGTGGTTGGTCGGCGGACTCGGAGACGGTGAGCAACGAGCGGCCGTCGCGACTGTAGGTGATCGACTCGCCCTGAGGCTCGTCCGGCAACGGGGTGATCCGCGCGGTGCCGGCGGTCAGCGCGCGGACCACGTCGCCGTCGGGCACGTCGTACTCGAAGGCGTCGGCGTAGCTGCGCAGCACCACCCGACGCCCGTCCGGTGCGCTCGCCGCGCCGGTGATCACGCCCCGTCCGAGGAACGAGAACGGGTTGCTGGTGTTCGTCGTCGGCAGGGTCACCTGGCCGACCGAGGCCATCGGCGTCGTCGCCCCGGACCGCAGCGCGGCGGTCGGGGCGTACAGGAAGACGGTGCCGCTGCCGCCCTTGGTGATGACCACCGGCCGATCGGACGCGTCGAGCAGCAGCGCCTCCGCGTCGTGCGGACGGTCCGGGTAGGTCAGCCGGTGCAGCACCGGCTCGTCCGCCCCGGGGGCGAGCCGCCAGACGGCGATCGTCGCCCGGGAGTGGTCGTTGTCGCCGATGTCGGCGACCCAGACCGTGCCGTCGCGGCCGATGGCCAGGTCCTCGGTGTCGCGGGGGCGGGACGGGAAGGCCACCGCCCGGACCACCGCGCAGCGCTTGTCGAGGAAGAAGATCCGGCGGCGGGCCTCGTCGTCGGCACCGTCGTTGATCATGACGTACCCGTCGTCGGTGGCGACCATCCCGGAGAGCTCGCGGAGCCGGTCGTCGCGCACCTGGCAGACGGGCGTCCCGGCCGCCGCCGCACCCGCCGCCGCTGCCGGCGTCAGCGCGACGGCCGGCGCCACCGCCGCGGCGAGCAGCGCCGCCGACGCCACACCCGCACGGGTACGCCGCCCCCAGGTCAACCGTCCGCTTACCCGCATCGCCCACCCTCCTCGTCGCGGCCGGGACCGGCCACCTGCCCATCCTGGCCGATCCCGGCCACCGGCGTGGTCGGCGCGGCCGAGGTGGCCGCGCGTCGTCGACGTGCTGTCACCCCGCGAGCCGAACGGTCACCCCGCCCTCACGATGCGCCGGGGACGGCACGGGCTTACCTGTCGGCCGGCACCCCGGTACGGTCCGAGGTGACCGCGGTCACGGCCGACCCGGACGACGGCGTCCCGCCGGGTCCGACGTCCGACGCCGTCCGGCCGCCCGGCACGACGGAAGGGGCGCGGGGTGCGGATCAGAGCGGGGTTGTGCGTCGCGGCGCTCGTCGCGGCGGGGCTGGCGGTCGCCACACCGGCCGCGGCCGCACCTGTGGACGCCGCCACTGTGGTGCCGATCCAGGTGACAGGTGATCCGGCGAAACGGTTCAACCTGGTGCTGCTCGGCGACGGCTACACCGAGGCCGACCTGCCCGCCTTCCGGTCACACGTGGACCGACACCTCAACACCCTGTGGACGATCGAGCCGTTCAAGTCCTACCGCAGCTATTTCAACGTCTACGCGATCGAGATCGTCTCACCGGAGTCCGGGGTGGACTGCGACCCCGGCCTGTCCGCGCCGCGGCGCGACACCGTCCTCGACATGGGCTTCTGGGGTGGCTGCAACCCGGCCAGCGTGCAACGCCTGCTCACCGTCGACGGCGTCGCCGCGAACGCGTACGCCGATCTGGCCGTCGGCACCACCCCGGGCAACCGGCAGTTGATCGCCCTGGCCAACAGCGGCACCTACGGTGGGGCGGGCGGCAGCAACGCCACCGCCTCCGGCGGCAACGCGCTCTCCGCGCTGATCAGCCCGCACGAGCTGGGGCACTCGCTCGGTGGCCTGCAGGACGAGTACGACTACTACGGCCGTGGGGTGCCCGGCGACACGTACGAGGGCCCGGAACCGGACTCGGCGCACCACACGGTGCTGACCGAGCGGCAGATGCGCGACACCCGCGCCAAGTGGTGGCGCTGGCTGGGCGAGCCGAGCGAGGCGGGCGGCACGATCGGCCGCTACGAGGGGGGCCTCTACCTCCAGCGCGGGGTGTGGCGGCCCAGCCGGCACTCGATGATGAAGTCGCTGGGCTTCTACTTCGACCAGGTCGGCCGGGAGCAGATGACCGAGCGGATCGCGGGCCGGGTGGGCATCGTCGAGGGCGGCACGGCCACGGACCAGCCGGTCGGCGCGGACCGGCTGCTCTGGGTGGACACCCTGCACCCGGTGAGCCACGCGTTGACGGTGACGTGGTCGGTGGACGGCCGGGCGGTGCCGCGCACCGGCAACGCCCGCCACCTGGACCTGCGGACGCTGCGCCTCAAGTCCGGCCGGCACACCGTCACGGCCACGGTGACCGACCCGACGGAGTTCGTCCGCGACCCGGAGGTGCGCCGCTCGCCCTCGCTGACCCAGACGCGCACCTGGACGGTGGACACCGGTGTGCGCACCCCGCCGGTGGCGCAGCCGCTGGCGATCACCGACTCCACCGCGACCGACCGACCGGTTGGCGCCCGCGACGTCGTGTACGTGCGCACCAGCCAGCCGGCCGACCGGGTTCCGCGCGTGCGCTGGTCGATCGACGGCCGACCGGTGGCCGACACGGGCAGCGACCGGGATGTGCGGCTGGGCGCTCTACGGCTGTCGCGCGGCACCCACCGGCTGACCGCGCGGGTCAGCGACCTGGCGACCCGCGCGGTGGTGACCCGCACCTGGGCTGTCGACGCGACCGGACCCGACGTCGCGTCCACCCTCTCCGAGCCGCTGCTCACCACGACCCGGCCGGGCCGACCCACCGAGTACGTGTACAACGGCCCCTTCACCATGGGGTTGACCGGCACGGACGACGGCACCGGGCAGGTCACCGCCGAGTTCCGGCTCGACGGCGACGGGTGGCACAACTACTACGGCTGGCCCACCGACGCCCGGTCGCCGTTCCGGTTCACCGCCACCGGCACCGACGTGGACGGCCTGGTCTACGGCAACCTCGGCTCGGGCGGCCTGTCGGTGTCCCCGTTCGCCGAGCGGTCCCCCGGTTACGGCCGGCACACCATCGACTATCGGGGCATCGACGCGGTCGGCAACATCGGGGCTGCCCACACGTTCGTGGCCACCCTGATCCCGCCGCCACCGGCCTGCACCCGCGTGGTCAGCGGCCGGCACACCGGCCCGCTGGCGGTCACCACCGGCGTCACCTGCCTGCGTACGGCGACGGTGACCGGTCCGGTCACCGTCGCGGCCGGCGCCGCACTGGTCGCCGAGGGCTCCACCATCGCCGGGAGCCTGACCTCCTCCCGCGCCGCCGCCGTGGAGCTGCTCCACACCGAGGTACGCGGCGCGGTGGCGCTGACCGGCACCACCGACCACGTCACGATGGTGGGGGCGCGGGTCACCGGTCCGCTGGCGCTGACCGGCACCGCGTCGGCGCCCATCCTCGCCGGCGGTCAGGTGGGCGCGCTCACCTGCACGGGCGGCCCGGCGCCGGTGGATCTCGGCGCCCCGACGACGGTCCGGGGCGCGACCGGGGGGCACTGCCGCGCCAGCGGATCGTGAGCGGGTGGCAGGCCTGAGTGTCGCGGTGCGGGGTAGGCAGCGGCCCGGCGGCATGTCGACAACCGCCGGGCAGGAGGCTCCGATGAGCACGTACTCAGATGATCAGGGCGACACGTTCCCTCCTCCGGAGGCGGACGCCCAGGAGCAACGGCAGGACGCCGTCGACTACGGGCCGCCGGACCGGGTGTCGGGTGACGTCGACCCGGAGGCGTCCGAGGCGGACCTGGCCGAGCAGGGCGCCCTCCCGGGCGGCACGCTCGAGGAGGTGACGTCGCTGCCGGCCGACGCCAACCCGGCCGACGCCCTGGAACAGCGTCAGGAGATCTCGACCCGCGACGAGGGCCGGCGCACCTGACCACGCCGGTCCCACCGGCCCCACCGGTCCCATCGGCCCCGCCAGCTCAACAGCCCCGCCGGCTCAACCGGTGGTGACCTGCCAGAGCAGGAACGCGTTCAGCGCGACCACGAGCACGGCCACCAGCGACGCGGCGGCGGTGGTCAGCGGGTGGTTGACCAGGTTGCCCATCAGGTCGCGTCGCCGGGTGAAGGCGACCACCGGGATCAGCGCGAACGGGATGCCGAAACTGAGGATGACCTGGGACAGGACCAGGGCTCGGGTGGGGTCGAGGCCGATGGCGAGCACGGCCAGGGCCGGCAGCAGGGTGACCAGCCGGCGCAGCAGCAGCGGGACCCGCCGCCGCAGGAAGCCCTGCATGATCACCTCGCCGGCATAGGTGCCGACGCTCGTGGAGGCCAGCCCGGACACCAACAGGGCGACGGCGAACCCGAACGCCGCCGCGGTGCCGATGGTCTGGCCGAGCCCGGCGTGCACACCCTCCAGGCTGTCCGCGCCACCCGGGCCGCCGCCACGGAAGCTGGCCGCGGCGATCAGCAGCATGGCGAGGTTCACCGCGCCGGCCGCGCTCAGGGCGAGCAGCACGTCGGCGCGCTGGCCGCGAAACAGGATCCGGCGCTCGGTGTCGTCGGTGGCCGGGATGCGGTCCCGGGTCAGTGCGGAGTGCACGTAGATGACGTGCGGCATGACTGTGGCGCCCAGGATGCCGGCGGCCAGCAGCACGCTGTCGGTGCCCCGGAGCCGAGGCACCAGACCGGCCAGGGCGGAGCCGGGATCGGAGCCGGACGCGAGCAGGTTGGCGGCGAAGGCCAGGACGATCACACCGAGCAGTACGGCGATGGCGATCTCGAAGGCGCGGAACCCGCGCGAGCGCAGGGCCAGCACGGCGAACGCCGCCGTGCCGATGAGGAGACCGCCGGGCAGCAGCGGAATGCCGAAGAGCAGGTAGAGGGCGACCGCGCCACCGATCACCTCGGCCAGGTCGGTGGCCATGGCGACCAGCTCGGCCTGCACCCACATCAGCCGGTTCAGCGACCGGGGCAGCCGTTCCCGGCACAGCTCGGGCAGGCTGCGCCCGGTGGCCAGACCCAGCTTGGCGGTGAGTGTCTGCACCAGCATCGCCATCAGGTTGGCCACCACCACCACCCAGACCAGCAGGTAGCCGTAGCGGGCACCGGCGGCGGCGTTCGTGGCGAAGTTGCCGGGGTCGACGTAGGCGACGGCGGCGACGAACGCCGGGCCGAGCAGGATCAACCGGCCGCGTACCCGCCCCCGGGCGCGAGCCGCCTGTAGTGGAGTCGCTCTCGACGTCGCCACCTCGTTGGTGACCATCGAACACCTCTCCGTCGGCACGAATTCCGTGCCGGTCCCTTCCCGCTGGACTGGCCCGTTGGGGCCAACCTCCGGCCCGCCGGTGCCACCCAGCCCGACGCGCCGGACGCATCGCGACGCGCCGCGTACTTGACAGCGGCGGGGGCACCGATGAAGCTGTCTATTAGTCCTACTGTCGTAGGACAACAGGAAGGATCATCACGGGTGATCGAGTTCGTGTTGGACAGCCGGTCGAAGGTGAACACCTACATGCAGCTCGTGCAGCAGGTGAAGCAGGCGCTGCGCGTCGGTCTGCTGACGCCGGGCGACCAGTTGCCGAAGGTCCGGGACGTCGCGCAGTCACTGGCGATCAACCCGAACACGGTGCTGAAGGCGTACCGGGAGTTGGAGATCGAGGGTCTGGTCGGCGGCCGACCCGGGGTGGGCACGTTCGTCCAGCGCACCCTGGCCGGCGCGTCCCTGCCCAACCAGGCCGAGCTACGCGAGGACCTGGTCGCCTGGTTGCACCGCGCGCAGGCCGCGGGCCTCTCGGCCGAGGACGTGATCGCCCTGGTGGAGACCACGCTGCGCGCCACCCTCGCCGACGACGCCCCGCAGAGGGAGCCCGCCTGAGCGTGTACGGCGAGCGAACCACCAGGCATCGCACCAAGGGCTGCTCCGCCACGAAGCCGCGGGCGCAGCCGGGATCGAGAGGACAGAGGATGGACATGGTCTTGGAGGCCGACCGGCTGGGCAAGCGGTACGGCAGCACGTGGGCGTTGCGGGACTGTTCGCTGCACCTGCCGGCCGGCCGGATCGCCGCGCTGGTCGGGCCGAACGGCGCGGGCAAGAGCACGCTGCTGCACCTGGCCGTCGGGTTGCTCAAGCCGGACGCGGGCGCGGTCCGGGTCTTCGGCAGATCCCCGTACGGCGACACGGACGGTCTGGCCGACATCGGTTTCGTCGCCCAGGACACCCCGCTCTACCGGGACTTCACCGCCGCCGAGCTGGTCATCGCCGGTGGCAAGCTGAACAGGCGGTGGGACGCCACGCTGGCCCGCCAGCGGTTGGCCCAGCTCGGCATCCCCCCGGACCGACCGGTCGGCAAGCTCTCCGGCGGTCAACGGGCGCAGGTGGCGCTCGCCCTCGCGTTGGCCAAGCAGCCCCGGCTGCTGCTGCTCGACGAACCGGTGGCCAGCCTCGACCCCCTGGCCCGGCGGGAGTTCCTCCAGTCGCTGATGGGCAGCGTCGCGGAATCCGGCACCACGGTCCTGCTCTCCTCGCACCTGCTGGCCGACCTGGAACGGGTCTGTGACTACCTGATCGTGCTGAACTCCGCCCAGGTGCAGCTCACCGGCATGGTCGACGACCTGGTCGCCGGGCACCGCCAACTGGTCGGCCCCCGGCACGACGGCGGCGTCATCGGGGGCGTCGCCGCCGTGGTCCGGGCCAGCCACACCGATCGGCAGTCCACGCTGCTGGTCCGCACCGACGGCCCGGTCACCGACCCGGCCTGGACGGTCCGCGAGGTCACCCTGGAGGACGTCGTGCTGGCCTACCTGGCCGACGGCACCACGCAGACCCGGCACAGCGAGTGGGGAGTGGCAGCATGATCTGGTTGACCTGGCGGCAGCACCGCAAGCAGGCGCTCTACACCCTGTTGGGGCTCGTGGCGCTCGCCGCCCTGCTGGTGCCCATCGGCCTGGCCATGCGGAACACCTACGCCGACCTCGGGCTGACGGACTGCGCACGCCAGCTCGCGGACCCCAACGTGGCGGCGGCGACCCGGGAGGCCTGCGACGCGGGCTTCCGGCGCTTCGGCAACCAGTACGGCAGCCTCACCCTGGTGGCCGTGCTGTTGATCACCCTGCCGGCGCTGGTCGGCCTGTTCTGGGGTGCCCCGCTGGTCGCCCGCGAGGTGGAGCACGGCACGCACCGGTTCGTCTGGACCCAGGGCGTCGGCCGCACCCGCTGGGCTCTGGTGAAGTTCGGGCTGGTGAGCGCGGCCGTCCTGGTCCTCGCGACGGTCTACGGGCTGGGCATGTCGTGGTGGGTCGACCCGCTCACCCAGGCCGCGCACGAGGGCCGGTTCGGCATGATCGTCTTCGACCTGCAGGGCATCGTCCCGATCGGGTACACCCTGTTCGCCGTGGCGCTGGGCGTCTTCGCGGGCACCGTCTGGAAGCGGATGCTGCCCGCCATGGGCATCACCCTCGCCGGCTACATCGGCGTCCGGGCGGCGGTGGAGCTCCTGGTCCGACGGCACTACCAGCCGGCCCGCACCCAGACCTTCCCGATCGAGGGGGAAGGGCCACCGGAGATCAGCCGGGGAGACTGGGTCCTCGCCCAGGGCGTCCGGAACCCCGACGGCACGATGATCTCGGAGGGCGGCCGGATCCAGTGCCCGCCGGGCGGCAAGGGACCGGAGGGCCGGGTCTGCGGTGCGGAACTGGGACTTGAGCCGGGCGCGTACAACTGGCAGCTGTACCAGCCGGCGGACCGGTTCTGGCTGTTCCAGGGGATCGAGACGGGCATCTTCGTCGCCCTCGCCCTGCTCCTGCTCTACCTCGCCATCCGCCGGGTGCGTCGGATCGCGTAGTCGACGACTGGTGATCGCCGGGCCACGGGGGCTCGGCGATCACCCGTCGAGTGGGTCAGCCGGCCAGTCGCCGGTAGCGGGCGACCGAGAGCGGCAGGAAGACCGCGACCAGGACGACCGGCCAGAGCACCGCCAGCAACGGGTAGTGCTGCGCCGCCCAGGAGTCACCACCCCAGCCGGGGTTTCCGAACAGCTCCCGGGTGGCGCCGACGGTCGCCGACAGCGGGTTCCAGGCGGCCACCGCACCGAGCCACGCGGGCATGGTGGACGGCGCGACGAACGCGTTGGAGAGGAAGCCGAGCGGGAACTCCAGGGTCTGCACGGCCACCACGGCCGTCTGCCCGCGGGTGACCAACCCGAGGAAGATGCCGACCCAGACCAGGGCGAAGCGCAGCAGCAGAATCAGCCCCACCGCCCCGAGCGTGGCACCGGCCCCGCCGTCCGCCCGCCACCCGATCGCGAGCCCGGTCAGCAGCAGGACCCCGAGGGTGACCAGGGCGAACAACATGTCGGCCACGGCCCGGGCCGCCAGCGGGGCCAGCGACGCGACGGGCATCGACCGGAGGCGGTCGGTCAGCCCGCGCTCCAGGTCCTCGGCGACGGCGATCGTGGTGAGGCTGATGCCGAACACCATTGTCATCACGTACATGCCGGGCATCAGGAACTCCCGGTAGCTGCCACCGCCGGGCACCTGCAACGCGCCACCGAACAGGTACGCGAACATCAGCACGATCAGGATGTTGAAGCCGAGTGAGGCGACCAGCGGGCCGGGGTCGCATCGCCACCGGGCCAGGCCACGCCAGATCAGCGTGCCGCTGTCGGCCAGGAGGGCGGGCCGACCGGGCGTCAGGTCCACCGCCGGGACCGGCGTGCTCGCCGCACTCATGCCGCCACCTCCTCGACGGCCCGGGTGCGGTGCCCGGTGAGGTGCAGGAACACGTCGTCCAGGGTGGGACGGCGCAGCGCGACGTCCGCCACCGGAATGCCCTCGGCATCCAGCGCCCGCAACACGTCGACGAGCGCGCCGGCCCGGTGGCCGACCCGGACGCTCACCATCCGCCGGTCCACGTCGACGGTCGGTTCGTCGCCGGCCACCCGGCGCACCTCGGCGACGGCGACGGCGAGGTCGGTCGGGGCCGCGACGACCACCTCGATCCGATCGCCGCCGAGGCGGGCCTTGAGGTCGTCGGGAGTGCCCTCGGCGATCACCCGGCCCGACTCGACCACCGAGATCCGGTCGGCGAGTTGGTCGGCCTCGTCCAGGTGCTGGGTGGTGAGCAGCACTGTGGTGCCGGTGCGCACCAACTCCCGGACCGCCTCCCACACCTCGTTGCGGCCCCGCGGGTCCAGCCCGGTGGTGGGCTCGTCCAGGAAGAGGACCGCGGGGGCCAGGATCATGCCGGCCGCCAGGTCGAGCCGGCGGCGCATGCCCCCCGAGTACGTGCTGACCGGCTGCTCGGCCGCGTCGGCGAGACCGAAGCGGTCCAGCAGCTCGACCGCTCGCTGCCGGGCGCGGCGTCGACCCAGGTGGAACAGTCGACCGAAGAGCACCAGATTCTGCCGGCCGCTGAGTGCCTCGTCGAGCGCGGGATGCTGCCCCACCAGCCCGATGCGGTAGCGCACCTGGTCGGGCTGGCGGGTCACGTCGAACCCGGCGACCTCGGCACGACCCTCGTCCAGCCGGAGCAGGGTGGACAGGATCCGTACCGAGGTGGTCTTGCCGGCCCCGTTGGGGCCGAGCAGGCCGCACACCGTCCCCGGCCGCACCCGCAGGTCGAAGCCGTCCAGCGCGTAGCGGTCCCGATACCGCTTACGCAGCCCTTCCGCCACTATCGCGTCGTCTCTCGTCGGCACAGTGCTCCCCTTCCGCAGGCGTTCAGGCGCGGTTACCGTACACCATACGGTAGGGCGTACGGGAGCGATGCTTCGACTAGGTTCGGCGGATGACGATCTCCTTGGACGGTCGGCGGTTCCGGGCCGTGGCGGATGTGGTGGCCGGCGAGGTGGGCACGCAGACCGTCTTCACGTACCACGAGCGGACCGGCGAGGTGTGGGCCGAGTACGCCGGCGGATCCATCCGGCGCGGTCACCTGGTCGGCACCCGCGCGGGTGACCGGCTGGACTTCCGCTACGTCCAGCTCAACGCCGACGGCCAGACGTCCTCGGGGCACTGCGTCTCCGACGTGTCGGTGCTGCCCGACGGCCGGGTCCGGCTGCACGAGACCTGGTCGTGGGAGTCCCGGCCGGGCAGCGGCAGCAGCGTCGTGGAGGAGGTGCCGACTCCCTGACGACTACCCGCCGGTCCCGACCTGGCCCGCCACGCCGACGTTCAGCGGGTCGACGAGGAGTTTGTCGAAGGCCAGCTCGGCCGCGCCGATCAGGGCGGCGTCCCGCCCCAGGGCCGCCGCGCGCAGCCGCAGGTGCGCGCGGGAGGCAGGCAGCGGCATGCTGTCCAACCGATCGCGGACCACGTCCGCTCCGGCGGTGAAGATGTCGCGAAGCGAACCGCCGAACACCACGGCATCCGGGTTGACCACGTTCACCAGATTGGCCACACCGAAGCCGAGCCATCCGGCGACCTGCTCGACGGCGGCGCGGGCGGTTCGGTCGCCGTCCGCCGCCGCGCGCAGCACCTCGGCCACCGCGGCGCGATCGCTCGGATCACGGCCCGCGTGTCGCAGCAGCGCGGCTTCGGAGATCTCGGTCTCCCAACAGCCACGTGAGCCGCAGCCGCAGGGCAGGCCGTTCGGGTTGACGACCATGTGACCGACCTTGCCGCTGTGACCGCGGTGGCCCATCACCAGCCGGCCACCGACGATGATGCCGGCGCTGATACCCAGGTCGCCGTGCAGGTAGATGACGTCGGCGATGCCCACCGCCACGCCCCGGACGTGCTCGGCCAGCCCGGCGATGTCGGCCAGGTCACCGGCCACGAAACCGGGGCCGCCGCTGAACTCCGCCTCCAGCGCGACGGCGAGCGTCTCGTCGATGCTGGCGATCCGGATCCGGCCGTCCCGGTCACGGGTGGTGTCGGTGACCGCGGCGGCCCCGCCGACCAGCAGCGCGTCCGTGGCCACCGACCGTTCCATGTCCCGGACCAGGTCCGCGAGGGGCCCGACGGCGTCGACCGCCGACAGGCCACTGGGCCGCGGGATCTCCCGCCGATCGAGGATCTGCCCACCGAGGCCGACCCGGGCGGCACGTAGTCGGTCCGCGTCGATGCTCAACGCATGGGCGTAGACCCGGTCGGAGCGGGGACTGACCACGAGTGAGGGCCGGCCGGCGCGGCGGGCCGTGGTAGGCGCCTCCTCGGTGACCAGGCCGCTGGCGACCAGGTCGGCCGCGAGGGCGCCGATGGTGCTGCGGTTGAGGCCGAGCCGGCTTGTCAGTTCGGCCCGGGACGTCGGCCCGTGCACGTGGACGTAGCGCAGCACGGCGCCGAGATTCTGCCGCCGGATCTCCTCCTGGCTGGCGCCGGGGACCGACGGCAGCGGGGGTTCGGTGGGGCGGCCGACGCCGGCTGGTCTGGACCGGACGGGTGTTGCCACGGTCAGACCTCCTTCCGGGTCGAAGCCGGTTGGCGCGGGGGCGTAAGGACGACGATGGGTCCCGGTAGAGGAGACCCGGGACCCATCGGCGTTGCTGCCTACCGTGCGGTGATTACTTGGTGAGCGGCGCGAGCTTCGGGTCGTTGGCGTACGCCTCCGCGGCGTTCGCCTTGGTGACGGCGACCGGCGGGAGCAGGTACGTGTCGACGACCTTGCTGCCGTTGTTGTAGGACTTGGTGTCGTTCACCTGCGGGGCGTCACCGGCCTGGAGAGCCTTGACCATGTTGATGGTCTCCTTCACCAGGTTGCGGGTGTCCTTGTTGATCGTCATGTACTGCTCACCCTTGACGATCGACTTGACCGACTCGACCTCGGAGTCCTGGCCGGTGACGATCGGGGTCGGCTTGCCAGCGCCCTTGACCGAGGTCAGGATGGCGCGGGCCAGCGTGTCGTTCGGGGAGAGGACGCCGTCCAGCTCCTTGCTGCCGTAGGTCGAGGTCAGCAGCTGGTCCATGCGGGCCTGCGCACCCTCGGCCTTCCAGCCCTGGATGGCGGTCTGCTTGACCTCCTTCTGACCGGAGGCCACGACAACGTTGCCCTTGTCGATCTCCGGCTTGAGCACGCTCATCGCACCGTCGAAGAAGACACCGGCGTTGTTGTCGTCCGGCGAGCCGGAGAACAGCTCGATGTTGTACGGGCCGTTCGGCTTCTTGGCCTTCATGCCGTCCAGCAGGGCCTGGCCCTGGAGCTGGCCGACCTTGAAGTTGTCGAACGCGACGTAGTAGTCGAGGTCCGGCGTGTTCTTGATGAGCCGGTCGTACGCGATGACCTTCACGCCGGCCTGGTGGGCCGCCGCGACCTGGGTCGACAGCTGCGCGGCGTCGGTCGCGCCGATGACGATGACCTTGGCGCCCTTGGTCACCATGGCGGTGATCTGGGCCTGCTGGTCGGCGACGGTGGTCGACGCGCCGGCGTACTGCACGTCGCCCTGGAAGCCGGCCTCCTTGAGGCCGTTGGTGAACAGGTCACCGGCGAGGACCCAGTTCTCGGAGGTCTTGGCCGGCAGGGCCACGCCGATCAGCGAGTTGGCCGCGAAGCCCTTGGCGTCGCCGCCCTTGGCGTCGGAGTCGCCGTCACGGCCGGAGCCGCAGCCAGCGAGGGCCAGCATGGCGGCGGCGCTGATGGCGACCACCGACGTGCCGAAGAATTTACGCATGGTGAGGACTTGCCTTTCTGGATGTGTAACAGGGTGGTGAGGTCGGTGACCGTCAGCCGGACACCGCTGCCTTGGCGGGCTCGCGCTCCGCGTTCGGCGGTGAGGCGGAGTCGTCGCGGCGGAACGGCCGCATCAGGCTCCCGATGATGGAGAAGCGCCCCTGGCTCTTGTTGTAGACGTCGACCGCGACGGCCAGCAGCAGGACCAGGCCCTTGATGATCTGGACCTTGTCGGTGCCCACGCCCTCGAGCTGGAGGCCGTTGTTGAGCACGGCCATGACGAGACCACCGACGATCGACCCGCTGATGGTGCCGATACCGCCGGCGACGGCCGCGCCACCGATGAAGACCGCGGCGATGGCGTCCAACTCCCAGCCGTTGCCGTCCTGCGGGCCGGAGGCCGCCGAACGGGCCACGAAGATCATGCCGGCCAGCGCGGCCAGGACGGACATGTTCATCATGACGAAGAAGTTGACCCGCTTGAGCTTCACGCCGGACAGCTCGGCCGCCCGGGAGTTGCCACCCACCGCGTAGATGTGCCGGCCACCGGCCGTGTTGCGGGTGTAGAAGGAGTACGCGATCACCAGGACCAGCAGGATGATGCCGGAGATCGGGAAGCTGGTGCCGACGCGACCGCTGGCGAAGCGCAGGGTGGCGAAGGCGATGACCCCGACCATGATGGCCATCCGCAGGATCGAGACCCACATGGGCGCCGGGTCGGCGTCCATGGCCCGCCGGGTGTTACGGGCCCGAAGCTCGCGCCACACCACCGCCACCGCGGCGGCCAGGCCGAGCAGCAGCGTCGCGTTGTTGTAGCCGGTGTCCGGGCCGAACTCGGGCAGGAACCCGGAGCCGATGTCCCGGAAGCCCTCCGGCACCGGAATGCTCTGCGCGTTGCCGATGAACTGGTTGCCGCCGCGGAAGAGCAGCATGCCGGCCAGGGTGACGATGAACGCCGGCACCCCGATGTAGGCCACCCAGAACCCCTGCCATGCGCCGATCACCGCGCCGATGGCGAGACCGAACACGATGGCGGCGGGCCACGGCAGGTCCCACTCGGTCATCGACTTGGCGACCAGGATGCCGGTGAAGGCCGCGACCGAGCCGACCGACAGGTCGATGTGCCCGGCGACGATCACCATGAGCATGCCGATGGCCAGGATCAGGATGTACGAGTTCTGCTGGAACAGCGCGATCAGGTTGTCCGAGCGCAGCGTCAGCCCGTTGGTCCAGATCTGGAAGATCAGGACGATCGCCACCAGGGTGAAGATCATCCCGAACTGGCGCGCGTTGGAGGTCGTACCTCCAAACAGATTCTTCTGAAGGTCCTTGATACGGCTCATCGGGAGGCCAACTTCTTCGTCGAGGTCATCTGCTTCATGAGGTTTTCCGGGGTGGCGTCGGCCCGGGCGATCTCGCCCGTGATGGCGCCTTCGAACACGGTGTAGATGCGGTCGCAGAGCCCGATCAGCTCAGGCAGCTCCGAGGAGATGACGACGACGCCCTTCCCCTGGTCGGCGAGCCGCTGGATGATGCCGTAGATCTCGTACTTGGCGCCCACGTCGATGCCGCGCGTCGGCTCGTCGAGGATCAGCAGGTCCGGATCGGTGAACATCCACTTCGCCAGCACGACCTTCTGCTGGTTGCCGCCGGAGAGCTTCGAGACACCCTCGTCGACAGTCGGGGCCTTGGTCCGCAACTCCTTGCGGTACGCCTCGGCCGCCTGGTACTCCTCGACCTCGTTCAGGACGCCGTGGTGCCGGATCTTGGACAACTTGGCGGCCACCGTCGACGTCTTGATGTCGTCGAGCAGGTTGAGGCCGATCGCCTTGCGGTCCTCGCTGACGTACGCGAGCCCGTTGTCGATCGCGTCCGCGACCGTCTTCAGGACGATCTCCTTGCCGTCCTTGATGATGGTGCCCGACTCGAACACCCCGTAGGAGCGGCCGAAGACACTCATCGCGAGTTCCGTGCGGCCCGCGCCCATCAGACCGGCGAAGCCGACGATCTCGCCGCGGCGCACCACGAAGCTCTCGTTCTTGCAGACCTGCCGGTCGGCGGAGATCGGGTGCCGGACGTTCCAGTCGCGCACCTCGAAGAAGACGTCACCGATCTTCGGGGTGTGGTCCGGGAACCGACTGCTCAGCTCACGGCCGACCATGCCCCGCACGATCCGGTCCTCGTCGACCCCGTCCGCCTTGACGTCGAGGGTCTCCACGGTCCGGCCGTCGCGCAGGATGGTGATCTGGTCGGCGATCGCCTCGATCTCGTTCAGCTTGTGCGAGATCATGATCGAGGTGATGCCGCGGGAGCGGAAGCCGCGCAGCAGGTCCAGCAGGTGCCGGGAGTCCGCCTCGTTCAGCGCGGCCGTCGGCTCGTCCAGGATGAGCAGCTTCACGTCCTTGGCGAACGCCTTGGCGATCTCCACGAGCTGCTGCTTGCCGACACCGATGTCCTTGATCAGGGTGTCCGGGTTCTCCTGGAGACCGACCCGGGCCATCAGGTCCAGCGCCATCCGGTTCGCGGCCTTCCAGTCGATCGCGCCCCGCTTGCGCGGTTCGTTGCCGAGGAAGATGTTCTCGGCGATCGACATGCCGGGAATGAGCGCGAGCTCCTGGTGGATGATCACGATTCCGGCGTTCTCGCTGGCCCGGATGTCGGAGAACTTGCTCTCCGACCCCTGGTAGACGATCTGGCCGTCATAGCTGCCGTACGGGTAGACCCCGCTGAGGACCTTCATCAGCGTGGACTTGCCCGCACCGTTCTCGCCGCAGATGGCATGGATCTCACCGGCGCGAACCACCAGGTTGACGTCGGAGAGGGCCTTGACTCCGGGGAACTCCTTGGTGATGGAGCGCATCTCAAGGAGGGTCGGCACGTTGCTCATCGCTCGTACCACCTCGCCAACGTCATCGGTTGCCTCCGGAAGGTTGAACCTTCACTTGGTTTTGTTGTTGACGGCAACGTATTGCGGCCGAAGGGCCATCCGCAAGGCGAGGGACTGTTGAAAATGTAACAATCCGGCAATATCGACGAAGCACTCTTTTCGCCCGTCACAGCCGCCTCCGCAGCCCCTCCCGGCACCTTCGCCTGCCGGTGGCAACGTTGTCAAATGGAAGACAACGCCGCGATCGGCTCCCATCATCCCCGACAGGCCCGCCACCAGCCACGATCCTCGTCGGGCCACACAGGGGGCGCCACATCGCGTCCCGGTCACCATCGAATGATCGTGATCGGGGCGCGACGCCGGCACCCCACCCGGGACGGCCCGGCGACCCTCGGCCGAGGGTGTGACCCACGCCTCCATCGGAGGGTCGGATCGACGGTGATCGCCCCGTCACGCCCGCCACCAGGAGACGGGTCCGCACCTTAACGTCCCTTAAGGGCGGATCCGGGACCGTCTGCCCGCCCGCGCCCCCGGTGCCGACAGGTCAACTCGGGCGCAACACCGCCTTGATCACCCCGTCCTCCCGGCGGTCGAAGCGGCGGTACAGCTCCGGCGCGTCGGCCAGGGTGCCGTGGTGGGTCACGACGACGCTGGGCCGGGCACGACCGGCGACGACCAGGTCGCGTAACAGCACGGTGTAGCGGCGGTCGTGGGTGCGGCCGAACCGGACAGCGACGCCCTTGGCGAAGAGCGTCCCCCACGGTGCGACGAGATCCTCGTGGGCGTCCGCGCCGGGTCCGGGATGCAGGTCCTTCTCCGGATACACGCCAGCGACCGCTATCGCGCCGGCGGGGTTGACCAGCCGGGCGGCGTCGGCGATGACCTGGTCCGGCCGTTCCCGGTCGGAGCG
Organism: Micromonospora sp. DT231; assembly: GCF_049847025.1. Lineage (NCBI taxonomy): Bacteria > Bacillati > Actinomycetota > Actinomycetes > Micromonosporales > Micromonosporaceae > Micromonospora > Micromonospora sp. DT231. The sequence continues at coordinate 221,286 of NZ_JBNCNO010000003.1, read as the reverse complement.
CTCCCGGTCGCGGGCCTGGAACCCGACCGCGTCGATCACCTTGTCGACTCCGCCCAGCTTCTCCTCGCCGAGCGGCAGCCCCACCCGGGCCCGGTCGGCGCGGATCTGCTCGACCGGATCCCCCCGGCGGAAGTCGACGGGCACGGCGCCGATCTCCCCCGCCTTGTCGAGCCGAGCGTCGACACCGTCGACGCAGTAGACGACCCGGGCGCCCCGGAGCAGTGCCGCGTAGGCGCCGAGCAGCCCGATCGTGCCGGCGCCGAAGACGGCCACCGTGTCACCGGGCTCGACCCCGGCAAGGGTGGCGGCGGCATGCCACCCCGTGACGAACGCGTCGGCGAGCAGCACGAAGTCGTCCTCGTACCCGTCCCCCGGCTCACCGGGCAGGGGTACGCAGTTGGCGTCGGCCCACGGCACGCGCAGCAGGTCGGCCTGGGCGCCCCGATAGGGGCCCATCCCGGCGTAGCCGTACGCCGCGCCCGGCCCCTCCGCCCGCGCCCGGAGACAGGCAGCCGAGAGCCCGCGGGCACACATCACACACGTCCCACAGAAGAGGTGCGTGGGAATCACCACGCGGGTGCCCGGCCGGACGGTCTGCACCGCCCGTCCCACTTCCCGCACCACACCCAGCGGTTCGTGGCCGAGCACCAGCCCGGGGGTGGCGCCGGTGCGTCCGTCGTACATGTGCAGGTCGGTGCCACACAGCGCGGTGGAGGTGATGCGTACGAGGGCGTCGGTCTCCGCCTCCAGCGTCGCGTCGGGCACCTCCCGCACGGCGACGGTCCGGACGTCGGCGTAGACGACGGCTCGCATCCCGGGTCTCCTGTTCGGCGGCGAAAGAGCCGGTCTTCCCCCAACCGGGCCGGTCATGCCGGGGCCGGACAACCAGGCGGACGGCGGTGCTATCTTAGGGCTCCTAAGTTTCTTCCTAGCGAGACAAAGGTGCGCGATGCCACGGCAGGGTCTGACCAGCGCGCGCGTTTCGGCCGCTGCGGCCGAACTGGCGGACGTGGTCGGTCTGTCCCGGCTGACCGTCGCGGCCGTCGCCCGGCACTTCGGCGTCTCGGACGCCGCGCTGTACGTGCACGTCCGCAGTCGGGACGCCCTCATCGAGCACGTCGCGGTCCGGGCGGCGGCCGCGTTCGCCGACCAGCTCGCGATCGCCGTGGCCGGGCGAGCGGGCCACCGGGCTCTCGTCGGGTTCGCCGACGCCTGGCGCGCGTTCGCCGTGGCGCACCCGGGGCAGTACGCCGCGACGCAGCTCCCGCTTCCGCCCGAGGTCGGCACCAGTTCGGCCGGGCATCTGCGCCTGATCGAGCTGAGCTACGCGATGCTGCGCGGCTACGGGCTCGACGAGCCGGCGCTCACCGACGCAATGCGATTCGTCCGCAGCACCCTGCACGGCTTCGCGAGTCTCGAAACCGTCGACGGTTTCGGGCATCCCCGCGCCGTCGACGCGTCCTGGCACTCGATCCTCGACGCGGTCCACACCACCTTGAGCAACTGGCCAACCGAGAAACGGGAGCAGCAGTGAACAGTCGTGACCAGTCGGTCGAGTCGGCCGACGGCACCCGCCTGGTGGTGCGACGCCTGGGCGTCGGAGACCCCGTCATCCTGGTGCACGGCTCGGGTGGCGGGCTGCACTCCTGGGCCACCGTGGCGGAGCACCTCGCCGACGACCACGAGGTGTGGCTGCCGGCGCGGCGCGGCTACGGCCCCAGCGACGTCCCGGCCGGCACCAAATCCTTCCGCGACGAGACCGCCGACCTGCTCGCCGTCATCGAGGCGGCCCGCCAGTCCTCGAACCGACCGGTCCATCTCGTCGGCGCGTCCTACGGAGCGACGCTGGCGCTGCACACCGCCCTGGCCGATCCGCGCGACGTCCGCTCCCTGGCCATCTTCGAACCACCGCTCTTCGCGGCCGGGGCGGAGATCGCGCCGCTGCTCGACCGGTACCGTGCCGCCTTCGAGCGCGACGACGCCGCCGCGATGGCAGCGGCTCTGAACGACGTGACGCGGGTCCCGGCCGAGATCGTCGCCGCGATCGCCGCCGGCGCGGCCGATCGGGTACCCGACCCGGTCGAAGCGCGCCGCTCGGCGATCGGCTGGCTGCACGATCTCGAGGCCCTCGCGCAGGACAGCACCGACATCGCGCGGTGGTCGGCGATCGCCGTGCCGACTCTCCTGTTGGCGGGCGCGGACACCTGGGAGCCGATGCCCACCACGATGGACACTCTCGCCAGGACGATTCCGGCAGCCCGCTACGTCGTCTGGCCGGGCCAGTCGCACTTCGTCACCATGACCGCGCCCACCCTGGTCGCGGACGCCCTACGGCAGTTCTTCGCCGAGGCATCGGCGGCCCGACCGGGACGGTGACCGCCACCCGCTGACGTCGCCGGGGCAGGAGCCCGCACCACAGGCGCGGATCCTGCCCGTCGCATCGGCGGACGCCCCCGGCCTACTCGGGCACCTGCTGTTCGCGGAACTGTTGCACCGGGAGGCCGCCGCGACCCCAGTTGTCGGTGTCGACCTCGTCGATCACCACGAATGTCGACGTCAGCGGCTTGTTCAGGACGTCGCGCAGCAACTCGCTCACGCCCTTGATGAGGGCGGCCTTCTCCTCGGCGGTCGCCGCGGGCGCGCCCGCGGTGCTGCCCTCGCGGGTGATCTGGATGGTCACGATCGGCATCGTCTGCTCCTTTCTGCGGTGTGGGTGGCGTCAGTGACCGGCGTTCTGGCCGCCGTCGACGTGCAGGATCTCGCCGGTGACGAAGGGAGCGGACTCCAGGTAGAGAACGGCGTCGACCACATCGCTCGTCTCGCCCATCCGGCCGACCGGGTGCAGACCGGCGAGCGTCTGGTGCGTCTCCACCGGGTGCATCGGGGTCTTGATGATGCCGGGCGCGACGGCGTTGACCCGTACGCCACGAGCCGCGTACTCGATGGCCAGGGACTTGGTGGCCGAGCTGAGGCCGCCCTTGGTCAGCGAGGCGAGCACCGACGGAACGTGCGAGCTGGGCTGGTCGACGAAGCTGGTCGTGATGCTGACGATGTGCCCCGTGCCCCCGGCCAGCAGGTGCGGCAGGACGCGTCGGGTGAGGTGGAAGAACCCGGCGAGGTTGACCCCGGTGACCTGGTCGAACTCCTCGTCGGTGTAGTCGGTGAACGGCTTGGCGACGAAGATGCCGGCGTTGTTCACCAGGGTGTCGATCCGCCCGAACCGGTCCAGGGCGGCACTGACCACCCGCTGCGCGGTGTCGGCCTCGGCGATGTCGCCCCGAACCGTGACGACCTCCGGGTCGGTGGACGCGCCGATCGAGCGTGATGTCGCCACGACGCCGTACCCGAGCTTGCGGTAGGCGTCCACGAGGTCGGCGCCGATGCCCTGGGAGGCCCCGGTGATCACGACGACCTTCTGTCCCGGACTGCTGTTCATGAGGAAACCACCTTCACTAGACGACTGGTCTACTAAAAGCTAGCCGACCGGTCGTGTATCGTCGAGGCATGGGACGCACAAGTGACGCGCGGAACAAGATCCTCGACGCGGCTGCCGCGCTTATCGAGCAGCGCGGCTACACGGCGCTCGGGGTGGCCGAGATCTGCACGGCGGCGGGAGTGCCGAAGGGCAGCTTCTACTACTTCTTCGAGTCCAAGCAGGCGCTCGCCCGCACCGTCATCGACGGGCACTGGGTCACCCAGCGCCGCCAGTGGGAAGAGGTGCTCGGCAGCGAGCGCGACCCGCTACAGCGGCTTCGGGACCTGTTCGAGGCCACCGAGGAGGTCCAGCGCGTCGGTCAGCAGAAGGCCGGAGTCGTTGCCGGTTGCCTGTTTGGCAACCTCGCCCTCGAACTCAGCAACCAGGCCGAGGAGATCCGCGGTCGGCTCCAGGAGATCTTCGAGGAGCAGATCAGCCTCATCGAGCAGGTCGTCGTCGAGGCGAAGGAGAGTGGCCTGGCGGGCCCCGAGGTCGACAGCCGGGAAGCAGCCCGATCGATCGTCGCGCAGATCGAGGGGCGGGTCCTGTTCGCGAAGTTGCTCAACGATCCGACCCAGCTGGAAACGTTGTGGCGCAACTGCCTCGATCTCCTCCAGGTACCGGCGGAGGCGCGGACCACCACCGGCTGAACGGACGACTGTCGTTGACCGTCCACTCCGGGCGCGCTGCGCGGTCGCTCAGTACCATCGGCGGGGCACGATGTTCAGGCGGACCACCACCGACCCGATCGGGCAGCCGACATGACGACCGAGCAGACCACCTCTCCGCCACGTGCCGGCGTCGGCATCGTCGCCAGTGCCCTGGGCCAGAGCGTCCGCGGTCCTCGCCAGATCCTCGCCGACATCTCGCTGGCCATCGCACCCGGTGAACTGGTCGCGATCATCGGCGCCAGCGGCGCCGGCAAGACCAGCCTGCTGGAGCTGCTGGCCGGTGTCCGGCGACCGACGGCGGGCGCCGTGACCTACGACGGCGCCGCCCCGGCGGGCGCGATCGGTTTCGTCCCGCAGGACGACATCATCCACCGCGAGCTGCCACTGTCCCGCACCCTGCGCCACGCCGCCCGGTTACGCCTGGCACCCGGCACCGGGCCGACCGAGGCCACCCGCCGGGTCGAGGAGGTGCTCGCCGAACTGCGCCTCACCGAACGGGCCGCCACCCCGGTTGGCCTGCTCAGCGGTGGTGAGCGCAAACGCGCCAGCATCGCCGTCGAGCTGCTCACCCGGCCCGGCGTGTTCTTCCTCGACGAGCCCACCTCGGGTCTGGACCCGGCGATCGCCGTGGAGCTGCTCCGGGTGCTGCGTACGCTCGCCGACTCCGGGACCACTGTCGTGCTCACCACCCACCAGATCACCGACGTGGACCGCTGCGACCGGGTCGTCGTGCTGACCCGACAGGGTCGTCTGGCGTTCACCGGCACACCCGCCGCCGCCCGGGAGTTCTTCGGCCTGCGGTCCCTCGCCGAGGTCCACCTGCGGCTCGACGAGGCGGCGCACCCGGCCGAGTGGCCCGACCGCTTCGCCGCCCAGAGCGACGCCGAGCACCGCGACGCCGCCCAGAGCGACGCCGAGCACCGCGACGCCGCCCAGACCGAGGCAGCCCAGAGCGACGCCGAGCACCGCGACGCCGAGTGGCGGCGCCGCGCCGGCGACGACAGTGACATCGCCCCGACGCCGCCCCGGCGGGTCGGCCGGCTGCGCCAGTGGGCCGTCCTCACCGCGCGCAACGCGGAGATCGTCGTCCGCAATCGGCTGACCCTGGCGATCCTGCTCGGCTCACCGCTGATGGTGCTCGGCATGTTCGCGCTGCTGTTCCGACCCGGGGCGTTCGAGCCCACCCGGCCGAGCCCGACAGTGACCGTGATGATCCTGTTCTGGATCGCGTTCGGCGGCTTCTTCTTCGGGCTGACCTACGGGTTGCTGCAGATCTGCACCGAGCTGGCGATCCTGCGCCGGGAGCGGCTGGCGGGTGTCCGGCTACTGCCGTACCTGCTGGGCAAGGTCGCGGTGCTGCTGCCGCTGTTGGCCCTGGTGGACCTGGCCCTGCTCGGGGTGTTGCGCGGGATCGACCGGCTGCCGCCTGTCGACGGCAGGGACTTCGCGGCCCTGTACGCGACCCTGCTGCTCTCCTCGGCGGCGGCGCTCACCCTCGGCCTGCTGTGCTCGGCTGCGGTCTCCGACGCGGCCCAGGCGACGCTCATGCTGCCGATGCTCTGCTTTCCGCAGGTGCTCTTCGTCGGTGCGATCCTGCCGGTGCCGGCCATGGCCGTCGGCGGTCAGTGGCTCAGCTTCGCGATGTCGAACCGCTGGGCGTTCGAGGGTCTGGGGCACACCGCGGGGGTGGAACGACTCTGGCGCGACGGCGGTTCCCCGCTCGGCCCGCCGCTGCTGGCCACGTACGGTGACAGCTTCTCCCGGCCGGTCTGGGTGAACTGGCTGGTGCTCGGCGGTTTCACGGTGCTCTTCCTCGGCGCCGCCTGGGCGGTGCTGGCCCGACGGGACTCCCGTCGTGCCTCCTGAGCCGATCCCGCACGCCTCCCCCACCGCGCTGCCGGGCTACGCCGCCACCGGCCGGATCGACGAGTTGCGCGCCACCGAATACCGGCACCTGGACACCGCCGGGCAGGTGTACCTCGACTACGCCGGCGCCGGCGTCGCGGCACATGCCCAGGTACGCGAACATCACGACCGGCTGCTGGCCGGCCTGTACGGCAACCCGCACTCGGAGAACCCCAGCAGCGCGGCGGCCGGTTCCCTGGTGGAGTCGGCACGACGCGCGGTGCTCGACTTCTTCCGCGCGGACCCGTCCGAGTACGCGGTGGTCTTCACCCCGAACGCCAGCGGCGCCTGCCGGCTGGTCGGCGAGGCGTACGACTTCGGCCGGGGCGCTCCGCTGGCGCTGACCTGGGACAACCACAACTCGGTGAACGGCATCCGCGAGTACGCCCGGGCGGCCGGCGCGGCCGTGCGCTACGTGCCGCTGAGCGGGCCGGAGCTGCGGGTCGCGGAGTCGGATCTGACCACGGTGCTCGACGCCAGCCGCGGCGGGCGGTGGGGTCGGGGTCGAGGTCGGCGCGGCCTGTTCGCCTATCCGGCGCAGAGCAACTTCTCCGGTGTGCAGCACCCGCTGGGCTGGGTGGAGCTGGCCCACCAGCACGGCTACGACGTGTTGCTCGACGCTGCCGGCTTCGCGCCGACGAATCGGCTGGACCTCAGCGTCGTCCGGCCGGAGTTCGTGTGTCTGAGCTGGTACAAGCTCTTCGGCTACCCGACCGGGGTCGGCGCGTTGCTGGCCCGCCGCGACGCGCTGGCCCGGCTGCGCCGTCCGTGGTTCGCCGGCGGCACGATCCGGGCGGTAAGCGTGCAGGGTGACTGGCACCGGTCGATGGACGACGAGTCGGCGTTCGAGGACGGCACGCTCAACTTCCTGAGCATCCCGGACGTGGAGTTCGGGCTGCGGTGGCTGGACTCGATCGGCGTGGACCTCGTGCACACCCGGGTCGGCCTGCTCAGCGAGTGGCTGCTGGCGCGGCTGACCACGCTGCGGCACGCCAGCGGCCAACCCCTGGTGCAGGTGTACGGGCCGACGACGGGCGCGGACCGCGGCGGCACGGTGACGTTCAACCTCCGCGACCCGGACGGCGTCCTGGTCGACGAGCGGCTTGTGGCGCGGGAGTCGGCGGCGGCCGGCTTCGCCCTGCGGACCGGCTGCTTCTGCAACCCGGGCGCGGGTGAGGGCGCGTTCGGCATCAGCCGGGACTCGCTGCGGCGGCGGCTGTTGGCGCGGGTCGACACGATCGACAGCTACCTTGCCGAGCTGCGCCTACCGACTGGTGGCGCGGTCCGTGTCTCGTTCGGGCTGGCGTCCACCGCGACCGACGCGGAACGCATCGTCGACTTCGTCCAGTCGACCTACCTGGACCGTGGTGTCGGCGTCGAGGCACCGCTGCCACCGCGGTTGCGGTGTTGACCCGGACGCGCAGGCGCGTCAGCCGACCTGGGCCACCGGCGCCGGGCGGTGCCTGATCTCCTCCATGAACGGGAACTGGGCGGTGAGCTCGGCGATCGTCAGCCCGGACTGCCAGGCGGCGGCCACCTTGGCGACCTGCAACAGGTCCATCACGTCGCCGCGCGCCAGCACCTCGCCGGACACCCGCAGGTCGATCATGAAGTAGCGGGCCTGCGATCCCAGCTTCACACAGACCACGCCCTGCCCGGAGTGCAGCTCGGCGCAGGTGAATCGGCTCCGCCCCTGCGCGGGGGCGGTGACCCGACCGAGATCGAGCCCGTGTCGGGCGGCGGTTTCGATGAGCGCGGGGGCCAGACCACCTCGCTCGACCAGATCCGGGTAGAGGCGCACACCCAGCGCCGTCGACGCGTCGCTCATGACTGACTCCCACTTCCTTGTGACAGAGACCAGCAGCGCGCAGGTTACGAGGAGGTTTCCCGCACGCCTCGTCATCCTGTCCCGGGTGGACGCCCCACGGCAATAGGAAGGGTCGATTCGACCGCCATCGAGTAACAGACGAGGCCACCGCTCCGGGGGTCGTCGCCTCCATCTCGGAGTCCCGGACGGTCGCCGAGCCGCGCTCGGCGCCGGCGCGCGAGGGGCGATGCGAGCGTATTGGAAACACTCTTGACAGAAAGACAGGATATCGACATGCTTCTCTACAGAGAGCGCTCTCCGCCCTTTTCGTCGCGCAGCCTCCACCACTTTCCGCTGAGGAGCCTCCCGTGTTCACAGCCCGCACCCGGCCTCGTCCCCTCGTACTCCTGGCGGTTGCCCTCGTCGCGGCCGCCGCGGCGCTCGTCCCGGCACACCCCGACCGCGCCGAGGCCGCCATCGGCGCGATCAGCTGGCAGGACGAGTTCAACTCTCCGTCCGGCACGCCCGTCGACCAGAACAAGTGGCGCTTCGACACCGGCGGCGGCGGTTGGGGCAACAACGAGCGGCAGTACTACACGAACAGCACGAGCAACGCCGTCCACGACGGCCAGGGCAACCTGGTGATCACGGCCCGCCGGGACAATCCCGCCAACTACCAGTGCCACTACGGGCGGTGTGAGTACACCTCGGCGCGGTTGCTGTCGGCGGCCACCTTCACCCAGACCTATGGCCGGTTCGAGGCCCGGATCAAGATTCCGCGCGGCCAGGGCATCTGGCCGGCGTTCTGGATGCTCGGCACCGGCGGCGGCTGGCCCGACGCCGGCGAGATCGACATCATGGAGAACATCGGCCGGGAGCCCAACACCGTGTACGGCACCGTGCACGGGCCCGGCTACTCCGGCGGCGGCGGCATCACCGGCAGCCGCAGCCTCGGTGCGCCGCTCGCCGACACCTTCCACACCTACCGGGTGGACTGGGAGCCGAACGTGATCACCTGGTACCTGGACGGGGTCCAGTACCACCGGGTCGATCCCGCGCGGCTCGGCGGCAACCGCTGGGTGTTCGACCACCCCTTCTTCATGATCCTCAACGTGGCGGTGGGCGGCAACTGGCCCGGCTACCCGGACGGCTCCACGCAGTTCCCCCAGCAGATGCTCGTCGACTATGTCCGGGTGTCCAGCTACACCTCCGGCGGCGGCGACCCGGCGCCCGGCACCAGCCGGATCAGGGGCGCGCAGAGCGGGCGGTGCGTCGACATTCCCAGCGCCAACCCGGTCGAGGGCGCCAAGCTGCAGATCTGGGACTGCAACACCACCGCGGCCCAGGCCTGGACCTTCGCCTCCGACGGGACGGTCCGCGCGATGGGCAAGTGCATGGACCCCGCCTGGGCCGGCACGGCGAACGGCACCGAGGTCAACCTGGTCAGCTGCAACGGCAACACCGCGCAGCGCTTCACCCTCAACGCCGCTGGTGACCTGGTCAACCTCAACGCCAACAGGTGCGTGGACGTGCGGGACGCCAACCCCAACAACGGCGGCAAGCTGCACCTGTGGGACTGCCTCGGTGCCGCCAACCAGAAGTGGTCCCGCATCTGACGACTGCCCGCTATGTTCGGATACGTCCAGAATCCGGCATTTCGGGAGTCAGTTCATGTCGCACCATCTCGACACCCCGCTGGCCGCCCAGGGCGGCCAGCTCTACATCGACGACCTGTACGTCTTCAACGGTGACCGCGCCACGGTGTTCGTCATGGACGTCAACAGCTCGGTGACGAAGGCGGACATCAAGCGCGGCTTCCACGCCGAGGCGCGGTACGAGATAAAGATCCACTTCAACGGCGCGGAGATGGAGGGTCTGGCCTACCGATTCGCCTTCGGCGAGCCGGACGGCGACGGCAGGCAGACCCTCCAGCTGTACGAGCTCGCCGGCGAGGATGCCCGCGACGACGCCGCGATGGGCACGCCCATCGTCGAGGGGCACACCGGCGAGGTGTCGACCGGCGGCAACGCCCGGGTCTGGGCCGGGCGGATCACCGACCCGTTCTACGTCGACCTCGACGAACTCGCCACCATCAACGGCGCGCTCAAGAACGGCGCCCGGGTGGACCGCTCGGCATGGCGGACGGACCAGGCCAAGAACAGCTTCGCCGGCACGACTGTCGAGTCGATCGTCCTCGAGGTCTCCCACGACGAGCCGCTGCTGCGCGACGGCACAGACATCGGCGTCTGGTGCCGCACGATGCTGGCCACCGACGCCGGTGGGTGGCGACAGATCAACCGCGCCGGCCACCCCATGATGTGGCCGCTGTTCTGGCCGCACGACACCGACTTCTCCGACCCCGCGAACGTCCGGCACCCCAGCAGGGACCTCTCCGAGGACGGCGAGGAGATCGCGAGTGCCGTCGCCGGCGTCGTCGCGGCCAACGGCACCGCCCCCGACCCGCAGGCGTACGGGTGGAGCGTCGCCCGACAGCTCTATCCCGACCTGCTGTCCTACCAGGTCGGCACGGCGGCCAACTACGGCTTCGCGGTCCGCAACGGGCGCGGCATGGCCGACAACGCACCCGAGGTGATGTTCTCCCTGGTGCTCAACACCGGCACCACGTCCGGCCTCACCCCGGAGGTCACCAAGGCCGCCCGCGCCGCCGGTTTTCCGTACGTGGTGCCGGCCTGACCGGGCGCCGGCGCGTCGCCCACCGCTCGACGGCGAGGGCTGACGTTCCCGGGGTGACCGCCGAAACGGACCTGCGCTGGCCTCGTCGACTCGACTCGACGAGGCCAGCGCAGGTCCGGCAGGACGGTGTCAGCCCTCGATGTCGCGGGGATCGCGGCTGCGGGGGTAGGTGTTCTTCTCCCCGATCGTGCCGTCCTGCTTCTTGACCACGTGCTCGACGCCACGGTCGGCCGCCATGTCCCGGCCCTGGGCCTGCGCGTCGGCCTTCGCGTCATGCGTGCTGGTGGCCCGCTCGTTGCCCTCCGCCTTGTTCTTCCACTGCCCGTCCTCGTGGTACGTGTCGACGTCACCCTTGACCATGGCCGACTCCTCCCTGCATCCGAAGTGTTCCTCGGATATCAGTGCCCGCAGCCGGGCCGGGCAAACCGCCGTCCTCAGGAGACGGCCCGAGGACAGTTGCCGCTCGTCAGCCGCACCGTGTGTTCGCGCTCGTCGGTGGTGATGCCCGAGGGCGCACCGTCGAAGTGGGTCTCGACCTTCTCCCAGCCGCGCCGCTGCTCGTAGTGCAGGTGCGGCGCGCCGGAGTTGCCGGTGCTGCCGAGCAGCCCGATCTGGTCACCCTGAGCGACCTCCTGCCCGACCTTCACCAACGGCGGTTCGAGCATGTGCAGGTACTGCGTCTCCCACTTGCCACCGTGGTCGATCTTCACCCAGTAACCGCCGCCCCGCCCGCGGGGCCCTTCCGGGTTGTCCGGCGTACGACCACCGAGCGACCCGTTGATGCCCGCCTCGGTGACCGTGCCGCCGTAGGACGCGAGCACCGGCCGCCCCCACGCCTCGCCCTCGGTGGGGAACAGGTCGACGTCGTAGTCGTCGTGACCGGGATAGGTGCCCAGTTGCCACGTCTCGCCGCAGGCGACCGGCAGTTGGAAGAGCGGGCGCGGCCCCGCCGGTCGCAGCATCGGCACGACGACAAGCGTGATGGCGAGGATGACACCGAGGACTGCCGCCGCCGCGACGAGCGCGATGAGGACGCGGATTTTGGGGCTGCGGGCGGGGCGGTGGGAGCGGGCTGTGGTCGAGCGGCCGGTCGTCACCGTCTCGAGGATGGCAGACGCCGGCAATGCCTCGGCGCCCGGTCACGCCCCACGGCCAGAGTGACATTGCAGTTGCATCGTAAAAGCGTTACAGTGGATGCAATACGGTTGCATTGCAAAGAGAGAAGGCCCGATGCAGGTCATCGCGTTGTCCGAGGCGAGCGCCGACCTGACCGACCTGGTCGGCGGCAAGGCGGCCGGGCTGGGCGAGCTGATCAGGCACGGCGAACGGGTGCCCGAGGGCTTCTGCGTCACCACCGAGGCGCACCGACTCGGCGTCATCCCCACGGCCGAGGTCGTCGCCGCGTACGAGCGGCTCGGCGCGGGCCCCGTCGCGGTCCGCTCCAGCGCCACCGCCGAGGACCTGCCGGACGCGAGCTTCGCCGGGCAGCAGGACACCGTCCTCAACGTCACCGGCACCGCCGAGCTGATCGCCGCCATCGAGAAGTGCTGGGCTTCGCTGCACGGCGACCGCGCGACCGCCTACCGCGACGCCCACGGCATCGATCATCGAACGGTGCTGATGGCCGTCGTCGTGCAGCGCATGGTCACACCCACGGTGGCGGGGGTGCTGTTCACCGCGAACCCGCTGACCGGGCGCCGCGACGAGATGGCCGTCGACGCCGCCGCCGGCCTCGGCACGACAGTGGTGGACGGCGCCACCGCCGTCGACCACTACCTCCTCGACGACGTCACGCGCGACGAGACCGGCTGCCTGACGGCGGGCCAACTGGCCCGCCTCCGCGCCACCGGCGAACGGTTGCAGGCGCACTTCGGCTGCCCGCAGGATGTCGAGTGGGCCTTCGACGCGGACGACGTGCTGTGGCTCCTCCAGTCCCGGCCGATCACCAGCCTGTTCCCCGCCCCGCCGCCGAGCGGGAAGCCCCTCCCCCGCGTCTACCTGGAGTTCGGGCACGTCCAGGGCATGCGGCAACCGGTCACCCCGATGGGCATGTCGACCCTGCGGGCGCAGATCGCCGGGATGCTCGCCGCGCTCGGGGTGCGGGTCGAGATCGTCGACATCGGCGGCCGCCTCTACGGCGATTTGACCGACCTCGCGCGGGACGGATCGTCCCGTAAGCGACTGGTGCGGCTCCTGGCTGTCGACTTCGGGCCGCGCGCCCAGGCGGTGATGCAGCACGTGCTCGCGGATCCCCGGTTCGCCCCGACCAAGGGCGGCGCCACGCGCGGCCGGGCACCGGGGGCCGCGTCGCTGCGGACGGCCGGCCGCGCGGTGGTGGGGATCCTGCGGGCGCTGGCCCGCCCCGAGGCCGCGCGGATCCGGCTGTTCGAGGCCGTCGAGCAGCTCAGAGTACGGTCCGCCGCCCCCGCCGACCTGCGTACCGCGGCCGATCGGCTGCGCTTCGTCCAGGCGACTGACGCCGACGCCGACGACACCGCCGACGCGATCATGTGGCCGATCGTCGCCGGGATGCTCGCCACCGCGTTGCCGACCACCCTCCTCAGGGGCCTCGCCGGTCCCGACGAGATCCACGCCGTGCTGGCCGGGATGCCGCACAACGTCACCATCGAGATGGACCTGGCCCTCTGGCGACTCGCCCAGGGTGCGGGCGACCACCGTCAGCTCCTGCTCGACACCCCGCCGACCGAGCTGGCCACACGCCACCTGAACGGCACGCTGCCCGACATCGGCATGACCGCCTTCCTGGACGCCTACGGCCACCGGGGCGTCGCCGAGGTCGACCTCGGGGTGCCGCGCTGGGCGGAGGATCCCACGCCGGTCTTCGCCGCGGTCGCGAACTACCTGCGGGTCACCGATCCGCGGCAGGGCCCCGATCAGCGCTTCCAGCGGGCCGGCGCGGCAGCGGAGGCGGCGTTGGAGGAGCTGGTCGGGCGGGCCCGCCGTCGGCGGCCGGTGCGGGGCAGCGTCGCCGGGTTCCTGCTGCGCCGGGCGCGGTCACTTGCCGGCCTGCGCGAGGCCGGCAAGTTCGCCGGGCTGTACCCACTGCGGGAGACGCGCTGCCAACTGCTGCTCATCGGCGCCGACCTGCACGAATCCGGGTTGCTGGACCAGCCCGACGACATCATGTTCCTGACCCTGGACGAGGCGCACACCGTCGTACACCAGGGTGTTGATCTGCGCGGCACCGTGACCGCCCGACGGGCGACGCACCGCCGGGAGCTGCGCCGCCGAAGCGTGCCGGTGGCGCTGCTCTCCGACGGCACCGACGTCGAGACCGTCCTGCCGGCGGCGCCCGCCGCCGACGGGACGCTCGCCGGAGTGGGCGCGTCGGCGGGCCGGGTGACCGGGCCCGCCCGGGTCGTCCACGACCCGGGCACCGCGCACGTCGAGCCCGGCGACGTCCTGGTGGCGGCGACCACCGACCCCGGCTGGACCCCGCTGTTCCTCACCGCGGCGGCGCTGGTCACCGAGACCGGCGCGATCATGGCGCACGGCCCGACCGTGGCCCGGGAGTACGGCATTCCCGCCGTCATCTGCGTGCCGGACGCCACCCGGACGATCCGCACCGGACAGCTCGTCACCGTGGACGGTGGCGCCGGCACCATCACGGTCCACCAACCGTCGACGCCCGAGCGGGAAGGACGACAGTGACCGACACGAAGGCACCGGCCAGGGCGCGGGTGGGCCCGCTGCTGCGTCGGGCGGCCCAGGCCGAGGCCGCGACGTGGCGCAGCCTGTACGTCTGGGCCCGGCGCCGCCCCCTGCCGCTGGGACCCGGCGACGAGCCGTTCGGCTACCTCGGCGTGGTCAAGCCGATCCTGGGCATCTTCATCGCCCTGTCGGTCGTGGAGATCCCCATCTTCGACGTGGTGGTCACCCACGTGGTGCCGTGGCGGCCGGCCCGCTGGATCGTGCTGGGCCTCGGCGTCTGGGGTCTGCTCTGGATGATCGGGCTCTGGGCCAGCATGACGATCCATCCGCACGTGGTGGGCGACCGGGGCCTGCGGGTGCGGCTCAGCTCGGGCATCGACATCTGGATCCCGTGGGCGGACGTCGAGGCCCTGCGTAAGCGCCACCGCTCGTTGCCGTCGAGCAGGTCGGTGCAGGTCGAGCAGGAGGGTGAGCGCCGGGTGGTATCCATCTCGGTCGGCAGCCAGACCAGCGTCGACGTCCTGCTGCGCCGGCCGCTGACCTTCGACCTGCCGAAGGCCGGGTCGATGCCGGTGAACGAGCTGCGCCTGTACGCCGACGACCCGGACGGCCTCCTGCGCAGCGCGCGGGGCACCCCCGCTAACCACCCGGTCAGCCGGTAACCGCCGCCGCTGGCGGGCTGTCCGGGCCACCCACTGTGAAACGATCGAGGCCATGCCCAAGAAGGTCGATCACCAGGAGCGCCGCACCCTCATCGCGGACGCGTTGATGCGGGTCGCCGCGGACCAGGGCCTGGAGGCCGTCAGCCTCCGCCACGTGGCCACCGCGGCCGGTGTGTCCGCCGGAATGGTCCAGCACTACTTCCGGACGAAAGACGAGATGATGGCGTTCGCGTTGAGCGTGGTGCGGGAACGCGGCCAGATCAGGGTCACCGAGGCGCTGGCACGACTGGGCGTGGACCCGCCACCCCGGCTGCTGCTGCGCACCATGCTCGCCGCGCTGTTGCCCCTGGACGAGGGCACCCGCGACGACGGGCGGGTGGCGCTCGCGTTCCTCGCCTACACGGCGGTGCGTCCGGCCGCCGTGCCCAGCCTGCGCGAGGGCACCCGGCAGCTCACCGGGTTCATCGCCGGCGTCCTGCCCGACCGGCACGGCGACGCCGCCGCGGCCGGTCTGCTGGCGCTCATGGAAGGGCTCGGTGTCTACCTGCTGGGTGGGCAGTACACCGTCGAGCAGGCACTGGGCGCGTTGGACGCCCACCTCGACCTGCTCTTCGACTGACCACCTCAGATCGCTGGCGGATCGACGGGATTGTGCGGGTCCGCCCGCCGTGGCAGTCTGCGGATCCTTGGAAGCCGGAAAAAGGGGCGGTGGCACATGCTGAGCATGCAGGGGGCGTCAGTCGGCTACGGCGACGCGCCGGCCGTCCTCCGGGAGATCTCGTTGACGGTCCGGCCGGGACGGGTCCTGGCGTTGACCGGGTCGTCGGGCGCGGGCAAGACGACGCTGCTCCACGCCCTGGCCGGGCTGCTGCGGCCACGGGAAGGGTCCGTGACAGTCGACGGGCAGCCGCTGCGCGACCGCGATCACGCGGTCGCGCACCGGATCGTGCTCGTCCCACAGGACAACGGCCTGGCCCCGATCCTCACGGCCGCCGAGAACCTTCAGGTGGCGCTCGTGGCCGATGGCGTGACCCCACCCGAGGCCCGCGGGCAGACCGCCGCGATGCTGGAGCTGCTGGGCCTTGCCGGCCAGGCCGACCAACTCGTCGAGGAGTTGTCGGGTGGCCAACAGCAGCGGACGGCCGTCGCCCGCGGCCTGGCCCTGCGCGGGAGCGTGCTGCTGGCCGACGAGGTGACGAGCGAGCTGGACGCGGGCAATCGGCAGCGGGTTCTGGACCTGTTGCACGGCGAGGCACGCCGGGGCGCGGCTGTCGTGTTCGCCACCCACGACCCGGAGGTGGCTGCCGCCTGCGAGGCGGAGCTGCACCTCGTCGAGGGGCGGGCCGAGATCCTCCGCGACTGAGGCCACCGGTAACCGGCAGGTCTCGGTCTACCGGTACGGGGCGGCGGGCGGGCGGTCCGGTCGATAACCTCGGCACCAATGCTGACCGTCATCTGGGGTGCGATCGCGGCCCGCCGAGCACAGGCGTTGGCGGTGCTCCTGCTCGCGGTGCTCGCCAGCGCCGCCGCGGCGGCCGCACCGAGCTACGTCGCCGCGGCCGGGCAGGCGCTGGCCCGGTACGAGATGTCCACTGCGGAGCCCAACGAGCTTCGCATCCGGCTCGCCGAGGGCGCCGAATATCCGGGGATGCCCGGTGACCCCACCCGCACCGTGTTCACCAGCACGGTCCGGCAACTGACGCCGGCCGGCTTCGACGTCGTCCTGGGCGCTCAGACCGGTGGCGTCGCCGCCGGCCGAGCCGGAGAGGTGACCTCCCGCCTGATCTTCCGGGAGGGGGTGTGTGAGCGGGTCGCCGTGGTTGGCGCCTGCCCCCGGGCCACCTCGAGAGACCAGCCCCCCGAGGTCATGGTCAGCACGCACACCGCCGCGCGGCTCGGTGTCGCCGTCGGCGATCGCTTCACCTTCGCCGCGGTGCCCGTGCGGGTGACAGGCATCTACCGAGCGCAGGACGTGACCGATCCGTTCTGGCTCGGCGGGGAACTCATTCGCCCAGCCACCGGGGGCTCCCCCGGCACGTCGATCCCGGGCAGCGCCGAGGATGCCATCTTCATCGCCGAGGCCGCTCCCCTGCCCGACGACGATGTCATCCTGCACCGGTCCACGGCCGACCTCTACGTCACCGAGAAGCTGCTGGACAGCGGGTCCATGCCGGAGCTGCGGGCCGCGGTCATGAAGCTGCAGCGGGACGGAAACCGCGAGAACTTCGGAGCCGGCACCACCACGACCAGCCTGTTCGACCGCATCGAGCGGCAACGCGGGCAACTGGCCGACGGGGTCACGCTGGGCGCCGGGCTGCTCGTGCTGCTCTGCTGGCTGGTGCTCTTCGTCGCGGTGGGTTCGGCGGCGGAGCAGCGGCGACCGGAGCAGGGCCTGCTCCTGCTCCGCGGAGTGCAACGCCGACGACTGTGGGCGCTGGCGATCGGCGAACACGCCGTACCCGCGTTGGTCGCGATCCCCCTCGGCTGCCTGGGTGGCGTCGCCGCTGCCACACTGCTCGCCGCGCACACCCTCCCGGCCCGCGCCGACGTCACGCTGGACGCCAACGTTGTCGCCTTCGCCGCCATCGGCGCGGCCGGCGCGCTCGCCGCGGTGCTGCTGGCCCAGGCTCGGATGCTGTCCGCACCTGTCGTCGACCTGCTGCGTCGGGTGCCGGCCCGGGTCCGGGGGTGGCGGGCGACGATCGGCGACGTCGTCGCGGTGTCCATCGCGGCAGCCGCCGTGGTGCAGTTGCGCTCCGGCGGGTCGCCCAGCGGGCTGGCACTCGTGGCACCTGTCGCCGGGGCGCTCGCCGCGGCGGTGTTGCTGGCACGGGTCGCGATGCTGGCCGGCGCCGCGGTCGGTGCGGCACTGCTGGCCCGGGGCCGCACCGCCGTCGGCCTCGCCCTGGTGCAGGTGGCCCGGCAACCACGGTTCCGACCGCTGATCGCGCTGCTCACCGTCGCTGTCGCCATGCTCGCCTTCACGGCGTCGATGAACGAGCTCGCCTCGGCCGCCTACGGCGATCGGGCGGTCGTGGAGGTCGGCGCGCCGCGCGTGGTCGAGGTCGACGCGCCGTCCCGTTCGCACCTGTTGGCGGCCGTGCGGAAGGCCGATCCCGAGGGTCGCTTCGCGATGGCCGCGGTCGTGACGAAAAGGCTCCCCGACGGCGGCACACCGGTGCTCGCCGTGGACTCCGCCCGGCTGACGGCGGTGGCCGTGCCGCACCCGTCCTACGGAGCGTCCTTCGCGGACATCGCGCGCGCCATCCGCCCCGCCCCGCCCGGAGAGCCGGTGCTGCTCCGGGGGCGACTGCTCAGCGTCGGCCTGTCGACCACCAGCTTCGACACGGAGGTCTTCGGGGGGAATGCGCCGCGCCTCGCGGTGACCGTCTCCAGCGCCAATGGCACTCGGGTGGTCGTCGCGCAGCCGGACATCCATCCGGGGCGCGACCAGTACGTCGTTCCGGTGCCCGAGTGCGTGACACAGTGCCGCCTGGTCAAGATGGAAATCGTCACCGCGGTGATGTGGCAGGACGTGACGGTCCACTTCGAGGAGATGCGCATCGGCGATGGCAACGCCGACACGGTGGTGCTGACCGGTACGCAGTTCGCCGATCTGAGGCGGTGGCGACGCACCGTCGCGGGGGATGACTCGGAGGTCAGCGCCACGGGCGGTTCGTCCCCAGCGCTGGCCCTGAAGATGTGGGAGGGGCGTGCGGGGGTAGACGGCATCAGTGTCGCCGACTCACCGTTTCCGCTGCCCGTCTACGTGACCCGGTCGGAGGGGACGCAGCTCGGCGCCACTTATCCGCACGAAGGCGTCGACGGGGCACCGACCACGGCCCGGATCGACGGGGTGGCCGACGGTCTGCCGCAGCTCGGTGGCGCCGGCCTGATCGTCGACCTGGAATACGCCGATCGGATCGCGGTCTCCGGCCAGAGCGGCACCAAGGAGGTGTGGCTGGCCGCGACCGCGCCCGCCGACGTCCTCGACCGGCTTCGCGCCCAGGGTCTGGCGATCGTCGGCGAGCGGACGATCACCGGGGCTCGCCAGGACTTCGATCGGCAGGCTCCGGCGTTGGCACTGCGCTTCAACCTGTTCGCCGCCCTGGCCGGGGTGCTGATCGGGGCGGCCGGCCTGATCGCGATGGCGGCGGCCGAGCAGCGTACCCGGGTGGCCATGTTGGTGGCGTTGCGTCGGCAGGGGTTGCCAGCGCGCGCCGTCCGCGGCGGCTACGGGTTACCGGTCGCGGTCGCCGCCGTGTCGGGCGGTCTCGTCACCCTGGTGATCTGGCTGCTCACCCGAAGAGGGCAACGACTGTTCAGTGATGGCCGCTCCCCGGTCCCGATACCCGAGTGGCCGGACCTCGGCCGGCTGTTGGTGTTCGTGGTGCCCACTGTCACGCTGTTCGCCCTCACCGCGGTCGTGCTCGGTCGGGT
The DNA here is from genome assembly GCF_049847025.1 of Micromonospora sp. DT231. Taxonomy (NCBI): domain Bacteria; kingdom Bacillati; phylum Actinomycetota; class Actinomycetes; order Micromonosporales; family Micromonosporaceae; genus Micromonospora; species Micromonospora sp. DT231. The sequence continues at coordinate 201,960 of NZ_JBNCNO010000003.1, read as the reverse complement.
CATCGCCGCCTCGGTGCGCCGCCGGAGCAGCCGATGACCGCCCAGCCGCAGGACGAGCCGATGACCGTCGAGCCGCAGGACGAGCCGATGACCGTCGAGCCGCAGGACGAGCCGATGACTGCCGAGCCGCAGGACGAGCCGTTGACTGCCGAGCGGCCGGAGCGGCCGACCGCCGCCGAGCCGCCGGCCGGGGGTGTGGCCGTCACCTGCCACCGGCTCATCCACATCTACTCCACCGGCACCGGCGACGTCGTCGCGCTCTCCGGGGTGGACCTGCACATCTCGCCGGGCGAGATGCTGGCGCTGGTGGGGCCGTCCGGCTCGGGAAAGTCCACCCTGGTGGCGATCCTCGGCGGGCTCCTGCAACCGTCCGCCGGCCGCGTGCACGTGGGCGACCACGAGCTGTCCCGGCTCTCGTCCAAGGGCCTGGCGGGCCTGCGCGGGGCCACCGTCGGCACGGTGCTCCAGGGCGCCGAACGTAACCTGTTGCCGTACGTGTCGCTGTCGCGCAACGTCTGGTTGGCGCAGCGACCCGCGGCGCGCATCGCCGGACGTCGGCTCGACCCGCCGGAGGCGGTCCTGGAACTCGTCGGCCTCGGCGGTCACGGCGCGCGGCGGGTGGGCGACCTGACTCCGGGGCAGCGTCAGCGGGCCGCTCTGGCGCAGGGGCTCGCGGCCGGGCCCGGGCTGCTCCTGGTCGACGAGCCGACCAGCCAGCTCGACGCGTCCGGTCGGGACGAGGTGCTCAGGGCGCTGGCCACCGTCAACGCCCAGCGGGGCACCACGGTGGTCGTGGTGACCCACGACGGCGAGGTGGGTGCCCGGCTGGGCCGCGCCGTCACCATCCGGGACGGCCGGGTCGGGGCCGAGGGCCGCGACGGCCGGGACTTCGCCGTGGTGGCCGGTGACGGCACGATCCAGTTGCCACCCGAGGCGTTCGCGGCCTTCCCGGCCGGGACGTTGTTCGAGGTAGAGCACGCCGACCAGGCGGTCACTCTGCGCGCCGTGGCCACCCCGTCGTCCGTTGGCGCGGACGACGGGGTGGCGAAGGACGGCGGCGGGCCCGACCACGCCGCCTGACCCGGACCCGTCGGCTCAGTGCGCCGTGACGCCCGCCCGCGCCTTCAACCGGCGCAGCTCGTCGGCCGACATCAGCCAGGTCGAGTTCGTCGCGCCCAACCCCAGGAGCACCTGGTCGAAGGCGTTCCCGTCGTTGTCGTCGGTGTAACACAGGCTCACCTCGCCCCATGGCGACGCGGCGACGGCCAGATGCTCCTGCCGACCCGTGGTGGTCTGGCTCAACGCCTGGGCCGCCAGCCGACCGGTGGAGGTGCCGTCCGGGTTGAGGCCGCGCGCCCAGACGTCCGGGTTGGCGCCCGACACCGTCCAGCCCACCACCACGTTGTCCTGGTCGTCGATGCCGACGCCGGGCGCGACGGCCCCGGTCCCGGTGGAGACCTGGACCTCGTCGTGGCGGGCGGTGCCGGTGGCGGTGAACGACCGCGCCCAGACGCCTCGGGCGCCGGTGTGGTCGGATTCCCACCCGACGGTGAAGTCCCCGGCGACGTTCGCCGCGACCGACGGTCGCTGCTGCTGCCCGCCGCTCTGCGCTTTGGCGGTGCGCCGCGACAGCGCCACCGCGCCGGTGGACCGGGCCAGGCGGGTCAACCCGATGTTGTACGAGCCGTTCGCGTCGGCGTCCTCGTCCCACACCACGAGCGCCTCGCCGGTGGCGGACACCGCCACGTCGGGGCGGTGGTGCGAGCCGGTGGTCTGCGAGGCGGTCACCTCGTACGCCTTGGTGGTGGCCGCGGTGTAGCCGGCGGCCTTGACGGTGGCCGGAGCGGTCCCCTGGACGTCCTCCCAGACCACCGTGAACCCGACCGCGCCGCTGGTCGGCGCGCCGTCCGGGTCGAGCGCCACCTTCGGCCAGATCTGCTGCCCGGCGTCGCTGGCGTTGGCCTGCCCCGAGGCGAGCACGGCGCCGCTCGACGACACCACCCGGTACTGGATGTTGTAGACACCGTTGCCGTCGCCGTCGGCGGCCCAGACCACCACGGCGTTGCCCCGGTCGTCGAGCCCCACGTCGGGGCTGATGTGCCGCCAGGCGGCCCCGCTGGTGCCCCCGCCGGAGAGCTTCACCTCGTACGCGGGCGTGCCGTCGCGAAACAGTCGCAGGTAGATCTCGCTGTGGGTGTCGTCCTCGGGCGCGGTGCTGTCCCGGTCGTCCTCCCACACCACGGCCACCTGGCCGTTGCGGTTCATGGCGATGCCGGGCAGGTCCTGGTCACCGGTGGCCACGCTGTTCGCGGTGGTCCAGGTGATCGCCTCGGCGGTGACCGCGATCGGGGCCGGTGCCAGGCTCGGGAGCAGCAGGGAGGCGGCGAGCAGTGTCGTGAGTGCGGTCATTGTGGGTCTCCTTCTACCCGGCCTGGAGGCCGGGCTGGCCGTCGAGGATGACGAACGAGCGGGCCGTGGCCGCCGCGGCGCCGTGCTCGGTCACCGTCTGCACCGTGCGGAAGTCCGCGCGGACCTGGCTGCGGCTGATCGTGGTCCGCACGTAGCCACGCCGGTCGGAGTAGAACTTCAGGTGCGGGTTGGCCGCCGCGTTCGGGACCGTGGTGCTGCCGCTGCCGTTGCCGGTCGAGGTGATCGAGGTGCAGACGAGTTCGGTGCCGATGGTGGCCGAGGCGGGGTTGGCGTAGTCGGCCTTGAGGTCGTTGGCCCACGACCGGTGCACGTCGCCGGTGAGCACCAGCGGGTTGCGCACTCCACGCTGCTGCCAGCCGGTCTGGATCCGACTGCGGGAGGCCCGGTAGCCGTCCCAGGCGTCCATGCTCGCCGCCCCGTTCGCGTCGAGCTGTTGGGCGAAGAAGACCTGCTGGCCGAGGATGTCCCAGGTGCCGTAGCGCTGGGCCAGCCCGTCGAGCAGCCACGCCTCCTGGGTCGCGCCGGTCAGGGACCGGGAGGCCAGGTCCGCGTCGGCGCAGACCTTCCAGCCGTCCCCGCACGCCTGGTCGTCGCGGAACTGCCGGGTGTCGAGCAGGTGGAAGGTGGCGAGCTGTCCCCACCGGATGCGCCGGTACAGCGGGATGCTGTTGCCGTTGGCGGCGGAGGCCGGCCGCAGCGGCATGTTCTCGTAGTAGGCCCGGTACGCGGCCGACCGTCGGGCGGTCCACTGCGCGGCGGTGAGCGTCGGGCTGCTGTCGTTGCGGACCATGTTGGCGTAGTTGTTCTCCACCTCGTGGTCGTCCGGCACCACGAGCCAGGGTGCTGCCGCGTGCGCCGCCTGCAGGTCCGGGTCGGACTTGTAGAGCGCGTACCGGCGGCGGTAGTCGGCGAGCGACACGATCTCGGCGCCGACGTGCTGCCGCACCGTGGAGGTGCCGACGCCACCCTCGTAGATGTAGTCGCCGAGGTGCAGGATCAGCCCCGGGTTGTCCTCGGCCATCCGCCGGTACGCGGTGTAGTAGCCGGCCTCGTAGTGGGCACAGGAGGCGAAGGCCATCACCAGGTCGCGGCCCACGGTGCTGGGCGCCGGGGCGGTCCGGGTCCGCCCGACCGGGGAGATCTGGCCCTGCGCCCGGAACCGGTAGTAGTAGTCCGAGTCGGCGGCGAGCCCACCGGCGATGGCGTGCACGGAGTGCGCGTCGGCGTAGCGGGCGGTCACCGAGCCGGAGGCGACGAGCGAGGTGAACCTGTCGGTGGTGGACACCTGCCACTCGACCGTCACGTCGGCGTTGGCCATGCCGCCCTGCCCGTCGGCGTTGAGCGGAGACGGTGCCAGCTTGGTCCAGAGGACCACGCTGTCGGGCGCCGGATCACCGGACGCCACACCGAGTTTGAAGGGATACGGCACCGCGGCGCGGGCACCCTGGCGGGGGGTCACCGCGATTCCGGCAGCCACCAGTCCACCGAGGACGAAAATGCGACGGCTCAACCTTGTCATGGTCAACAGCCTTGAGAACGTCGATGAACGGCGATGGGTGTGGCGCGTAATCCCGCATGACGGGAGGCTGTCCGCGCCAAGGCGGGCAGGTGTCCGGACCGCCGGCAGCCGGACCGTCAGGTGAGCGGCGCCGGGGACTCCGCGCCCGGGATCGTCAGTGTCGGCGTCGCGGACCCGTCGGCCGGGACACTCCAGACGTCGGGCTGGCCGTCGCTCTGGCGTCTCGTGTAGGCGAGTGTGCCGCCGTCCAGCCAGGCGGCCTGGTCGTCGACGCTGCGCGTCTCGGCGGTCGCGGTGACCCGCATGGTCGCCAGGTCGAGGACCGACAGCCGCCAGCCCTTCGCCGGGTCGGCGTCGATCGCCTCCTTGAAGGCGATCCGGGTGCCGTCGGGTGACAGCGACGGGCACTCCACGTTCTCCCGCACCGTCTCGACCGTACGGGCGGCGACGTCACCCCGGACGAGGTAGCGCTTGCCCCCGGTGGACATGGTCGCGTAGAAGCGGTTGTCGTCGGCGGTGAAGGTGACGCCCCAGTAGTTGACGTCCGGGCTGCGGTAGCGGCGTCCGTCCCGGGTGATGGCGAACTCTTCGAGCGTGTTGATTGTGGCGCCGGTGGTGGTGTCGAGAATCCCGGTGCGGGTGGAGAAGCCGCTGGCGGTGTAGGAGTCGCCACCGACGAACGTCGTCCAGGAGACCATCCGGCCGGAGGCCGACACCCGGGCCCGGTTCGGCAGACCCGGCACGCCGACCGCCCGCGTCTGGCGCAGCGCCGCGTCGAGCACGACGACCTCGTACGACCAGGCGGTCTCCGGTCTCAGGCAGACGCCGGTGCCGCCCGCGGCGTACGCCCGCAGGCATTCCACGCCGGAGACGGTGCGGGGCCCGGTGGGGTCGGCCGTGGCGACGGTGGACAGGTGCCGGTCGGTGATGGCCAGCAGGCGCGGACCGGGCGTCAGGGTGACCACCTGGTCGCCGGTGGCGGCCGGCGGCGTCCGGGCAGGTTCCGCCGCCACGGCCACGTAGCCGGCTGCCACGCTGCCCAGCAGCACGGCCGAGGCGACCACCACGCCGAGTTTCGCTCGGGTCGACAACGCAGTCATCGGGGCACCCTCCGGGTGACGAGACGGGACGGGGCGGTCAGCAGGAGCAGCGTGCCGACCAGGACGCAGGCGACCGCCACGGCCGCCGCGCGGATCGCCGCCTCCGGCCCCCAGGCCTGCCAGCCGAGACCGAACAGGATCGAGGAGACGAGGTACGCGAGGGCCTGCCCGGTCTGCACCAGCGCGATCCCGGTGGTCCGCAGCCGCGCCGGCAGCACCGGTCCGGCGAGCGCGATGAGCACGCCGTCGGTGGCGGCGTAGAACGCGCCGTACAGCCCCAGGGTCAGCACGATCAACGGCCAACCGTCGACCGGACCGGCCAGCAGCAGGTACGTGGCACCGAGCGCGGTGTAGCCGCCGAGCACCACCGGCAGCCGGCCGATCCGGTCGGCGAGGACGCCGAGCGGGGCGGCGAGCAGCAGGTAGGCCAGGCTGGTCCCCACCGCGAGCAGGGGGAACCAGCGCAGGCCGAGGTCCTCGCGGCGTTGCAGCAGCAGGTAGACGAAACCGTCGCCGATGGTGGCCAGCCCGAGCATCGCCGCGGCCAGCACGAGCCGGCGGGCCGGTCCCCCGCCCAGCAGGCCGAGCGCCTCCCGGACGGTGACGCTCGGGTCGTCCGGGCCGTCCGTCGCCTGCTCGGCGGGGCGTTCCCGGACGAAGAGCACGAGCACGACGACGGCCAGCGCGGCGACGCAGAAGCTGGTGACGAAGACCGCGTCGTACGACTGCCCGACGACGAGCAGGACCGCGAACGCGGCGAGCGGTCCGAGGAACGCGCCGACGCTGTCCATCGCCCGGTGCACCCCGAACGCCCGACCCAGCGCCTCGGGTGGCGTGGAGAGCGTGATCAGCGCGTCGCGTGGTGCGCTGCGCAGTCCCTTGCCGAGGCGGTCGACGGCGATGACGCCACCGATCGCCGGTATCGACCGGCCGGCGAGCAGCAGACCGAGCTTCGCGACCGCCGAGAGGGTGTAGCCGATGCCAGCGATCAGTTTGCGCCGCCGGAACCGGTCGGCGGCGAACCCACCGACGACCCGCAGGAGCGCGGTGGCGCCGGTGTGGACGCCGTCGAGCACGCCGAAGGCCACCGGGCTGAGTTGGAGGCCCAGCACCAGATAGAGCGGTAGGACGGCGGCCACCATCTCGGCGGAGACGTCGGTGATCAGGCTGACCGTGCCGAGTGCGACGACGTTGCCGCTGACCAGGGCGAGCCGTCGACGCCGGGGCCCCGGTGCGGGCGGGTCGGCGACCGGTCGGGAAACGGTCGACAGGTACACGAGCATCTCCTCGGGTCGACAACTGCCGGCCAGCCATCGTCCGTACTCGTCGCGAAGGGCACAACGGACCGCGCGTGGCAGCCGGGCGAGGCGTGGGTGAACGTGCCGCGAACATCGAGGTGTTTGCCTGCCGGGACGTGGTGTTCATCCACCCGTCGCCCGCCGGTCCATCGACCTTCCTACATTCCGTGGGCTTCACACCCGCAGCGAAGGAGTCCTGGATGGATATTCGATTCCCCCGTCCGCCGATCACGACGGGAGCGGTGCTGGTGCTCGTCGCCGCGACCGCCGCCGTCGTCGGGGTAGGCGCCGACGCGGCGTCGGCGGCGAGCGTGACGTTCACGCCGGTCGCGGACACCTACGTCCAGAGTGACGCGACGTCCACCAACTACGGCACGTCCACGCAGATCGTGGTCGACAACTCGCCCGTGCGCCGCTCGTTCCTGCGTTTCACCGTGAGCGGTGTCAGCGGCACGGTGACAAGCGCCAAGGTGCGACTGCGCACGATCAGCGGCAACAGCGGCAGCGACGCCGGTGGCACGTTCCGCCGGATGTCCAACACGACGTGGTCGGAGACCGGCACCACCTGGGCCAACCAGCCGACGATCGACGGGGCCACGCTCGGCACCATCGGCGCGGTCAGCGGCAACACCTGGTACGAGGTCGACGTCACGGCCGCCGTCACCGGCAACGGGACGTACAGCTTCGGTGCGACCTCCGCCAGCGGCGACGGCGCCTACTACGACACGCGCGAGAGTGGCGCGGACGCCCCGCAACTGGTGGTCACCACCGGGACCACCACGCCACCGGAGTCCGGGGACCCGGTGTTCGTGGGGGCGGGCGACATCGCCGACTCCGGCTCCGGCGACAGCGCCACCGCGACGCTGCTCGACAGCATCCCGGGGACGGTCTTCACCACCGGCGACAACGTCTACGACAGCGGCACCGCGTCGCAGTTCGCCAGTTACTACGAGCCCACCTGGGGCCGGCACAAGAGCCGTACCCGCCCGTCGCCGGGCAACCACGACTACAACACGTCGGGCGCGACCGGCTACTACAACTACTTCGGTACGTCGGCCGGCCCGAGCGGGCGCGGCTACTACTCGTACGACCTCGGCAACTGGCACGTCGTGTCGTTGAACTCGAACATCAGCATGTCGGCCGGATCCACCCAGGAGCAGTGGCTGCGGGCGGACCTGGCCGCCAGCGGCAAGCCGTGCACGCTCGCCTACTGGCACCACCCGCTGTTCACGTCCAGCTCCAACCACGCGCCGTCGACGTCCACGCGCCCGCTGTACCAGGCGCTCTACGACTACAACGCCGACGTCGTGGTGTGGGGACACAACCACGTGTACGAGCGCTTCGCGCCGATGAACCCGTCCGGTGGCGCCGACACCAGCCGCGGCATGCGCAGCTTCGTCGCCGGCATGGGCGGCGCGGGTCACTACGGCTTCGGCACCATCCAGCCCAACAGCGAGGCGCGCAACAGCTCGGCCTGGGGAGTCCTGAAGTTCACCCTGCACTCCAACAGCTACGACTGGCGGTTCGTACCGGTAGCCGGCCAGACCTACACCGACAGCGGCACCAGCGCCTGCCACTAACTCCACCCACCGACGCAGGGTGCCCCCTGCCCGCGAGGCGGGCAGGGGGCACCCTCGTACCGTCAGGACGTCAGCGGGCCGTGCCGGCCCGGCGCTTGTTGTAGACGTCGAAGGCGACCGCGACGAGCAGGACGAGGCCCTTCACCACCGACTGGGTCGACTGGTCGATACCCATCAGCTGCATGCCGTTGCTCATCACCGCCATGATCAGACCGCCGACCATGGCGCCCACCACGGTGCCCACGCCGCCGGTGACCGCCGCGCCGCCGATGAAGGCCGCGGCGATCGCGTCCAGCTCGAACATGTTGCCGGCGGCGGGCTGAGCGCCGTTCGACCGCGAGGAGTAGATGACACCCGCCACCGCCGCCAGGAAGCCCATGTTGACGAACATCCAGAAGTTGACGGTGCGGACCTTCACCCCGGACAGCGCCGCCGCCGACAGGTTGCCGCCGATCGCGTAGACCTGGCGACCGAAGACGGTACGCCTGGTGAGCAGGCCGTAGACCAGCACCAGAACCGCCAGGATGATCAGCACGATCGGCAGGCCGCGGGCGTGCGCCAGCTGCCACGCGAAGTACATGATGACCGCGCCGACGAGCACGACCCGGGCGACGAACAGCGGGAACGACTCGACCGGCTGCTGGTAGCGGATACGCGCCACGCGGGTGCGGAAGCCACTCACCGCGTACCCGGCCACGGCCACGGCGCCGATCAGCAGCGTGAAGGCGTCGAAGCCCTGCCCGCCGAGCAGCCCGTTGAGGAAGCCCGCCGCGACCTTCTGGTACTCCGCCGGGAACGGCGACAGCGAGATGTTGTCGAGCACCCGCAGGGTGAGACCCCGGAACAGCAGCATGCCGGCCAGGGTCACGATGAAGGCCGGAATGCCGGCGTACGCCACCCAGAAGCCGTGCCACGCGCCGACCGCGACGCCGACCGCGAGCGCGGCCACGACGCCTACCCACCAGGGATAGCCCTGCTGGATCACCAGGACGGCGGACACCGCTCCGGTCAGCGCGACGACCGATCCGACCGACAGGTCGATGTGCCCGCCGATGATCAGGATGACCATCCCGATCGCGAGCACCAGGATGTACGAGTACTGCAGGACGATGTTCGTGATGTTGCCGGGGCTCAGCAACACCCCGTCGGTCAGGACTGCGAAGAGCGCGACGATGACGACCAGGGCGACGTAGATCCCGCTCTGCCGCAGGTTGTTCAGCACAAGCGCCCGCAGGTCGTTCGTGCCGCTGTGCAGAGCGGCCGCGGGTGTGCTGTCCGAAGGCGCCGGGCTCTCCGTCGGGGGGGTCTTGATGCTGGTCACGCCACGAGCTCCTTGTCCTTTGTCATCAGCTCCATGAGGCTCTCCTGAGTCGCCTCGGCCACCGGCATCTCACCGGTGATCCGGCCGGCGGCGAGGGTGTAGATGCGGTCGCACATCCCGAGCAACTCCGGCAGCTCCGAGGAGATGACGATCACCGCCTTGCCGGCGGCCACCAGCCGGTTGATGATCGTGTAGATCTCGTACTTGGCGCCGACGTCGATGCCCCGGGTGGGTTCGTCGAGGATCAGCACGTCCGGGTCGGTGAACAGCCACTTCGACAGGACGACCTTCTGCTGGTTGCCGCCGGAGAGCTTGCCGACGACAGCCATGACGCTCGTCGTCCGGATGTTCATCTCCCGCCGGCTGTCCTCGGCGACCTTGATCTCCTCGTTGCCGTTGACCCAGCCCAGGCGGGACAACCGGTCCAACGCGGCGGCGGACACGTTACGGCGGACGTCGTCGATGAGGTTGAGCCCGTACCTCTTGCGGTCCTCGGTGACGTAGGCGATGCCGTTGTCGATCGCCTCGGCGACGGTGCGGGCCTGCACCTCGCGACCGCGCACGAAGAGTCGGCCCCGGATGTCACGCCCGTACGACCGGCCGAACACGCTCATCGCCAGCTCGGTCCGCCCCGCACCCATCAGGCCCGCGATGCCGACGACCTCGCCGGCGCGGACGGACAGGGCGACGTCCTCGACGACCATCCGGTCCTGCACGGGGTGCCGCACCGTCCAGTCCTCGATCCGGAGGACCTCCTCGCCGGGGGACGACTCGCGGTCGGGGTAGAAGCTGTCCAGGTCGCGCCCGACCATGCCGCGGATGATCCGCTGCTGGGTCACGTCGTCGGAGCGCATGTCGAGGGTCTCCACCGCGCGCCCGTCCCGGATGACGGTGGTCGTGTCGGCGATGGCGGTGATCTCGTTGAGCTTGTGCGAGATCATGATGCAGGTGATGCCCTGGTCGCGGAGTGCCCGCAACAGGTCGAGCAGGTGAGCCGAGTCGACGTCGTTGAGCGCGGCCGTCGGCTCGTCCAGGATGAGCAGGCGCACCTTCTTCGACAGCGCCTTGGCGATCTCCACCAACTGCTGCTTGCCGACGCCGAGCTGGATGACCGGGGTGACGGGATTCTCGTGCAGCCCGACGGACGCCAGCAGCTTCGCCGCTTCGGCGTTGGCCAGGTTCCAGTCGATCAGCCCGAGGCGGCTGCGCCGCTCGCTGCCGAGGAAGATGTTCTCCGCGATCGACAGGTACGGCACCAGGGCGAGCTCCTGGTGGATGATGACGATGCCGTTGGCCTCGCTGTCGCGGATGCCACGGAACTGCATCGGCTTGCCGTCGAAGAGGATCTCGCCGTCGTACGAGCCGGACGGGTAGACGCCGGACAGCACCTTCATCAGGGTGGACTTGCCGGCGCCGTTCTCACCACAGATGGCGTGGATCTCCCCGCGGCGCACTGCGAGGGTGACGTCCTCCAGCGCGATCACGCCGGGGAAGGTCTTGGTGATGCGACGCATCTCGAGGATGGTGTCGTCCATTGTCACTGTCCTCCGTCAGGTCTGGACACGGTACGCCCAGACGTCGGGCCCGGCGATGACCGCCGGGCCCGACGATTGGCTTACTTCTTGGCCTGACCGGCGGCGACCTCTTCCGCCGTCCAGTAGCCGGAGTCGATCAGCGCGGTCTTGATGTCGTCCTTGTAGACCGTGACGATCGGGAGCAGGTACGCCGGGACGACCTTGACGCCGTTGTCGTACGTCTTGGTGTCGTTGGCCTGCGGCTCCTTCTTCTGCAGGAACGCCTCGGCGGCGTTCACGGCCTGGTCGGCCAGCAGACGGGTGTCCTTGAAGACCGTGGAGCTCTGGACCCCGTCGTTGATCAGCTTGATCGAGGCGATCTCGGCGTCCTGGCCGGTGACCGGCGGGAGCTTCTTGGCGGCGGTGCCGTAGCCGGCGTTCTGCAGGGCGGTGATGATGCCCCGGGAGATGCCGTCGTACGGCGACAGCACACCGTCGACCTTCGAGCCGTCGTTGTAGCTGGAGGTCAGCAGGTTCTCCATGCGCTTCTGCGCGGTCTCCTGCTGCCACCGCAGGGTGGCTACCTGCTCGGGGGTGGTCTGCTTGGACTTGACGACAAGCGTACGGCTGTCGATGAACGGCTTCAGCGTGTCCATCGCGCCACCGAAGAAGTACTGGGTGTTGTTGTCGTCGAGCGAGCCCGCGAAGAGTTCGATGTTGAACGGACCCTTGGCCGTGCCCTTCGAGCCGTCCTTGTTCAGCAGGCCGAGACCGACGAGCAGCCCGGTGCCCTGGGCGACGCCGACCTTGTAGTTGTCGAAGCTGACGTAGAAGTCGACGTTCTTGCTGCCGCGGATCAGCCGGTCGTAGGAGATGACCGGGATCTTCGCGTCGGCTGCGGCCTGCAGCTGGCTGCTGAGCGCGGTGCCGTCGATCGCCGCGATGATCAGGACGTCGGCGCCCTGAGTGATCATCTGGTCGACCTGCTGCGACTGGGTGGGGATGTCGTCGCCGGCGTACTGGAGGTCGACCTTGTAGCCCTTGGCCTCAAGCTTCGACTTCACCGCGTTGCCGTCGGCGATCCACCGCTCGGAGGTCTGGGTCGGCATCGACACACCGATGGTCAGGTCACCGGGCTTGTCGGCGCTCTTGTCGTCACCGCTGCCCGCACCCCCGCCACTGCACGCTGCCATACTCAGCGTCAGCATCACACCGCCGAGAGCAACCAGGAATCTCCTGCCCACGGGCCTCTCCTCTCTGGACTCCCCCGTCGAGTGCCGGGGCCAAAACTGTCACCTTTCGGGGTAGTGTTAGCGCTCACATACTGCACGTCAACACCTGATCCGAAATACCGGTGTCACGGTCTCGTAACGGAGGCGTCCCGACCGACCAGGCCAGCGGCCGAACAGGCCCGGACCTGCGATCACGGTGACGAACTGTGACGACGCGGACGGGCGCCCGCGGAGGCCGCCAACGGGGCCAGAACCGCCGCGAACCACCACCGGACCGGCCGGGCCACCGCCCGAGCAGGAACGGCCGCCGGGGCGCAACCGCCGGCAGACGCGACGGTGCCCGCGGACGACGGGTGTCGTCCGCGGGCACGTGGCGGGCGGTCGGATCAGGTGGGCTGCCGCGACCTGGTCGGTCGGGGGACCTGGTCGGCTAGCGCCGCGTCCACCGCTGGTTCGCCGCCCCGGTGCAGGTCCAGAGGAGCACCGTGGTGCCGTTGGCCGTGCCGTTGTTGTTGACGTCCAGGCAGAGGCCGGACTGCGCGTTGCTGATCGTGCCGTTGGTGTTGACGGTCCACTGCTGGTTGGCCCCGCCGTTGCAGTCCCAGATCTGCGCCTTGGTGCCGGGGGTGGCGTTCGGGGGCGCGTCCAGGCACTTGCCGAGCGACTGCAGGGTCTGACCGTTCGCGGTCCAGCGCTGGTTGGCGGCGCCGTTGCAGTCCCAGATCACCGGCTGGGTGCCGTTCGCGGTGTTGCTCGCCGGCACGTCGAGGCAGCGGCCGGAGGCGGCACTGGCGAACGCGCCCGACGTGCTCGGCGGCGGGGTCGTCGTGGGCGGCGGGGTGGTCGTCGGCGGGGTCGTCCCGCCACCGCTGACCCGGTAGACCACGGTGCCGTGCGCCGGAACGCTGGCGCTGATGGTCCCGGTGCTGGAGGCGCTGGCACCGGACCACGCCTCCACGAGCGTGAACGAGCTGCCGGACTTGCCGACGGCGGCGGCGGTCGTCGAGATCGTCGTCGTCGAGCCACCCTGGTTGAACAGGGCCACGGCGACATCACCGTTGGCCAGCCGCTTGGCGAGCACCCGACGGGTGCCGTCGAACGAGACCTGCGCCCCCTGCAGCCCGAGCGAGTCCTGGTTGATCCCGATCAGGTTGGCGTTCTTCAGGATGGTCTGCGTCGCGGCGTTCATGTTCCGGACGTCGTTGCCGGCGATCAGCGGAGACGCCATGATCGCCCACATCGCGAAGTGGCTGCGCATCTCCGTGTCGTTCATCCCGCCACGGCCGATTTCCATCATGTCGGGGTCGTTGAAGCCGCCCGGCCGCGCGTACGAGGCCATCGGAACCGTCACGTTGATGATGTTCTGGATGCCCATCGGGTAGCCGTTGGTCTGCCCGGTGTCCCACGCGTTGGTGATGTCCTCGGTGGTACGCCACATGTTCGCCACGTCGCCCCAGTTGCGCTGCGGGCCGGTCTTGGCGTGGATGCTGTTGGAGTTGATGCTGTAGACGATCGGTCGACCGGTGGCGGCCAGCGCGTCACGCATCTTGGCGAAGGTGGTCACCTGGTCGTTGATGCTGCCCTCCGGCGAGCACCAGTCGTACTTGAGGAAGTCGACACCCCAGGCGGCGAACTGGCGGGCATCCTGCGCCTCGTGGCCGCGGCTGCCGGTTGCCCCGGGGTAGCCGCCGAAGTACTGCGCGCAGGTCTTGTCGACGGGCACCTGGTAGAGGCCGAACTTCAGGTCCCGGGCGTGCAGGTAGTCGCCGAGCGCCTTCATCCCGCTGGGGAACCGGCCGGGGTCGCCCTGGAGGTTGCCGGAGCTGTCCCGATTGGGGTTGAACCAACAGTCGTCGACCACGACGTAGTTGTAGCCCAGGTCCCGCATGCCGCTGCTGACGATCGCATCCGCCGACTGCCGGATCAGAGCTTCGTTGATGTTGCAGCCGAACGAGTTCCACGAATTCCACCCCATGGGAGGAGTGCGTGCCACCCCGTTGTCCAGTGCCTGCGCCACGGGGGCGCGGAGGCCGACCAAAGCGCCGGCGACCAGCACTCCGGCCGCCAGGACGCCCCCCCAGCGTCGACCTCGGGTGATGCGGTTCATCGAGCCTCCTTGTCGGTGGCGCCCGCCCGTGACTACGATCTGACTGGTGGGACGGAAGTTGGACGCCAATTCTTGTTAGCGTTAACAGCGACGTCCATCATGTTACGGCCAGATTTCACGAGGTTCAATACCTCCCCGGCAGTTGCATCGTCGTGCGTCGATGAAAAACGCACAAGCTCGATTGAGCTACGTCTTACCGACTGTGACGGCCCGGATGGCGACGAGGTGAGGTCGGCCCCGAGCAACCGCCCACCGTGAGCGACGCTGGGCGGTGGCGACCTGATGCCGGCGGCCTCGCGGCGGCCCGGCTCTCAGCGTTGCGGCGGCGCGACGCTCCCTCGGGCGACAAGCGTTGGCGCGATGGTCTTTCGCAACGCCCCGCCGGTGCCCGACTCGATCTGGGTCAGCAGCATCTGCAGGCTCGCCCGCGCCACCGCGTCGAAGTCCGGACGGACGGTGGTCAGCGGCGGAATGAAGTACGCCGCCTCCGGCACGTCGTCGAAACCGACCACGCTGATGTCGTGCGGCACCCGCCGACCGAACTCGTGCAACGCCCGCAGCACGCCCAGGGCGAGATGGTCGTTCGAGGTGAAGACCGCCGTGACCTCCGGCATCCTCGCCAACATCTGCCCGCACCGGTAACCCGATGCGGCGGACCAGTCCCCCGGCATCAGCGGCGGCGGGTCCACCCCGGCCGCCAGCAGCGCCTCCCGCCAACCGTCGATGCGGCCGACGCTGTCGAACCAGTCGAACGGCCCGGAGACGTGCCAGACGGTGCGGTGCCCCGCGTCGAGCAGGTGCTGGGTCGCCGCCCGGGCGCCCGCCACCTGGTCGACAGTCACCAGCGGCACCGGCCGACTCGGGTCGCCGTCGACGGTGACGAGGGGGACATCCTGCGGCAGGTGTTCCAGCGCCTCACCCGCCGACTCCACCGGCGCGATGACCACGATGCCGGCGACCCGGTGCGACAGGTGTCGCTCGACGGCGGCCGAGATGGAGCGGTGGTCCAGGTTTCGCACGCTGCCGACACTCACCGCGAAACCCTCTTCGGCGGCGGTCTGCTCCAACGCGGCCAGCATCGAGGCCGGACCGTAGAGCGTGGTGTTCTGGGCGACCACCCCGATGACCTGGGATCGGCCGGTCACCAGGGCACGAGCGGCACCGTTGGGGCGGTAGCCGAGTTCGGCGATCGCCGCCCGCACCCGAAGCCGGGTCTGCTCACGGACGTTGGGGTGCCCGTTGAGCACCCGCGACACCGTCTGATGGGAGACACCGGCCAGACGAGCGACATCTGTCATCGCGGGACCGTGGACGGCCATTTCACTCTCCCCGCTACGTCTCCGGCCCGCGGCCCGTCGACGTCGACTGGAACGGCCCGGCCCGATCCCCCTCGCTCAGCCACCACGCCGGTGCTGAATCCCAGGTGACCAGCGCTGAATCGCCGTCAGTCTACGCCAGCAACCGCTTCGAATACGGGACGGCTGTGCCCGGATGTGCTACGCATCGAAGCCACACAAGGCTTTTCCCACGCGCCGTACGCGGGCCACCGGCTCGCGCGTACGGGCTGCGATGGTGCGCCAACCTGCTCCACGCTCCTGGACAGAGCGTGGAGCAGGCCGACTGGAACATGACCAGGTGGCGCCGACTTCGTGCCGGACCGGCCGGCGCTCGTCGACGCCACCTGTCACACCGAGCGCCGTGTGACCGGCGTCACGGCGTCGTCAGGGCGAACTGGCGGACCGTGACCGCGCCGCCGAGCGCCGACGTCGCGTGGTTGAAGATGGCGAACCGGTAACCCATGAAGAACTGCCAGTTGTTCGCCAGCGTCAGGGCATTGCCGAACGAGGTGAAGTTGACCCCGTCCGTGCTGTACGAGAAGCGGGCCTGCCGCCCGGACCCCGGTCTGATGTCGGCGTTGGCCCGCAACCAGATCCGGCCACCGGAGACGGCGGTGCTCGCCACCTCACTGCCGGTGCTCGTGGTGTTCCAACTGCCGTCCATCGTGAGCCCGTTCTGCATCACCAGTCGGGTCGCCCCGTTGTCCCGTCGGACTCCGATCCAGGCCGACGAGTTGCGCAGCACCGCCAGGCCGGTCCGATCACCGTCGCGCATCGTGGAGTAGTCCAACTCGATGGTGGCGGTCGAGGTGGGGCCCTGGATCCGGTGGGTGAGCGTGTTACGGGCCTTGTACAGGTCGCCGGTGACGGTGGCGGTCTGCAGGTTCAGCCCGTTGTTGACCGAGAACTTGCTGGTGTCGGGGTTGTGGTTCCACTCCCACTGCGGGCCGAGCGTGGTGCCGGCGAACGTGTCGGTGCCGGTGAGCGGCTTGACCGCTCGCGGCGGCGCGGGCAGGTTCGGCTTCGGGTACGAGGAGCCCCACGTGCCGTTGACCGTCTGCAGCACCGGCCAGCCGTCGCCGGTCCAGGTGATCGGAGCCATCGCGGGCATCCGACCACCGGGGTACGCGTCGACGAAGGACATGTAGTACCAGTCGCCGTTCTGGGTCTGCACCAGCCCACCCTGGTGCGGCACGCCGCCACCGGAGATCGGGCCGGGCAGGTTGAGCAGCACCTGGCGCTGCTCGTACGGGCCGAACGGGCCGTTTGTCGACTTCAGCACGTACTGACCGTTGGCCGGGCGGGTGAGCCAGATGTAGTAGGCGCCGTTGCGCTTGTAGAACCGGGCGCCCTCCAGCGTGCCGATGCTCGACGGCGTCTGGTACACCTGCTGGGCACGGACCTGGGACTTCCCGTCCGCGGACAGCTGCGCCACGCTGATCGTGGAGTTGCCGTACGCCACGTACATGGTGTCGTTGTCGTCGATCAGCATCCCGGCGTCGTAGTAGCAGTTGGGGATGGTGGTGTGCTTGGTCCACGTGCTGTCGACGGCGGACGCGGTGTAGATGTGCGTCTGCGCGAAGTCGATGCACCCGGCCCAGTAGTACGTCTTGTTGCTCGGCCGGTAGTTCAACGTCGACGCCCAGATCCCGTCGACGTACGCGTTACTACCGCCGCTCATGTCGTACTTCGAGCCGAAGTCGAGCTTGGGCACGGAGTGACCGGCGTACTCCCAGTTGACCAGGTCGTACGAACGCAGCACCGGCGCGCCCGGCGAGTAGTGCATGGTGGACGCCGACATGTAGTAGGCGTTGTCCACCCGGATGATGTCGACGTCGGCGAAGTCCTGCCAGACCACCGGGTTCGAGTACGTGCCGTTCGACGGGGGCGGCGTGGTGGGCGGTGGCGTGGTGGGGTTGCCCCCGCCGTCGACGCGGACGAGCTGCCACTGCTGGTTGGTGCCGTTCCAGTCGGCGTACTGCACGATGTTGCCGCCGTCGGCGGTCGAGGCGCCCTGCACCTCCATCGCCTTGTTGCTGTTGCGGTTGATCAGCCGGACGTACCCGCCGTCCGAGTCGGCCAACCGGAACTGCTGGTTGGTGCCGTTGTTGTCGGACCACTGCACGATCGGCCCGCCGTCGGCGGTCGAGCGGCCGGAGACGTCCAGCACCTTGCCCGACAACCTCGACTTGAGCCGGTAGTAGCCACCGCCGGAGTCGACGAACTGCCACTGCTGCTGGTTGCCGTTGTTACGGGTCCACTGGGTGATCCGCGCGCCGTCGTTCGTGGCCATGTTGTACACGTCCACTGCCTTGCCGCTGTTGCGGTTCACCAGGACGTACCAGGCGCTGGTGTCGACCGTGGCCGCTGACGCCGGCGACGAGGCGACGGCCGCAGCCGCGCCACCGACCACAAGCACCATCGCGGCGACGGCGAGTCTCGTAAGCCACCCGCGCCGTGGCGCACCCCGGGGAACCCGACCGATGGAAAGCATGATCCTCCTCTGCTGACGCGAACCGTGCGGTCTGGGCCGGCGTCCGCGGCACCGGGCGGGGCACCGAGCTGACCACGCCCGGCCATGTGATCGCTAACACCGGTCGTCCGACCGTCGCGGTGCCGAGGTGCCGAATCCGCGGGGTAGGACGCGCGCGTGGCCGGACCAGCCAACGACATCGACCATCTTGGCTATAGACTGTGAGCGATAACATGCTGTTAGTCAAGGCGTAACACAACCGTCTCGTGGCCCTGCCGGCGGAGACGCGAACGGGTGGTCCATCCCGAGCCCGCAGGCAGGGGATGGGACCACCCGTCAGATACGCGGCCGGGCCGCGCGGGTCAGAAGCCGCGGGCCAGCCGGTAGTAGGCCTGGTTCCAGCGGATCTCGTCGGCGAAGCGGCGCGGCGTGGTGTCGGCGTCGATGACGACCAGTTCGGTACGGCTCATCTCGGCCAGGTCGTGCAACTCCTCCACGCCCACCGCCTGCGACAGCACCGTGTGGTGCGGCGCGCCGGCGGTGATCCACGCCTCGGCCGAACCGGGCAGGTCGGGCCGCGGACGCCAGACGGCACGGGCCACCGGCAGTCGACGCAACGGTTGCGGCGGCGCCACCACGTCGATCTCGTTGGCCACCAGCCGGAACCGCTCACCCATGTCGGCCAGCCCGAGCACCACCGCCGGGCCGGGCGCGGCGTCGAACACCAGCCGGACCGGGTCCTCCCGCCCGCCGATGCTCAGCGGGTGGATCTCCACGTTGGGGACGTCGGAGGCGATTGTCGGACAGACCTCCAGCATGTGGGCGCCGAGCACCAACTCCTCGCCCGGGGTGAGGTCGTAGGTGTAGTCCTCCATGAACGACGTGCCGCCGTCCACGCCCACCGACATCGCCTTGAGCGTGTGCACCAGGATCGACGTCTTCCAGTCGCCCTCGCCACCGAAGCCGTAGCCGTCGGCCATCAGCCGCTGCACGGCGATGCCCGGCAGCTGACGCAGGCCGCCGAGATCCTCGAAGTTGGTGGTGAAGGCCCGGAAGCCACCCGCGTCCAGGAACCCGCGCATGCCCAACTCCAGGCGGGCCGCGTACCGCAACGAGTCGTGCCGATCGCCCCCGGGCAGCAGCTCCGCGCCGATGCGGTAGGTGTCCTCGTACTCCTTGACCAGGTCGTCCACCTGCGCGTCGGTGACCTCGCCGACCACCTTGACCAGGTCGTTGACCCCGTAGGTGTTGACCGACACCCCGAACCGCAGCTCCGCCTCGACCTTGTCGCCCTCGGTCACCGCGACGTCGCGCATGTTGTCGCCGAAGCGGGCCAGCCGCAGCGACCGCATCGCCGACCAGCCGAGCGCGGCGCGCGCCCACGCCCCGACCCGGGCCGACACCCGCGGGTCGCTGACGTGCCCGGCCACCGTCTTGCGGGCCACACCGAGACGCGTCTGGATGTACCCGAACTCACGGTCGCCGTGGGCGGCCTGGTTCAGGTTCATGAAGTCCATGTCGATGTCGTTCCACGGCAGCAGCACGTTGGCCTGGGTGTGCAGGTGCAGCAGCGGCGTCTGCAACGCGTCCAGACCGGCGATCCACATCTTCGCCGGAGAGAAGGTGTGCATCCAGGCGATGACCCCGACGGCACCCTGGGCGGCGGCGTCCCGGCAGACCTGCAGGATCTCACCGCTGTTGGTCAGGACGGGCTTCCAGACCACCCGAGCGGGAATCTGCGGCGAGTCGTCGAGCGCGGCCGCGATCTGACGGGACTGCTCGGCGACCTGCCGGAGCGTCTCCTCGCCGTACATGCCTTGGCTGCCGGTGAGGAACCAGATCTCGGGTGCGTTTTGTGGTGCCATGGAGTTGCCTTCCGCGAGAGGGGCGGTCACTTGTAACGGATTCCGATGAGGCGCTGGAGAAGGATGAACGCGAACAGCAGGCCGCCGATCACGATCTTGGTCCACCAGGAGTTGAGGCTCCCATCGAAGGTGATGAGGGTCTGGATCACACCCAGGACCAGCACGCCCAGCACCGTTCCGAAGACGTAACCCGCGCCCCCGGTGAGCACGGTGCCCCCGATGACGACGGCTGCGATGACGTCCAGCTCCATGCCGACGGCGATCAGTGGCGCACCGGAGAGGGTGTAGAAGGACAGCAGGATCCCACCGATCGCGGAGCACAGGCCGCTGATCGTGTAGACGGCGATCCGGGTCCGCCCCACCGGCAGGCCCATCAGCAGGGCCGACTGGGGGTTGCCGCCGATGGCGTACACGTTGCGGCCCAGCCGGGTGTAGGCCAGCACGTACGCGGCGATGGCGAGCACGACGAACGCGATGAGCACGCTGATCGAGATGAAGTTGCCCTTGGGATCGCCGATCCGCTCCTGCGACATCCTGGTCCAGAACCCGTCGGTGATCGGGATGGACGCACCGGAGATCAACGTGCACATGCCCCGGGCGAAGAACATCCCGGCGAGCGTGACGATGAACGGCTGGATCTCGAAGAAGTGGATGGCGCAGCCCATCAGCAGGCCGAGCGTCGGACCGATGAGCAGGGCGATCACGAGCACCAGCGCCGCGGGCAGGCCCTCCTGGAGCAGCCAGGCCGACACCATCGCCGTCATCGCCACGACGGACCCGACCGACAGGTCGATGCCGCCGGTGAGGATCACGAAGGTCATCCCGATCGCGACCACGAGCAGGAAGCCGTTGTCGATGAAGACGTTGAAGATGACCTGCACGTTGGAGAACGCCGTGTACTGCGACACCCCGATGCCGTACATCACCAGCAGCAGGGCGAGCGTCGCCAGGACCGGTATCTGCTTCCTCGGCAGCCGGAACCGGTTACGACCGGCGGTAAGCGTTCCAGTGGTCATGCCGGCACCTGCTCCTTCGGCTTGTCGGCGATGGCGGTGGGCGGTGCCGCACTGCGCCTGCGGCGGGCGAACTTGGCCCGGAAGGCCGGCGCCTGGATGAGGCAGACGGCGATGACGACGACCGCCTTGAACAGCAGTGAGGTCTGCGGCGAGATGTTCATGGCGTACACCGAGGTGGTCAGGGTCTGGATGATCAGCGCGCCGAGGATGGTGCCGCTCAGGAAGAACCGACCGCCGGCGAGGGACGTGCCACCGATGACGACCGCGAGGATCGCGTCCAGTTCCACCCAGAGGCCGACCGCGTTGCCGTCGGCGCTGGAGACGTTGGCCGTCATCATGAAGCCGGCGACCGCCGCGCAGACGGCGCTGACGACGTACGCGAGGAAGATGACCCGGCCGGAGCGGATGCCGGCGAGTCGGCTCGCCTCCGCGTTGCCGCCCACCGACTCGATGATCATGCCGAGTGCGGTGCGGCGGGTGAACGCCGCGACGAGCACTGCCGCGGCGAGCGCGATGAAGATGGCCAGCGGCAGGGTCAGCAGGTGACCCAGCCCGATCGCCCGGAACGGCCCGGAATTGATGGTGATGATCTGCCCCTGGGTGATCAGCTGGGCGAGACCCCGGCCGGCCACCATCAGGATCAGGGTGGCGATGATCGGTTGGATCCCGATCACGGCCACCAGCACCCCGTTCCAGACGCCCAGCACGAGCGCGACCCCCAACGCCATCGCGAGGGCGGTCAGCACCACGGTGAGACTGTTCTGGTCGGGCTGCTTGCTGATGTACATGCAGGCCATCGCGCCGCTGATCGCGCAGATCGAGCCGACCGACAGGTCGATTCCGCCGGTCGAGATGACGAGGGTCATGCCCAGCGCGACGAGGATCAACGGCGCGCTCAGCCGCAGGATGTCGATCGGCGAGCCGTACAGGTGCCCGTCCTTGAGTTCGATGGACAGGAACCCGGGCCGGTAGATCGTGTTCGCGGCGAGCATGACGACCAGCACGGCCGCGGGCCAGAACAGCCGGTGACCGGTGATCGTCCGGTAGCGGCTCATGGTGTCGCTCATCGGTCTGCCTCCTCGCGGTGGGATCCACTCGCGATGGTCTGCATGATGCGGTCGGCGTTGAGGCTGGCGTCGTTGGGGAGCTGTGCGACCATCTGGCGGTCCCGCATGACGGCCACCTTGTGGCTGAGGCGCAGCACCTCCTCCAACTCGGCGGAGATGAACAGCACCGCCATGCCACCGTCGGACAGTTGCGTGACGAGCTTCTGGATCTCGGTCTTCGCGCCGATGTCGATGCCCCGGGTCGGCTCGTCGAGGATCAACAGCCGTGGCTCGGTGATCAGCCACCGGGCCAGGAGCACCTTCTGCTGGTTGCCACCGGAGAGGTTGCGGACCGGCACCTCCGGGTCCGCGGGCCGGATGTTGAGCGCCTTGACGTACTTGTCGACAAGCTCGTCCTGGCGACGACGCGGAATGGGCCGCAGCCAGCCGCGGGCCGCCTGCATCGCGAGGATGATGTTCTCGCGGACCGACAGGTCGGCGACGATGCCCTCGGCGCGGCGGTTCTCCGAACAGAAGCCGACGCCGTGGTCGATGGCCTGCGCGGGGGTCCGCAGGCTGCTGGCCGCACCGTCGACAGCTACCTGGCCGCCGTCGGTCCGGTCGGCGCCGAACAACAACCGTGCGACCTCGGTACGCCCCGAGCCCAGCAGGCCCGCCAGGCCCACCACCTCGCCGGCGTGGATGGTGAGGCTGAACGGTTCGACCGCACCCGCCCGCCCGAAGTCCGACACCGCCACCAGGGGGGTGCCCTCCTCCACCGCGGCCAGGTCGCGTCGGGAGTGCTCCTCGATGCCCTCGAGCACGTCGAGTTCCTTGCCGATCATCTTCTCCACGAGGGAGAGCTGCGGCAGCTCGGCGGTCAGGTACTCGCCGACGAGTCCGCCGTTGCGCAGCACGGTGATGCGGTCCGCGATCTCGTAGACCTGGTCGAGGAAGTGGGTCACGAACAGGATCGCGATGCCCTCGTCGCGCAGTTGCCGCATGATGCGGAACAGCTGCGCCACCTCGCCGGCGTCGAGGCTGGACGTCGGCTCGTCCAGGATCAGCACCCGGGCCTTGATGTCGATGGCGCGGGCGATGGCGACCATCTGCTGGATCGCCAGCGAGTACGAACCGAGCGGCGCGCTGACGTCGAGGTCGAGGTCGAGGCGGTCGAGCAGGGCTCGGGCACGACGGCGGACCTCACCCCAGCGGACGGCGCCCAGCAGCCGGGGCTCACGACCGATGAAGATGTTCTCCGCCACCGAGAGGTTGGTGCAGAGGTTGACCTCCTGGAACACGGTGCTCACGCCGGCCGCGGTCGCCTGCATCGGCCCGGTGAAGGACACCGGCTCGCCGTCCAGCGTGATGGCGCCCTCGTCGGTGTCGTAGACACCGGTCAGCACCTTGATGAGGGTCGACTTGCCGGCGCCGTTCTCGCCCATCAGGGCGTGCACCTCGCCGGGAAAAAGCCGGAAATTGACGTCGTGGAGTGCGCGCACCCCGGGAAAGGACTTGCTGATCCCGGTCATCGTCAGGACCGGACGGCTATCCGTCATCCCATCAGACCTCTTCTGGGGGTTGTCGACGCGGAAGGGCCGCTGCGCTCCCACCGCGCCCGCCCGGCCGCCCCTGCGGGAGGCTCGGGCGGGCGTGGCGCGGGTCATCGCGGGTCATGCCCGGTCCGTTCGGGTTTATGGGGCGACGAGGCGGGGCCGCCACGCGAGCGCGGCGACCCCCCGACGTCGATCAGTACTTGCGGGTGGGCAGAGCCTCCTTGGCCTGCGCCTGGGTGAAGGTGGTCTCCTCGGTCTCGATCCGAGCCGGCACCGTCTCACCCGCGTGGACCTTCTTGGCCAGGTCCATCAGCTGCGGGCCGAGCAGCGGGCTGCACTCCGCGATGAAGTTGAACTTCCCGTCGGCGAGGGCCTGCATACCATCCTTGACGGCGTCGACCGTGATGATGGTGATGTCCTTGCCCGGCACCTTGCCGGCGGCGGTGATCGCCTCGAGCGCACCCAGGCCCATGTCGTCGTTGTGCGCGAACAGCACGTCGATCTTCTTGTTGGCCTTGAGGAACTGCTCCATGACCTGCTTGCCACCGGCGCGGGTGAAGTCACCCGGCTGGGAGGCGATGATCTTCAGGTTCGGGTTGGCGGCGATCGCCTCGCCGAAGCCCTTCTTCCGGTCGTTCGCCGGCGCCGCACCGGTGTTGCCCTGCAGCTCGACGATGTTCACCGGACCCGTGGCGGTCTTCTTCTGCTCGACCAGCCAATCACCGGCGAGCTTGCCCTCCTTGACGAAGTCCGAACCGAGGAACGTCTTGTACAGCGACTTGTCGGCCGAGTCGACCGAGCGGTCGGTCAGGATCACCGGGATGCCGGCGTCCTTGGCCTCCTTGAGCACGGTGTCCCAACCGGACTCCACCACCGGCGAGAAGGCGATCACGTCGACCTTCTGCTGGATGTAGTTGCGGATCGCCTTGATCTGGTTTTCCTGCTTCTGCTGCGCGTCGTCGAACTTCAGCTCGATGCCCGCCGCGGTCGCGGATTCCTTGATCGAGGTGGTGTTCGCGGTACGCCAGCCGCTCTCCGCGCCGACCTGCGAGAAGCCCATCGTGATCTTGCCGTCGTCCTTGGTGTCGCCGCCGCCGCCGCCGGTGTCGCTGTTGCCGCAGGCCGCCATGCTGCCGACGAGCAGCACACTGGCGAGGACCGTGGCAGCGCGCCACGGAGCGGAGTGCATTCGCATCTTGCGCATCGAATCTCCTTGGCTCGGTGTGGTGGGGAACCGCGCCAACCGCCGATGTGCAAGGAGCGGCGTACGCGGGTGTTGCGTGCTGCTACTTCGGGGTGGTGCAGACCGGCGGGTCGGGTGTGGCCGCAGAGGGTCAGGAACTCGCCGGTGGGACTGGTTGTCGACCGTAGACGTTCTGGTAACGGTCATGAAGGGCGTCGATGTCGGCAGGCGCGATCGGCACCGGCTGCCCGAGCGCGCGGGCCAGGTGCGCCGTACGGGCCACGTCCTCACACATGACCGCGGCCTTGACCGCCGCGCGGGCGTCCCGGCCGATGGTGAAGACACCGTGGTTGCGCATCAGCACCGCGGGTGAGCGGTGCCCGGCGAGCGTACTGACGATGCCCTTGCCGATGTCGTCGCCGCCGATCAGGGCGAACGGACCCACCGGGATCTCCCCGCCGAACTCGTCGGCCTGCGCCGTGAGATGGCAGGGGATCGGCTCGCCCCGCGCGGCCCAGGCGGTGGCGTACGAGCTGTGCGTGTGCACGACCCCGCCGACCTCGGGCATGGACCGGTAGACGTACGCGTGGGAGGCAGTGTCGCTGGACGGGGCGAACTCCCCCTCGACGAGGACGCCGTCGAGGTCGCACACCACAATCGTGTCCGCCGTCAGGTCGTCGTAGCTCACGCCACTCGGCTTGATCACCATGAGGTTCCGGCCGGGCACCCGCGCGGAGACGTTGCCGGCCGTCCAGGCGACCAGGCGGTACCTGGTGAGTTCGGTGTGCAGGCGGGCGACCGTCTCGCGCAGCTCGCTGATCGCTGTCACGCGACCACCTCCAGCGCGGCCTCCTGTGGGGACGCGGCGGTCTCGGCCGCCGCGTTGCGGATCGCCCGCAGGCGGAGCATGACGTCGTTGCCGCCGCGACCGAAGTGGTCGTGCAGCGTGCGGTACTCGGCGTACAGGGCGTCGTAGGCGCTCGCCCGGTCCGGGTCCGGTCGGTAGACGGCCTCGTGCACCCGACCCATCGCCTGCGACGCCTCGTGGATCGACGGGAACTCACCGGCGGCGACGGCGGCGTGGATCGCCGACCCGAGCGCCGGCCCCTGCGCGGACGCGATGATGTTCAGCGGCCGCCGGGTCACGTCGGCGTAGATCTGCATCAGCAGCGCGTTGTTGGTGAGGCCACCGGCGATCACCAGGTCGTTCACGGGCACACCGGCCTCGACGAACGCCTCGATGATCATCCGCGTGCCGAAGGCGGTGGACTCCAGCAGCGCCCGGTAGATGTCCTGCGGCCGGGTGGCCAGCGTCATTCCGACGATCATCCCGCTGAGGTCGTGGTTGACAAGCAGCGAGCGGTTGCCGTTCCACCAGTCCAGCGCGATCAACCCGTGCGCGCCGATCGGTTGGCTCGCGGCCAGCTCGGTGAGCTGTTCGTGCGAGTCGATGCCGGCCGGGGCGGCGTGCTTGACGAACCAGCCGAAGATGTCGCCGACGCCGCTCTGCCCGGCCTCGTAACCCCACGCGCCGGGGCTGATGCCGCCGTCCACGACACCGCACATCCCGGCCACCTCGGCGACCTGCGTGCCGTTGACGACGTGGCAGGTCGAGGTGCCCATGATCGCGACGAGTCGGCCGGGCTCCACGGCCTGCGCGGATGCCGCGGTGACGTGCGCGTCGACGTTGCCGACGGCCACCGCGATCCCCTCCGGCAGGCCGGTCCACGCGGCGGCCTGGGCGGTGAGCGCGCCGGCGCGGGCGCCGAGCGGCAGCAACGGGCCGTCGAGCTTGGTCACGAAGTCGCCGAAGTCGGGGTTGAGCGCGGTCAGGAAGCCCTCGGACGGGTAGTGGCCGTCCTGGAGGATGCCCTTGTAACCGGCGGTGCAGACGTTGCGGGTCTCGGTGCCGCAGAGCTGCCAGACGATCCAGTCGGCCGCCTCGACGAAGCGCTCGGCCCGGTCGTAGACCTCGGGGTCCTCCTCCAGGATCTGCAGGCCCTTGGCGTACTGCCACTCGGCGGAGATCTTGCCGCCATAGCGGCCGATCCACGGCTCGGCCCGCTCGTGGGCAAGCGCGTTGATCCGGTCGGCGTGCGGCTGTGCGGCGTGGTGCTTCCACAGCTTGACCCAGGCGTGTGGCCGGTCGCGCAACTCGGGCGTCTCACACAGTGGGGTGCCGTCGGCAAGCGTCGGCAGCACCGTGCAGGCGGTGAAGTCGATGCCGATGCCGATCACCGCGGCGGGGTCCACCCCCGCGGCGGCCACCGCCGCCGGAACGGCGTGGCGCAGCACGTCGCGGTAGTCGTCCGGGTTCTGCAGAGCCCAGTCCGGGGGCAGCGTGCGGCCTCCCGGAAGCGCCGTGCTGATAACGCCGTCGCCGTACTCGTGCACCGCGGTCCCCAACTCGGCACCATCACCGACACGGACCACCAGAGCTCGCCCGGACAGGGTGCCGAAGTCGACACCGACGACGTAGCGGTCGTCAGCTCCGTCCACACGGTTCATGTTCACCTCCACCGTTAACGGGGATAGTGTTAACGCTCACATCCAGCCTCGTCAAGACATCTAGGCGCAACAGCTCCGTAACGGAACGCGGAAGCCGGGCCGACTCGGGCGCGTCGCTGGCGGACCGGCACAAAGCACGCGAATCCGGTGTCGGCCACCGATCGGGCAGCCGGGACGGGGGGCGTCGCACCGACCGGCCACCGACCGGGCGGGCGGGACGCGGCCCGGCGCACGGACCGCCACCGACCGGAAGCCCCTCGACGGGCGGGGCGACGGCGACCGCACCACTCTCACCACGAGACGCCTTCCCGAGCACGGCCGCCTGTTGATGTTGGCGATAACATCACCGCCACCGCCGCGCTCCCTTGGTCATACCTCTGGCATGACTGCCGGTATCGCGATGACTCATGAGTGAGCGCTCCCCAGGGGCTGTGGGCTCACCCCGGGGCCGCGCGACGGGCCGGTGTTATCGATAACATTCGACCTTTGGGTACGGCCGGGAACGGCCGCGAGCCCGCCGGTCGAGCCGAGCCAGGCCGAGCGAGCGGGGCGGCGCTGATCCACTCGCGTTCCTTGAAATCGGGAGGTCCTAGTGGCGGAGACAGGCCGACTTCATGAAAGCCGAGTTGATCAAGCCCTCGCGACCGACGGCCGGCGGCCCGTACCGCGCGACATGGACAGCTGGCGACTCGGCCCCGTGGGCCGAGTCGCCGGCTGTCCGTCGCGATGGCGGGACGTCGAGCGGGTGGTGCGGATCAGGTGGCCCGACTGCGGTTGTACAGGGCCTTGGCCCAGAAGAAGCTGGCCACGGTGATGACCGCGCACCAGACGACCGCGAGGATCCAGTTGGCGCCGATCCCGGTGCCGAGCAGCAGGCCACGGAGGGTCTCCATGACGGGCGTGAAGGGCTGGTAGTCGGCGAACAACCGCACCGGGGTCGGCATGGAGTCGGTGGGGACGAAGCCGCTGCCGAGGAACGGCAGGAGGATCAGCGGCATGGGCAGGTTGCTGGCCGTCTCGACACTCTCGCTGACCAGACCGAGGGCCACCGACAGCCAGGTGAGCGCAAAGGTGATCATGGCGAGGACGCCGATCGCCGCGAGCCATTCGACCGGGTTGGCCGTGGGCCGGAACCCGACGAGCAGCGCCACGACGATGACGGCCGCGAGGCTGAGCAGGGTCTGGACCAGACTGCCCAGTACGTGGCCGGTGAGCACCGACGGTCGGAAGATCGCCATCGTCCGGAACCGCGCGATGATGCCCTCGGTCATGTCCATCGCGACCGAGATGGCGGTGCCCTGCGCCGCGCTGACCACGGTGATGAGCAGGATGCCGGGGGTGACGTAGTTGGCGTACTGGGAGCGGCCGCCGGACGGGCCGAGGCCGGCGCCGAGCGTGCCGCCGAAGACGTAGACGAAGAGCAACAGGATGATGATCGGAATGCCGATGAGCAGCATGGTCATCGACGGGTACCGCCGCATGTGCAGGAGGTTGCGCCGCAGCATGGTGCCCGAGTCGCGGACGGCGAGGGAGACGGTGCTCATCGCACTGGGGCCCTTTCGTGGTCGGGTCGGCCGGCGCCGGAGTCGGGCTGGCCGGTGAGGGTGAGGAAGACGTCGTCGAGGTCGGGGGTGTGCACGGAGAGCCCGGCCACGCTTATCGATTCGCGGTCGAGTTGGTCGAGAAGCGAGCGCAGCGACAGGACCCCACCGTCGCTGGGCACCTGGAGGGTGAGTGCCGCGTCATCCCGCCGGCCGGCCGGGAACGTACGGGCCGCCGAGTCGAGCCCGTCCGGGTCGGCGAACTGCAGCACCACGTGGCCGCCCGGGATGAGCCGCTTGAGCTCGCGCGGGGTGCCCTCGGCGATCAGCCGGCCATGGTCGAGGAACGCGACGCGGTCGGCGAGCTGGTCGGCCTCCTCCAGGTACTGGGTGGTGAGCATGATCGTGACGCCCTCCGCGGCGAGCGCGCGGATGATGTGCCACATGGCGCGGCGGCTGCGCGGGTCGAGACCTGTGGTCGGCTCGTCGAGGAAGATCACGCGGGGCGCGCCGACCAGGGTCATCGCGAGGTCGAGACGCCGCCGCATGCCCCCCGAGTACGTCGACACCGGCTTGCCGGCCGCCTCGGTCAGGTCGAACTGGTCGAGCAGCTCGGTGATCCGACGCCGACCGACGCCCTTGTCCAGGTGACACAGGTCGGCCATCAGGTGGAGGTTTTCCCGGCCGGTGAGCAGGTTGTCGACGGCGGAGAACTGGCCGGTGACGCCGATCAGTTCGCGTACGGCGTCCGGCTCCCGGGTCAGGTCGTGGCCGAAGATCCGGGCGTTGCCGCCGTCGGCGTTGATCAGGGTGGAGAGAATCCGCACCGTGGTGGTCTTGCCGGCGCCGTTGGGGCCGAGCAGCGCGAAGATCGTTCCCTCGGTGATCATCAGGTCGATGCCGTTCAGCACGACCTTGTCACCGTAGGACTTCCGCAGGCCGGTGGCGACGATCGCGGGCTTCGTGGAGCTGGTCATGGTCTCCTCTTTTGCGTGGTCGCGGTGCGGACGGGTCAGGCGCGGCGGATCATGATGTCGCCGTAGGCGGTGTTCGCCCGGACCTCGACCGTCTCGTCGGTCTGCGCCGGACCGTCGGTCGTCTCCAGGGCGTTGTGCACGCGGCCGTGCTTGGAACTGACGTCGAGCCAGGCGGCGGTCCCGCGCCGGATGCCGACCTCGATCGCCCCGTACGAGGTGTTCAGCTCGATCGCCCCCCGGACGACCTCACCCAGCCGGACGTTGCCGTAGGCGGTGCGGGCCGTCACCGAGGCCAGCGGCGCATCGAGGGTGATGTCGCCGTACGCGGTGTTGACCCGGACGTCGCCGCCGCTGCGGCCGATCCAGCAGTCGCCGGAGGAGTTCTTGATCTCGGCGGAGCCGTCGACCGCGCCGATGCGTACCTTGCCGGACGAGACCTTCACCCGGGCCGAGCCCGCGACCCGCTCCACCGCCACCTCGCCGTGGCTGCTGTCGATGTCCAACGGCCCGGTCTCGTCGAGCCGGATCCCGCTGCCCGTCTTGATCCGACACTCGCCCAGCCGACCCTCACACCGGAACGCCGCCCAGGAGGACTCGGCGTGCACCCGCGACCCGGCCGGTAGCTCGATCCGGACGTCGACCGACGGCCCGGAACCGAAGCCGTAGCGGCGCCAACTCTTCGACACCCTGATCAGCAGTTGTCCCGCCGCGTACTCGACGGTGGTCTGTTCCGCGGTGCTCACGTCGGCCTTGCTCGACGGGTCGCGGGGTCGCACCGTCACCACGGTGTCGGTGCGGTCGGTCGCCGTGATCCAGACATCTCCCACCGGCAGCTCGATCCGGACGGCGATGGGTTCTGGCGTTTCGAAACTTGGCATGGTGGTCTCCCGGAAGGTGGTCGGCGAATGTCGCCGCTGGTCAGCGGCGCGAAAACAGAGGGATACGGAGGGTCAGCGGGCCCAGCCGGTGATGTGCTGGCCGGAGCGTGGCTCCACCCGGCGAGACGGACGACGCTGCGTCTCGCCGGCGCCGACGGCACCGGCGACGGCGCGCACCAGCCAGGCGTTGACCGAGAGCCCGGCGCGCCCGGCGGCCTCCTCGACGCTGGCCTTGAGGTGGTCGGGGAGTCGGAGGTTGATCCGCGAGGTGCCGCCGTCCTCCCCCTCGGGCGCGGGGGCCGGCGCGGACAGCGTCGGCGGCTCGCTCGCCTCAGCCAGCTCGTCGACAGGGCTGGCCGGTGTCACCACGAAGTCCGGCTCGCGCCCCCGCAACCGGACGTGCACCGAACCCGGCGCGAGATCGCGGGTGATCTCGTCGGCGGCGTCGGACAGCGCCTCGAGCAACGTGAGACGGGTCGCCGCCTCCAACTGGGTGAAGAGCCGCTCGGCCAGCACCCGGGCCTCGGGGTCGACCCCCTCCGCGGCCACGGCGAACTCGTCGCGCAGGTTCTCTACGTATGACCTCAACTCCATGGCACCATCATGGCACCACTTTGGCTCAGAGTGCAACACCCATGGCTCAGGATGATGCCGGTGGGTCAGCCCCGCTGTGGCACGCCCTGCCCTTCCAGGCCGCCGAACGCGCCCCGGACCAGGTGATTCGCCTCCCCCTGGGTCAGCCCGGTGGCCACCAGCAGATCGCTGACCGTCGTCCGGACCTGTGCCACCACCACCGCTCCGGAGAAGCCGACCCCCTCCCGGTAGGCCTGACCGGCCGTCCGGACCGCCTGCAGCGCCTGCTCGCGTGCCCGGTTCGGCTCCACGGCGGCGGCGAACTGCCGGGTTAGCAACCGGACGGCCTCGGCGAGATCGGATACCGCCCCCGGCAGGGCGTCCGGGACCGGTTCACCGTCCTCGATAAGCGTCACCGACCGACGGATCAGGGTGCCGCTGTTGCGCATCGCCCGGTCGATCGGCTCCGCCGCCTGCGCGTACCGGCCCACCGGCCCGTGCCGATCCCGCCAGTGCACAGGCGACAGGGCGCTGGCCTCCCGGGCGCCCTGGGTCGCCTCGACGAACGCCTGCAACTGGCCCTTGTTCCGCCGCAGTTCGCTCCGCGCGGCGCGGGCCCGATCGGCGTCCCGCTCGGCCAGCGCGCGGGCGGTCGCGTCGAGTTGGGTGACGAGCAGATCCAACGCCGGCCGCGCGGCCCGGTTGAGCACCCGCAGCGGGTTCAACGGCAACAGCACAGTGGTGACGAGCAGCGCCAAGCCGCCCCCGACCAGCGCGTCCACGAACCGTGGGATCTCCAGATCACGGACGGACGGACTGAGCGTGGCGATCAGCACCGCCGTCGCGCCGGCCTGGACCACCACCGCCGCACTGCCCGCGAGGAACAGCGCGACCATGATCGCGAGCGCGACGATCAGGACGAGTTGCCACCACCCGGTGCCGATCAGCAGGAGCAGCAGATCGCCGATCAGCACTCCCACGGTGACACCGATGATCAGCTCGACGGTACGGCGGAGCCGTTGGCCGACGGACGCGGCGAGAGTCGAGACCGCGGAGATCGGTGCGAAGATCGGCTGCGACACGTGCAGCAGCTCGTGCGCCACGAACCACGCCAGCGCCGCGGCCAGGCCGGCCTGCACAGCCAGCCCGCCGATGGCCCGTACCCGACGCAACCGGTCGCGCAGCGTGAGCACCGCGCGGTCCCAGAGCCGGACCATGATCGGAGCGCGGCCGTCCACTCCGTGCCGACCGGCAGCGACCATGGCGGCACCTACCCCGCCAGCACCCGCTCAATCCCCCGCGCCGCTGGATCGACGCCCCGCCCGCGCCTGCGGTACGCGGCGTCGACCGTCCGGCCGCGGCGGGAACGGGCCGCGATTGGAGCCGTCCGGTTCGGGTAGACCGCGGTCTGCCGCCGTCGCCGGTGGCGACCCCGGCACGGTGCGGACAGGGCTGGCCCCGGGTGGAACGTGTGCCACGGGGCCGCCGAGACGCCTCGGGGGGACCATCGGATGGATCAGCGCGGTTGAGCGGGCCAGACATCGCCGGCGGCATCGTGGAGCTGCGGGTGCACGGGGTCTCCGGCGCGAACGCCGAAGAGGTGCTGGACCTACGGCAGACCGCGCAGGTGGCGGGTGACCGCAGCGGAGGCTTCTACCGGCCGCGCCCCCAATATTCGGACGCCACGGGTGCACACGGGTTGACGCTGGAGGCGTACCGCTGGGGTGATCTGCCCTCCGGGACCGTGGCCCGCGCCCTGGGGTTGGTCTTCCTGCTCCCGTTCATGCTCGTCAACGTGGCGATCTGGATGCGTCCCGCGAACTCCGGTTCCGAGGCGGTGGTCAGGTCGCTGTACCGGGTGCTGGCGCTCACGCTCACCGTGCTCTACGTGCTCGCCATCGCCGGCGTCGCCCTGGATCTCGTCGGCTGGAAGTGTCTGAACTCGTCGAACTGCCTCGCCGGACGTAGCTGGCTGTCCTGGTTGAGCGGGCGGCCGGTCGGGCTGCGACTGGCGGTGCTCGCGCTGGTCCCGGCCACCGCGATCGGCCTGATCTGGCGGGCCAGCAACCGGCCGGGGCGGACGTTCGAGGCGTTTCGTGCACCCGAGCAGGTCTCCGGGCACCGGCTCGGCGCGGTCGGTCAGTGGGACGCCGAGCCGCTTGTCGGGCGGCTGCGCTCGATCCACGTCGCCGCCGCGTTCGCGACGCTGGACCTCACCCTGCTCCTCGCCCGGATCGCCAGCGGCGCCACCGCCCTCGGCGTCGCCCTGACGGTGGCCACCGTGGTGGTCCTGGCCGCCTGCGTGGGATCGCTGTGCGCTCCCCCGTTGATCGACCGGGCCGCGAGCGATGGGCGACTCGACCGGATCACCCACGCGCTGCGGTCCACCGCCATCGTCCTGACCGTTGTCGTGGTGGCCCACGTGCTGGCCAGCCCGCAGCCGTGGGACGAACGTCGCGAACTGCCCGGCTACGACACGACCCTGGCCGGGCTGTTCGTGGCACAGACGACCCTGCTGGTCGCGCTGGGCGTGGTGCTGCTCCGGCGCCGGGACCGGCGGCGGGGTGCGACACCGCTGGTCGGGCTGGGTGGGCTCGCGATCGCGGCCGCCGGGGTCAGCGTGGCGGTGGCGTACTCCGCCGAGCTGGTCTACCGGGCGGCGGACTTCCTCGACCGGGACGTGCCGACCGGCGCGGGCATCGCCGCCGGCCCGCCCCGCGCGTACACGTGGGTGATCTTCGGCTTCCTGCGCGCGATCGTGCTCACGCTGATCGTCGCCGGTCTGGTCGTCGTGATCTCCCGCCGCGGCCGGCGTCGCGACGCCGCGGCGATCGTCGCCCACGACTACCCGGACCCGCCGGCGGAGGCCAGGACCCGACTGCGACAGGTCCGCGACGCGATAGCCCGGGCCCGGTTCACCGAGAAACTGGTGCCGCTGGCGGTGCTCTTCGGCTGCCTCGCCGGCCTCGCCACGGCCAACACCACAGTCGGCCTGCTGGGACAGTTCCCCAGCGACCTCGTCGAGAGAACCATCGGGTTGCCGGCGGACGCGGTCACCTTCAGCATCGCGTTCGGCAGTTGGCTGATCGCCGCGATCATCCTCGGCCTGATCGTCGGCAGCGTCTTCGCCTACCGGACCATCCCGTTCCGGCGGCACGTCGGCGTTCTCTGGGACCTCGGCACGTTCTGGCCCCGAGCCGCCCATCCCTTCGCACCGCCCTGCTACGCCGAACGCGCGGTGCCGGAGCTGACCCGCCGGATCACGTACCTCGTCGAGAGCGGCAATGCCGTGCTGCTCACCGGGCACAGCCACGGTTCCGTCCTGCTCGCCGCGACGGTGCTTCAGCTACCCCCGGAGGTCGGCAGCCGGGTCGCCCTGCTCACCCACGGGTCACCGCTGCGTCGCCTCTACGCGCGGCTCTTCCCCGCCTACATCGACGATGCGGCACTGCACGACATCGGCCACCGGGTCGGTTGGCGCTGGGTGAACC
Organism: Micromonospora sp. DT231; assembly: GCF_049847025.1. Classification (NCBI taxonomy): domain Bacteria; kingdom Bacillati; phylum Actinomycetota; class Actinomycetes; order Micromonosporales; family Micromonosporaceae; genus Micromonospora; species Micromonospora sp. DT231. Next base: position 167,415 of record NZ_JBNCNO010000003.1, on the reverse strand, counting down.
TGTGGCGCGACACCGACCCGATCGGCGGCTGGGTCTTCTCCTCCCACCGGTCACCCCGGGCGGCACCGGGCAGCGATCCGGCAGACGCCGTGGATCGTCGACAACGCGATCCCCGCGCCGTGGTGACGCCGGCCAGCGACAGCGTTCCCCCGCCCATCCACGGACACTGGCCGGACGAGGCGGACGCCTCGTTCACCGCGGCGGTGCGGGAGTTGGTGCGACGTCTCGGTGGGCGGACGGACCCACCCGCCGCGCCCCGGTAGCGAACCGCCTCACCGGGGGCGGGTCGCCCGGGCACGCCAGTCGTCGAGGCCAGTGGCGGCGATGCGCGCACCGTCGGCGGGGACCAACGAGCGTTCGCCAAGCGTGGCACCGAAATACCGGGCATCCGGGTCGGCCACCACCGACCGGGGATCCTGCTGGGACGCGAGGATGGATCGGCCCAGTTCGTCGAGGCGGAACTGCTCCGGGCCAGCGATCTCGACCACCGCGTTCGCGGGCGCGCCGACGACGACCTCGGCCACCTCGGCCGCGACGTCGTCCGCCGCCATCGGTTGGATGAGGACCGGCGCGAGGTGCACGGTGTCGCCGTCCGTGGCGGCGTCGATGATCCCCTGGAGAAATTCGAAGAACTGCGTCGCGTGCACGACGGAGTACGGGATCCCGGCCGCGACGACGAGCTTCTCCTGGGCAACCTTGGCCCGCATGTACCCGCTGTCCGGGATCCGGTCGCACCCCACGATCGAGAGCGCCGCGTAGTGGCCCACCCCGGCCGCCGCCGCGGCGGCGAGGAGATTGCGGGTGGACGTCTCGAAGAACTCCAGCACGGCGGCGGCCTCGAACGACGGCGAGTTCGACACGTCGACCACGACATCGGCGCCGGCGAGTGCCTCGGCCACTCCCTCGCCGGTGAGTGTGTTGACACCGGTCTTCGGTGACGCCGGCACCGCCTCGTGCCCCCGGGCACCGAGATTGTCCACGAGCTTGGAGCCGATGAGGCCGCTGCCACCGATGACGACGATCTTCATGGTCGGACACGTCCTGTCTGCGCTGGGTTGTCAACCGCTGCAATCAGTAAGACGGAAACCGTGCAGCGATGTAGGACAATCGCCCAAGAACAGTTCGACGAGGATCACCTGATCCCCCCGGAGGTCGACGTGGCCGAGGTGTCCCATCCGGTGTTCGCCCGGGTGTACGAGAGACTCAGCGTCGCCATGGACCGCGCCGGCACGGCGGAGTTCCGCCGGGACCTGGTCGCCGGCCTGTCCGGTCGGGTGATCGAGATCGGCGCGGGCAACGGCAGGATGTTCGCCCACTATCCACCCGCGGTGACCGAGGTCGTCGCGGTCGAGCCGGAACGTCGACTGCGCGCCGCCGCCGAGCGGGCGGCGCCGGGCGCGCCGGTGCCGATCACCGTCGTCGACGGTCTGGCGGAGGCCCTGCCCGCGGGGAACGGCGAGTTCGACGCGGCGGTCGTCGCGCTTGTGTTGTGCACCGTGCCGGATCAGGCGAGCGCGCTCGCGGAGGCCAGCCGGGTGCTGCGCCCGGGTGGTCAGTTGCGCTTCTTCGAACATGTCGCCGCCGAGCGGCACAGCGGCCTGCACCGAGCCCAACGACTGCTCGACGCGACACTGTGGCCGAAGCTGTTCGCCGGCTGTCACACCAACCGCGACACCGTCGCCGCCATCAGCGCCGAGGGGTTCGTGATCGAGGAGCTACGTCGGTTCCGTTTCCCGGCCACCAGCAACAGCCCGTCCGCACCCTGCGTGCACGGCCGGGCGATCAGGCCCGCGGCGGCACCCCAGCCCTGAGGAAGGCCGCTGGGCTGGGAATAAGGACGACTGTCGATTCGACAAGGCTCGTCCTTTCGCGATGTCGGGCACAGGGGCGGACCAACCGATCACGCGGTTCCGGGCAAGGTGAATGCGAATGGACATTGCCAATTCAGCGTACCTAATATTCCGTTTTGTACGCATAAGCGACCGTGTCGTGATGTGGTGGTGACCGCACTTTGACAGTGCCATCAGGACGTTTCACGCAGGGTCGTGGCTCACCGGGCTCTCCTGCGAAGTAGTACCCACGGAGGGTGTTCTGTGACCGCAAAGCCCAATCATCATCGTCGTCGCCGAGGGCTGCTAACCGCGCTCGCGGCGTCCGCGGCCGCCGCCGTCGCCGCGAGTTTCCTGCTGCTCGGTTCGACTCCGGCCAGTGCCGCCGACGCACCGGTAAACCTGGGAACGGCCGGCAACTTCTCCGTCCTCGCCGGAGCCGAGCCCACCAACACGGGCCCGAGCTTCCTGGGTCAAAGCCTTGGACGGTTCCCGGGAAACACCGCGGCGGGTTTCGGCACGGCAACCATCGGCGGTGAGGTCCACCTCGGTGACGCGATAGCTCTCCAGGCCCAGAGTGACCTGACCATCGCCTACAACGACGCCGCCGGGCGGACACCGTTCACCATCCTGCCCGCGGAACTCGGCGGCAACACGCTCAACCCCGGCGTCTACCGCCTCGGGGCCGCACAGCTGACCGGGGCGTTGACGCTCAACGGCCAGGGCGACCCCTCTGCCGTGTTCATCTTCCAGATCGACTCCTCGCTGACGACGGCGTCGAACAGCAGCGTCGTCCTGATCAACGGCGCTTCGGCCTGCAACGTGTTCTGGAAGGTCGGCAGCTCGGCGACGATCGGCACGGGCACCACATTCGTCGGCACCGTCATGGCCCAGGCAGCGATCACGATGGCCACGGGCGCGACCCTCCAGGGTCGTGCGCTGGCACGTACCGCCGCCGTCACCCTCGACGACAACGTCATCACGGCGCCGCTGTGCGCCGGGCCCAGCGGACCACCCGGCCCGTCCGGTCCGCCCGGCCCGTCCGGTCCGCCCGGGAGCCCCGGCGCGCGTGGTACCCCCGGCGCACCCGGCAGCCCCGGAGCACCCGGCAGCCCCGGCGCACCCGGCAGCCCCGGCGCACCCGGCAGTCCCGGAGCACCCGGCAGTCCCGGAGCACCCGGCAGTCCCGGAGCACCCGGCAGTCCCGGAGCACCCGGTACCCCCGGCGCACCCGGTAGCCCTGGCGCACCCGGCAGTCCCGGCGCACCCGGTAGCCCCGGCGCACCCGGCAGTCCCGGAGCACCCGGAGCGCCTGGCGCGCCCGGCAGCCCCGGAGCACCTGGACCGCAGGGCGCACCCGGGCCGCAAGGCGCACCCGGAGCACGAGGACCGCAAGGCGCACCCGGGCCGCAGGGCGCACCCGGAGCGCGAGGGCCACAGGGAGCACCCGGATCGCCTGGCGCACCCCGTAGCCCCGGCGGCAGGGATCGCCCCGTCCTGCCGGTGACCGGCGGTGGAGCGGTCCCCGCCATGACGGGCATCGGAAGTGTGCTCGTCCTGCTGGGCGCGTCCGCGTTCTTCCTCGCCCGGCGTCGCACCCGGGAGTCCTGATCGGAGGCCCGGCCGGTGACGCACCGGTCGGGCGCCTCCGGGACTGACCACGCACACCACCAGTCGGCCCACTCCCCAGCGGGGTGGGCCGACTGGTCGGTGGGTGCGCCGGTGTGGATCCGCACGCGACCGGCGTCACCTGGTGGGCAGGCCCGCCACCCAGTCGTCCAGTCCCGCCGGGCTCGCGAACAGCAGCACCGGCGGCCCGGCCGGATCGGCCTGCCAGGCCCGCATCCGCCGCCGTTCCCGGCCGAACGCGGCGACGTGCCAGACCAGGATCGAGTCCGCGGACAGCACGCTGCCAAGTGATTCGCGGTTCCCGTTGCAGATCACCTCGCCCGAGCCCAGGCGGCGCAGGGTACGGCGCAGCAACCGCCAGAACGAGCGCCACCACGGGTAGTCCAGGGCCACCACCAGGTCGGCACGCGCCAGCGGCACGTCCCGCCACCCGTGGTACGCGCCGTCGAGGATCCACGTGTCCCGACGGCAGATCTCCTCGATCCGGCCGCGCTGCTCGGCAACCGGCACCTCGACCCAACCCGGCCGCCACACCAGGTCGTCCACCGGATGCCACGGCAACCCGAGGCGCTCGGCCAGGCGTTCGGCGAGAGTGGACTTGCCCGAGCCGTGCACCCCGTAGACCAGGATGCGACGCGGTACGGTCATCGCGGCAGCGTACGCCGGGGCAGTGGCTGCGTAGTCGGGCGGACCGACCTACGTAGCGACTACCGACGATCGCCGGCCGGCTGGCCGGTGCAATGGACGCATGACAAGCAACGAGGCCGCGAAGGCCAGCAACCCGGACAGCGCCGAGGCGATCGTCCGCCCCAGCACCCCACCGAGCACACCTCCGCAGCGGACCACCCCGGACGACGCGCCGGCCAAGGCGGACATCGCCGCACCGGCGCCGCCGCCGGTGCGCGCACCCGAGCAGACCCGGCAGACCGAGCAGGCGCAGCGCGCCGAGGGACCGCCGGCCACGTCCGCTCCGGTCGTCAAGGGCGACGCCCAGGCGGCACCGACGACGCCGACCCCGTCGCCGCCGACCACCATCACCGCCGACACGGTGGCCGCGCGGGCCGTCGTGCTCGACGGCGCCGACAACGGTCTGGTGCTGACCAACTTCACGACCCGGGCGTACACGATCGGGATGAACGGTGGCACCAGCACCATCAGCCTGGCGAACGACAAGCGCGCCTACACCACAATCCTGGACGGGCAGAACGGCAACCTGTGGGCGGCCAACAACGTCAACAGCCGCAGCCTCAGCGCCAACCAGGTCGACCTGGACGGCCCGAACAACCACGTCAAGTTCTGCCACAGCAAGACCCGCACCTACACCGTCGGGATCGACGGTGAGAAGAGTTCGATGGCGTTCGCGCACCCGGACACCCGGCAGTACAAGCTGCTGCTCAACGGCACCACCGGTGACCTGTGGGCGGCCAACAACCTGAACAGCCCCAGCGTCACCGCGACGAACATGTCCGCGACGAACGCGGTCAGCTCGAAGATCGTCGCGGCGAACCAGGTCGACCTGGACGGCACGAACAACCACATCAAGTTCTGCCACAGCAAGACCCGCACCTACACCATCGGCATCAATGGCGACCAGAGCTCGATGGCCTTCGCCAACCCGGACACCCGGCAGTACACGGTGGTCATCGACGGTGTGCACGGCGACATCTCGCTCAGCAACGCGGATCTGGCCGAGGAGTTCGATGTCGCCGACGGTCACCTGACCGCGGCGATTCCCGGCGCGGTGCTGGTGATCGGCGAGACCGGTGCGCTGGAACTGGCCGACAAGCCGTACGACAGCGCGGTGGCCGGCGTGGTCTCCGGGGCGGACAGCTTCGCCCCGGCGATGGTCCTGGACCGGCAGCCGGACAGCGACACGCGTCGACCGCTGGCCCTGGCCGGCAAGGTCTACTGCCTGGTCGACGCGACACACGGCCCGGTGCGACCCGGCGACCTGTTGACCACCTCCCCCACCCGGGGGCACGCCATGCGGGTGGCCGACCCGCTCAAGGCGGTCGGGGCGATCCTGGGCAAGGCGCTGGGTCCGCTGCCGACCGGTCGGGCGCTGGTGCCGATCCTGGTGACCACGTCATGACCAGCCTGCGTCAGGCGGCCGGCAAGTATCTCCGGTTCGAGGCGCCGATGACGGTGCGGGCGGTCGGTGCCGACCTCGGCCGCCCCACCGGGTCCACCCGACAGTTGCTGGTGCAGCTCGACCAGACGTCGAGCGAGTGGTTCTCCGGCAGCCTGCTGCCCTCGAGTGTGAAGGGCAGCGCGTGGCTGCGGCTGTTCAGCGACGGTTTCTACATGTTCGAGGGGCACGTGCACGAGAACGGCGCCGTCGCGCACAGTTGGTCGATGGTGGCCACGCCTGCCTTCGTGGACGCGGACGGCAATGCCTTCGTCTTCTCCGCCAGCGGCAAGGTGTCGGACAACGAGAGCAGTGACGACTTCGCCGAGCACGGGCACGATCCGCGGATCGCGCAGTACTGGGATCAGCTCACCAACGCCACGGTGAACTTCCGGCTGAGCGTGACGATGAACGTGGGCCAGCTCATCGGCAACATCCTGAAGTGGATTCCGCTTGTCATCCTCGGGGCGGTGGTCGCCGGGTGGGTCGCGTTCTTCGGTCAGCCGGGCAAGGTCCACGCCTACAAGGACGAGAACGGCACCGTGCACATGTGGAAGTCGAGAGAGTGACGGCATGGCAAGCGTCCGTACGGCCGCCGCGCAGTTTCTCGACATCCGGGCGCCGCTGACCCTGCGCCAGGTCGGCGAGCAGGTCGGGCATCCGTCCGGGTCGACCCGGACGGCGATGGACCGGCTGGAGCAGGAGTGGAGCAACACGTTCTCCGGCAGCCTGTTGCCGTCGAGCGTCAAGGGCACCGCGTGGCTGCGGATGGCCAGCGACGGCCACTACTGGTTCCAGGGGCACGTCCACGAGAACGGTCTCCTCAGCCACAGTTGGAGTTTCGCCGCCGGACCGAACGTGGTGCACCAGAACAGGAACGTGTTCGTGGCCGTCGCGACCGGTCGGGTGACCGACGAGCACAGCAGCGACGACTTCAGCATCACCGGCCACGACCCGCGCATCGCCGAGCTGTGGGAGCAGATCCGGTACGCGTCGGTCACGTTCCGCCTGGACGTCACGGCCAACTTCGAGGAGTTGGCCAAGACGGTGGGCAAGGGGATCCTGACCGGGCTGGGCATCACGTTGCTGGTCGGCGCGGTCAACCTCCTCGGCGCCAAAGGAGCGGAGTGCCACGAGGACTCCAACGGCAAGATCACCTGCTACACGAAGAACAGCTAGTGGTTTCGCCGGAGGCGACGGCCGTGGCACACCCACGGCCGTCGCCCAGCCCTCAACCGGCCAGACGTAACGCGTCGGACAGCTCACGCCGGGAGGTCACCGCGAGTTTGCGGTACGCCCGACCCAGATGGGTCTGCACCGTACGCACCGACAGCACCAACTGGTCGGCGATCTCCCGGTCGGACAGGCCACGGGCGGCGAACCCGGCGATCTGGGTCTCCCGTGCGGTGAGCCCCGCCGCCACCGCCGGGTCGCCGGGCGCCGCGGCCCGCAGGCGGGTGCGCAGGTCGACGAAGAGCCGGGTGCTGGTCGGGGTGCCGGATCGCCGGGCGACCTCGTCGACCATCCGCAGCGCCTCACCGTTCAGGTTCAGCTCCACCAGGCGGTGGGCGTGTTCCAGCATCACCGTCGGGTTCCGGCCGGCCAGCGCGATCACCGCCCGGCCGGCGGTGACCAGCCGTTCGGCGTCCACGTGTCCGAGGGCTTCGGCGATGCGGGCCGCGTACCGGGACGGGCCGGCGACCGGATCGAGGTGCGCCGCGTAGATGAGATACCCCAGCTCCACGAGCCAGCACCCGGACGTGCGGGCGACGGCGATCGCCTCGTCCATCAACAGTGCCGCACGCGTTCGCTGACCGGACGCCGCGGCTACCGCGGCCGTCGCCCACGGCCGCAGCCCCGGCACCAACGCGACCGCGTCGACGGGGTGCTCCCACAGCACCGCCTCGGCCTCGTCCGGGTGGCCGTCCTCGGCCAGGGTGATGGCAAGCCAGCCGGTGGCCTCGGAGCGGAACAGCCCCTCCCCGTCGGCCTGCTGCGCGACGGCGTCCCGGAGCCGGCTGATCGCCCCGGCCCGGTCCCCGCTGACCCGCTGGGCGTACCCGTCGAAGACCGGCCACGCGGTGTGGGACAGACCGGAGACCAGCGGATCACTGGGCATCGGCCACCGTCCCGTGGCCGGGTCGGAGACCGGGCCGGTCGGGACGGGCTCCCGCCACAGCTCGGCGAACGCCAGTGCCGCCCCGGCCATCCCCCGGGCGAACGGCAGTGCCGACGAGCCGGACCGCTCCACCGCCGCGACCGCCGCACGGCCCACCCGCGCCGCCTCCTCGGTGCGCCCGGTCAGCGCCAGCGCGACCACCGACGCCAACGTGACACGGAGCCGGCCGGCCGGCGGAAGCGACGCGGCGAGTAACTCGCGGGCACCGTGCAGCGCCTGCGCCGCCTGCCCGCTGAAGAGACGCACCACCACGGCGACCGTCGCCGCCTCCGCCCGGACGTCCACGTCGCCGGTGGCCTCGGCGTCCGCGCGGATCCGCAGCAGATCGTCGTACGCCTGCCGAGGCGCACGCCCCACCCAGGCCCGGTGCCGGGCCAGCGCCACCCGGACGGTCAACTGGGCGCCCCGGTCACCGGTTGCCTCGGCATCCCGGTGTGCCGCCGCCAGCGTCTCGTACGCCTCGACGGTGCGGCTCTGCTCGACGAGGGCGGCGGCGAGCGCCACCGCCGCCGGCGCCCCGCCACCGTGCTCCCGGGCCCGTCGGGCGAGCTGTTCGGAGGCGGCCGGATCCGCGTACCGGCAGAGGTTGGCGGACCTGATCAGCTCTGCCGACCCGGCCGGTCGACCGGCGTGCACCGCCCAGAGCGCGCTGGCCATCGCGTGTGCTCCTCGGGTCGCGCCCGGGGGCGTGCTGGCCAACAGGGCGGCGGACACCCGGCGACGTCGCGCGGGCGACATCCGGCGACGCACCGCGGCACCGAGCATCGGGTGGCGGAGTCGTACCAGGATCTGATCGTCGCTCTGCTCGCTGCGGACCATGCCGAGTTGTTCGAGATCGGCGATCACCTCCGCCGACGCGGCCGCCTCCACGACGGACAGCGGCAGGGGTCCGCCGAGGGCCAACGCGGCCAGGGCGTCCTCGCCGGGACGGCCGACGCGGTCCAGTTCGCGGTCGAGCAGGTCGGCCACCTGCGCCGGCACCGCCAGGGCGGCCCGCCACCGCCACTGGTCGGTGTCGCGTACCAGCGCACCGATCTCGCGTCCGTGGTCGATCAGCGCGACCGCCAGTTGTGGCAGCCCGCCCGTCCACTGCCACAGCAGCCCGGTGGTGGCGCGACTGACCGGGCCGGACAACAGTTGCTCGGCCAGGGCGCCGACCGCGTCCTCGGCGAGGGCCGGCACGATCAGCCGGGGCAGCCCGACGTCCTTCCAGAGCGCGACCACCGCGTCCGGGGCCGCGACCCCGGACCGGACGGTGACGAGCGCACGGACCGCGCGGGCCTGGACGAGACCGAGCAGCACCGCGGCCGACGGCCCGTCGAGCAGGTGGGCGTCGTCGACGACCAGGACCGGGGTACGACCGGGGCCGCACCTGTCGCGGAGTGCGGCCAGCACACTCGTGTGCACCAGGGCCGGGTGCAGGGGAAGGTGACCGCCGCTGAGGAGTTGGCCGAGCGCGCCGAACGGCACCTCCTTGCTCGCTTCGGTCGCGGTGATCCAGACCTCGCGGAACAGTCGGGGCGGCAGGTCGGCGACGGCGGTCCGGGCGAGGGCGGTGCGCCCGACACCGGCCGGGCCGACCAACACCGCACCGGCGGCCCGGACCAGCGCGGTACGGGCCTCCACCAGCAGGCCGTCACGCCCAGTCAGCATGAACGCATAGTGAACCAACTGCTGGCCAGGGGCGATCAGTCATCCGACAGCTGTCGCGCTACCGTCAGTGCCCGCGCGGCGGGCCGCTGCGGCGGCGTCCGTCGGGGCGGAAAATCGTTTGCCCTACTTCGCGGACTGCACGAGAGTGACGTCCATGACGTACTGACGGAACTCCCCCACGCATCCGCCCCCGGTGACATCTCCCGGCGGGCGCGCCGTCGTCCGTTCCCGCGTCTTGTGCGAAATGAGCCTCCTTGTCGCAGCACCACTCCCCTCGGGAGTCCCTGTCCCCGTCGGTCCCGGCCACCGTCACGGTGTTCGCCTCACCCGCGAGCTGGATCGAGTCCGCCGCGCTCGACCAGTGCCAGCAGGTTGCCGCCCTCGACGGCATGATCCACGTTGCGGCGATGCCGGACCTGCACCCCGGCAAGGGCGCGCCCATCGGCGCGGCCATGACGTCGCGGGTGCTGTACCCGTTCCTGGTGGGCTCCGACATCGGCTGCGGCATCGCCGTGTTCCCCATCGCGCTCAAGCGTGCCGTGCCGGAGCGTCTCGCCACCCGGTTTCCCGACCTCGACCGCGCGTTGGACCCGGAGCGGGACGCCGACGACCCGGCCTGGGCTGTCGTCGAGGGTGACGTCCCGGCCGGTCACCTGGAGGGGCTCGGGACGGTCGGTCGCGGCAACCACTTCGTCGAGCTGGCGCGCGTCGACACCGTCCTCGACGCGCAGCACGCGAGTCGTCTCGGCCTCGACGCCGGCGATCTCGTGCTCATCGTCCACAGCGGTTCCCGTGGCCTGGGCGAGCGGATCCTGCGGGCGCACACCGAGGTGCACGGCGCAGGCGCCGCTCCCGACCCCGCCGCCTACCTGGCGATGCACGACGACGCCGTGCGCTGGGGTTCGCTCAACCGCCGGGTGCTGGCGGCCCGGGTCGCGTACGCGTTGGGGGCGGAGCCGACCGCGCCGATCGTCGATCAGTGCCACAACCTGGTCGAGGTCTCCGACGGGGTCTACCTGCACCGCAAGGGCGCGGCCCCGGGCGACGGCCGCGACGTCCTCGTCGCCGGCACCCGGGGCACGGCCTCCTACCTGGTGGCCGCCCACGCCGGCCCGGAGGCCAACCATTCGGTGGCGCACGGCGCCGGCCGCAAGATGTCGCGCGCCGACGCCCTGCGGCGGGGCCGGGCCAAGCACACGGTGGAGGAGCTCCGCCGCACGCCCGTCGGCTCGCTCGTGGTGTGCGGCGACCGCCAGCTGCTCTTCGAGGAGGCGCCCACGGCGTACAAGCGGATCGAGCAGGTGATCGCCGATCTCGTCGCGCACCGGTTGGCCACTCCGGTGGTCCGGACGACTCCCCTCGTCACCTACAAGACGCCCGACCTCGGGTCCACCTCCCGCAGCCAGCGGCGGGGCCACCGCGACGGACGGGGCCGGTCGTGAGCGTGCTCCTGCTGCTGTCCGCCGGTCGTGGTCCGCGCGAGTGCGCCTGGGCGCTGGCCCAGCTCCTGCATCGGCTGAGCGACGCCGGCGCCCGCCGAGGTCTGACGATCGAACAGGTCCAGGTGACGCCCGGCGATCGGCCCGGCACCCACCGCTCGGCGCTCATCCGGATCACCGGCGCGGACGCGGACGCGTTCGCGGCCTCGTGGACCGGGACGCTGTGCTGGCAGGCGCCGAGCCCGTACCGGACGAGCACGGGCCGGAAGAACTGGTACGTCACCGCGCAGCAGCCGCTGCCCGACGCCGCGCCGACGCCGTTCGCCGAGGCGGACGTCGACATCGTCGGCTGCCGCACCGGCGGTCCGGGTGGTCAGCACCGCAACAAGGCCAGCACGGCGGTCCGCGCGACGCACCGCCCGTCGGGCCTCGTCGTCGTGGTGGACGAGGAACGGCAGTTCAGCCTCAACCGCCGGGTCGCCCTGCGACTGCTGCGCCAACGCGTCGAGCAGGGCGACGAGGCGGCCCGCGCCGCCGTCACCACCGCCCAGTGGCGGGTGCACGACGACCTGGTCCGCGGCGACCCGGTGCGGGTGGAACGTCCGGAGCCCCAGCGACCGGGCCGCCGGGGATAGCGACAGGCCTCAGACGTCCAGCACGGCGTCCGCGAACGCCCGGGGCGCCTCCTGGGGCAGGTTGTGCCCGACGCCACCGCCGATGGTCCGGTGCTCGTACCGCCCGGCGAACTGCTTGCCGTAGACGGCGGGTTCCAGGTGCGGCGCGCCGTTGGCGTCCCCTTCCAGCGAGATGCTGGGCACCGTGATCTTCGGTTTCGCGGCCAGCCGCTTCTCCACCTCGTCGTACTGCGACTCGCCGGGGGCGAGGGCCAGCCGCCACCGGTAGTTGTGGATCACGATGTCCACGTGGTCGGGGTTGTCGAACGCGGCCGCGCTGCGGTCGAAGGTGGCGTCGTCGAACGACCACTGTGGGGACGCGGTGTGCCAGATCAACCTGGCGAAGTCGCGCCGGTTCCTGTCGTAGCCCTCCCGGCCACGTTCGGTGGCGAAGTAGTACTGGTACCACCAGGCCAGTTCCGCCTTCGGGGGCAGCGGCACCGTGCCCGATGCCTGGCCGTCGATCAGGTAGCCGCTCACCGAGACCAGCCCCCGGCAGCGCTCGGGCCACAGGGCGGCCACGACGTCGGCCGTCCGCGCGCCCCAGTCGAACCCGGCCAGCTTCGCGGCGTCGATCTTCAGGGCGTCCATGAGGGCGATGAGGTCGAGCCCGATGGCCGCCGGTTCGCCGTTGCGCATGGTGTCGTCGGAGAGGAACCGGGTCGTGCCGTAGCCGCGCAGGTACGGCACGACGACCCGGTAGCCGGCGTCGGTGAGCAGCGGCACGACGTCGACGAAGCTGTGGATGTCGTACGGCCAGCCGTGCAGGAGGATCACCGCGGGACCATCGGACGGGCCGGCGTCCACGTACCCGATGGTCAGGACCCCGGCGTCGACCTGCCGCACGTCACCGAACGATGCCCCCATGCCGGACCTCTCCTCGCGTACCAACCCCTCGGACGTGCTGGCCACGCTTCAATGTAGGGAACCGCCGGGTGGGCGATCGGGGTTTGCCGGTGCTCGGCCCCGGCCCGCCGCGCGCTGGCTAGGATGCACACAGCGTCGCCCCGCGCGACTCCGGGTGCGGAAACGACCGTAGGGTGATGGCATGGCTGAGCGACCTCTGACCCTGATGGCGGTGCACGCCCATCCCGACGACGAGGCGACGAGCACCGGTGGCGTCCTTGCCCGCTACGCCGCGGAGGGGATCACGACGGTGCTGGTGACCTGCACCGACGGGCGGTGCGGCGACGGCCCGGGTGGGGTCAAGCCGGGTGACCCGAAGCACGACCCCGCCGCCGTCGTGGCGATGCGCCAGGCCGAGTTGGAGGCCAGCTGCGCGGTGTTGAAGGTCAGCCACCTGGAAACCCTCGGTTACGCCGACTCCGGGATGATGGGCTGGCCGACGAACGACCAGCCCGGCGCGTTCTGGACCACGCCGGTGGCGGAGGCGGCGGACCGCCTCGCCGAGCTGATCCGTCAGTACCAGCCCGACGTGATCGTCACGTACGACGAGAACGGCTTCTACGGCCACCCGGACCACATCCAGGCGCACCGGATCACCATGGCCGCCGTGGAGCTGACGGACACCCCGGCGAAGGTCTACTGGACCACTGTGCCGCGCACCGCGTTCGAGCAGTTCGGTCAGATCATGCAGGAGCTCGGCGTCGAGTGGGACGAGCCGGCCCCGGGGGCGGAGCCGGAGCCGATGCCGCAGCTCGGCCTGCCCGACGACGAGATCAGCACGTGGGTCGACACGAGCAGCTTCGGGGCGCAGAAGTTCGACGCCCTGGCCACCCACGCCAGCCAGACCGAGAACATCTTCTTCCTGCAACTGGGCCGGGAGCGGTTCACGGAGCTGATGGGAGTGGAGACCTTCGTTCGGGTCCGCGACCACACCGACGCGCCGACCCCCGAGGACGACCTCTTCGCCGGCCTGCGCTGACCGCACAGGTCACTTCCCGTAGCGGCACGCGAGCAGGCGGCACGGGTTTCTTCCGGGGCGATGGGTGCGGGCCTTTAGAGCGGTGAGGGCTACCCATGCTCGGCGGCGCGGCGGGGTCGGCGGGAGATCGACAGCCACCCGAGGAAGCGCAGGTGCAGCGCTCGTACGTCGGGACGTGCGCCGAGGGCGTACAGGTCGTCGATCGCGTCTTGCAGGTTCAACGCCAGGTAGAACGAGAGAGCGATCGAGTGGCCGTAGAACTCGGTCGCGAGGTGGAGTTGCGCCGGGTTGCACGGCCAGGGCGCGGCGCAGTTGCGGCACAGCCACGCGGGGCGCATCGGGATATGGGCGCGGGCGACGCGAGAAGTCCAGCGGCGGACGCGGCGATCGGCCGGCGGCGGTAGGCCAGCGGACGGGATCATCGGTCCAGGCGACCAGGGGTCAAACGGCGCTATCGGTGCGTCGGGGTTGGCGGGCGGCGTCGGCTCACGTTTCGGCTTCGGCTTCTCGTCGGGCACAGTTCTCCCCCTGCTGCTGTTGGGAAGGGGCCGCCCCATGAGCGCTCGCCCGCAGGGGCGGCCCCGGTGCGAACGCGTCCGCCGGGTTCGGGTCCCTGCCGGCCGCGCCACCTGGTTCCACTCTTGTGCGTGACCGCCTAGTGTCGGAAGGTGTTCGACCACGTTGGAGAGACCGCGAAGGCCAGCGTTCGCCCTGGTGGGGACACATGGGGGTACGCGAGCTAGAGGCGGGGAAGGGCCGGGGGACATGAGCATGACGGCTGCCGAAATCCTTCTCGATGAGCTACGGCACGCTCGTGCCTCACGCGGGATAAGTCAGGACGACTTTGGCAAGCTCATCAGCTATTCGGGTACACACGTCAGCGCCGTCGAGACTGGTTCGCGGCCGCCGACGGGCGACTACGCCACGGCCATCGATCGTGCGCTGAAGACCGGAGGAATGTTCGCCCGGCTGCTCGATCGGCTCTCCGACCTTGACGCCGCGCCGCTCTGGCTGCGCGAGTGGATCACTTTCGAGCAGCAGGCCCGCGCGTTGCGATGGTGTGAGGTCGCGTGGGTGCCGGGTCTCGTGCAGACCGAGGCGTACGCCCGTGCCGTGTTCGCCAGCGATGGCCGGGTTAGCGCCGAGGAGGTCGAGACCCGGGTAGCTGGAAGGCTTGCCCGGCAAAAGATCCTTACCAGTGACGACCCACCGCACCTCGTCGCCGTCCTGGACGATGCCGTCCTTCGGCGTCCCGTCGGTGGCGCGGCGGTGATGCGTGAGCAACTGTTCCACTTGGCGCAGCTCAACCAGGACCGGCGGCGCGTGAGAATCCATGTCGTTCCGCGCGGGGTCGGCGCGTACGCTGGCCTCGACGGGCCGTTTGTCCTCGCGACCCTGGCGGATGTGGTTGATGTGGGCTACCTCGACAACCGGCTCCGGGGTCAGGTGGTCGAGCGGACTGCCGAGGTAGCGGCCCTGCGTGAGCAGTGGGAAGCCATCCTCGCCGAGGCGCTGACCCTGCGACAGTCCACCGAGCTGATAACGGAAGCGGCAAAGTCATGGACCTGACCGGCGCACGTTGGCACAAGAGCACCCGCAGCGGCAGCAATCAAGGGGCCTGCGTAGAGGTCGCCGACAACCTTCCCGGCATCGTCGGCGTACGGGACTCGAAGGATCCGGCCGGGCCGGCGCTGATCTTCGCACCGGAGTCCTGGCGGGCCTTCGTTGGTCAGGTCGCCGAGCGACCGTAAGCAACGCCAGACGCATGAAGCGCCCGCCTCCGTTATCGGAGGCGGGCGCTTCATGTTGTCCGGCGATGTCGGCAGCGTGGTCGCAGCAGGTCGCGGGTCTCCGGAAATTTCGGGAGCATCTCCGGCGAGCCAGCGCAGGTCATATGACGAATTTCCGGAAGTTTTCAGCGTTGACGCCCGGACATGGACGGCCTTAACGTTTCGAGCAGGTTTCCGGTCACCGGCCGGAACTACCGGCCCACTGCCCGCGCCAGGGCGCTCGATCGCGAATCCCGCTCCCCATCCGCCAACACCGGACCCGCACCTTATGGATCGACGTATGTCGATCAAGGTCTGGAAAGGAAGGCACATGTTGCTGAGACAGTGGACCACCGTCGGCGTGGTCGCCGTCGTCACCGTTGCGGCGCTGAACTCGGTGCCCGCCACCGCGAGCCGGCCGTACGACCCCACCGCGCAGAGCCTCGGCGCCCTCGGCCTGCGCCACGGCCTCCACGTCGGCACCGCGGTCAACATGGACGCGCTCGACGACGCCGGTGACCCGCAGTACCGCGCGTTGGCCTCCTCGGAGTTCACCTCGGTCACCGCCGAGAACGTGATGAAGTGGGAGGTCCTGGAGCCCACCCGCGGCACCTACGACTGGGCCGCGGCCGACCAGCTCATCGACTTCGCCAAGCGCAACCGGCAGAGCGTACGCGGCCACGTGCTGGTCTGGCACAACCAACTGCCCGCCTGGCTGACGAGTGGTGTCGCCGACGGCTCCATCAGCAAGCAGGAGCTGCGCGAGCTGCTGCGCAAGCACATCACCACTGTCGTCAACCGGTACCGGGGCAAGATCTGGCAGTGGGACGTGGTCAACGAGGCGGTCAGCGACCCCTGGGACACCCCGTCGACCCTGCACTACAAGGGTTTCTGGGCGGAGAACCTCGGGCCCGGCTACATCGCCGACGCGTTCCGCTGGGCGCGGGCGGCCGACCCCAAGGCCCTGCTGTTCTACAACGACTACAACATCGAGGCGTTCGGCTCCGGTAACCCGGCGGACGACAAGACCCAGTTCGTCTACGAGATGACCAAGGGGCTGCGCGCCCAGGGTGTGCCGATCGACGGCGTCGGCTCCCAGGGTCACCTGGGCACCCAGTACGGCAACTTCGACACCCTCCAGGTGACCGCCGCGCTGAAGAAGTTCAGTGGGCTCGGCGTCGCCACCGCGTTCACCGAGGTCGACGTCCGCAGCCAGATGACGGCGGGCGTCCAGGCCGGCAACGCGGAGGAGATCAACCCCCGGTTGCAGGCGTCGGCCGCCAACTTCAGCGTGCTGATGAAGGCGTGCCTCGCGGTGCGGAGCTGCCTGTCGTACACGGTCTGGGGTTTCAGTGACAAGCACTCCTGGGTGCCGGACTGGTTCGACGACCCGCCGGAGGGCCTGGCCACCATCTACGACGAGAACTACCAGCCCAAGCGGGCGTACCAGGAGCTGAAGTCGGACCTGCTCCTCGCTGGACCGCCGTACGTGCAGCAGCGCAGCACACCCCGACCTCGCCGCTGACCTCCGGTCGCGGCCGCCTCGACGGCATGTCCGTCGGCGTAGGGCCGTGTGGGGTGCGGCGGCGCCCCACACGGCCGGTACGTGACCACGTTCAGTCGCCCCGCGCGGCCATCCGGACGCCATCGGAGTATTGATGTCGGTTTTACCGGCTTATCGATCGCGTTGGTGTCACTATGGCAGGCGTGGGAACTGCGAAAACTGCCATGCCTGCGATCTCGCCGCTCACCGGCGATCCAATCAAGCGGGCCGATGCCGAACGGCTGGCGGGGGTGCTGAAGGCCTTCGCCGATCCAGCGCGACTGCGTCTGCTCAGCCTGATCCAGTCCGCGCCCGAAGGTGAGGCGTCCGTCAGTGACCTCACCGGGGCGCTCAACCTGTCCCAGCCGACCGTGAGTCATCACCTGCGGATCCTCACCGAGGCTGGCCTACTCGAGCGCGACAAGCGGGGGGTGTGGGCCTACTACCGCCTGGTGCCCGCCGCCATCGCACAGATCGCCGACCTGTTGACGCCGCCCCGAAAGCGGGCGACGAAGAAGACCCGCTGACCCCTCACATCCGCTCCGGGGTGCGGATGCCGAGCAGGTGCAGCCCCTGCCGCAGCGTCCGGGCCGTCAGCTCGGCCAGCAGCAGGCGGCTCTCCCGCAGCTCGTCCGGTGCCCGCAGCACCGGGCAGCGCTCGTAGAACGCGTTGAACACGGTGGCGAGCCGGTGCAGGTAACCGGCGAGGTGGTGAAACTCGAGGCTGCGCTCCACCTCGCCGACCACCGCGGCGAAGCCGAGCAGCTCGACCGCGAGCGCCCGCTCCGCCGGCAGCGTGAGCACGAGGGGCGTGTCCGGCCGCGCGGTGGTCCCGGCGCGCCTGGACATCGACCGGATCCGGGCGTACACGTACTGCAGGTAGGGCGCGGTGTTGCCGTCCAGGGCGAGCATCCGCTCCCAGTCCAGGACATAGTCCTTGGTCCGATCGGTGGACAGGTCGGCGTACTTGACCGCGCCGATCCCCACCGCGCGGCCGATCTCGGCGGCGGCTTCGTCGTCCAGCTCCGGGTTCCTCCTCCGGGCCAGGTCGGTGGCCCGGGTGACGGCCTCCTCCAGCAGCCCGACCAGCTTCACCGACTCGCCCGCCCGGCTGCGCAGCATCCGCCCGTCCGCGCCGAGGATCGACCCGAAGCCCAGATGCTCGGCCCGGGCCGGCGGACGCAGCCAACCGGCCGCCCGGGCAACCGCGAACACCATCGCGAAGTGCTGCCGCTGCGGCAGCCCGACGACGTAGAGCAGCCGGGTGGCGCCCAGCTCACCGACACGCTGCCGCAGCGCGGCCAGATCGGTGGCGGGATAGCCGTACCCTCCGTCGCTCTTGCGCACGATGAGCGGCATCGGCTCGCCGTCGCGGCCGCCGAACCCGGCCGGGAAGACACAGTCGGCCCCACCGCTGGACGTCAGCATGCCCAACCGGTCCAGGTCGTCGACGACCCCCGCGAGCAGATCGTTGTAGGCGCTCTCGCCCCGGAAGTCGTCCGCGGACAACGTCACGTCGAGCAGGTCGTAGACGGTCAGGAGGTACCGCTCGGACTGCGCCACCAGCAGCCGCCACCACCGCAGCGTCCGCTCGTCGCCGCCCTGCAGCGCGACCACCCGCAGCCGCGCGCGTTCCCGGAACGTCTCGTCGGCGTCGAACTTCACCCGCGCCGCCCGGTAGAAGCCGTCCAGGTCACCCATCGACAACTCGTGCGCCGCCCCGACCTCGCCGAGGTCGGCCAGGTGCTCGATCAGCATGCCGAACGGTGTCCCCCAGTCACCCAGGTGGTTGACCCGCACCACCCGGTGCCCCAGCCAGTCCAGCAGCCGTACCGCCGCGTCGCCGATGACCGTGGAGCGCAGATGCCCGACGTGCATCTCCTTCGCCACGTTCGGCGCCGAATAGTCGACCACCACGGTCTGCGGGGCCGCCGTCACCGGCACGCCGAGCCGGGCGTCGCCGGCCAGCCCGGAGACCAGGTCGGCGAGTGCCGGGTCGGCGACCGTGAGGTTGATGAACCCCGGCCCGGAGACCTCCGCCGACACGCCGACGTCGTCGAGCACCGCGTGTGTCAGCACCGCGGCGGCGATGTCGCGCGGCGGGCGGCCGAGCCGCCGGGCCAGCGCCAGCGCCGCGTCGGACTGGAAATCCGCGCGCGGAGAGCGCCGCACGAGCGGGTCGACAGGTCCGCCGGCCACCGCGGCGAACGCCGGTGCCAGCCGGTCGGACAACAACCTTTCAAGATCCATGAGTACGCCGATCTCACTCGGACCCGCACGGTCAGGCGGGCCTCGGACGACAGGAGATGCGGGCGGACCGAGGACGACAGCGCACAACCGGCGGCTCGATCCGCCGGTCGCAGGGAAACAGGTCAGCGCGGGCGGGCGACGGATCGCCGGCGTCGCCGTGCACCGACCTGGACGTCACACGACGCTCCGGTGCAGGTGGCGATCACGCTTGTCATGCGGGCACCCTAGCCGGCCGGTGGATGTGTCGGCATCCCGATTACCACCGCCCGGGTGAACGTCCGGTGGTCGTGATGTGTCGTTTGGGACGGGACGCCACCGGGAACTGCCCCGACATCGACGAAAGGTGATCATGAGCCGACACACACCGCTACCGCCCGCCCGTACGCGACGCGTGCTTGCGCTTGTCCCGTTGCTGGGCACCATCACATTCGCCGCCGCCTGCACCACCACCGCGGACCCACCCGGCTCGACCACGTCGAGCGCGGCACCGACCTCCGCGGCGGCAGGGGTGGACCCGACGGGCCAGCCCTCGCCGAGCGCGAGCGGCCCGACGACCATCCCGACGTCAGCGTTCGTCGAGCTGCCGACCGAGCTGCGGAAGTCTCCGCGCCGGACGGTGCCGGTCGAGGAGGCCCTGCCGAAGCTCTGCGGCAACGAGTTCGGCACCGGAGGCCGCCAGGTCACCGCCTCCGCGGCGATGACCGTCACCTACAAGAAGGCCGACGACAATCCCTCCAACACGCCCCAGGGGATGATCCACCAGACCATCTTCACCTTCGGGGGCACCGGGGCCGCCGAGTACATGACGCGTCTGCGCACCGACCTGCAGGCGTGTCCCACCTACCAGCACTCCGGCAACCGGGCCACCGTCAAGAGCCAGGCCCTGCCCGGCGTCGGCGACGAGGCGCTGTTGCTGACCCGGACGTGGCCCTACACGAACCTGAACGGTGAACACACCGGCGGCGACGGGACCAGCCAGATCGCGGTGGCCCGCGTCGACACGGTGGTGACGGTGTTCGACGACCAGGGGTGGGAGGGTTCCAGCGGCAATCCCGCCATCCTGGACCGGGTCGTCCGCGACGGCGTGCGGACCATCGACACCTGGCAGCGGTAGTACCCCCACGGCCGGCTCCGGCGCGGGGCTCGGCACCCGGGTCTTCGGCGCGACACCGTCGCTCGTGGCGATGCACGCGCCGAAGACCCGCCGCCGGATCGACGGGTGATCCCCCGGTGCGATGATGCGGCCCGTGACCCCCTCGCCCGCCGATCCCCACGACCTACGAAGTGTGCGACGTGCCTACGACACCGTCGCCGAGGACTACGCCACCCTCCTGCCGGACACCCGCGCCGAGGCCGCACTCGACCTCGCCGTTGTCGACGCGTTCGCCGAGGCGGTGACGGCGGGCGGCGACACCCGGGTCCTCGACGCCGGATGCGGCGCAGGCCGGATGAGCAGGTACCTCACCGACCGTGGGTGTCTCGTGCACGGCGTCGACCTGTCGCCGGGCATGGTCGTCAGAGCACGACGGGACCACCCCGACCTGATGTTCACCGTGGGCTCGCTGACCGCCCTCCCCTACCCGGACGGCAGGTTCGCCGGCGTCCTGCTCTGGTACTCCACCATCCACACACCCCCCGCCGGGCAGGCACACGTCTTCGCCGAGGTGGCCCGGGTCCTTCGACCCACGGGCCACCTGCTCGTCGGCTTCCAGGCCGGCGAGGGAACGCGCGACCTGTCCGGGCCCTACCGCCGCCGCTTCGGCCACGAGATCCACCTGGAGCGACACCGTTACACGGCGGACCAGGTCGCCGCCGAGCTCGAGGCCGCCGGCCTGCGGGAGGAGTGCCGCCTGGTGCGGCGCGCTCGGGGCACCGAGCGGGACGATCAGGCGTTCCTCCTGGCCACGGTGCGTCGCGTCAGCGGTTGAAGGCCATGTAGAGGCGTCAGCGGTTGAAGGCCACGTAGAGGCGTCAGCGGTAGAAGGCCACGTAGAGGCCGAGGCCGAAGTTCACCATCAGGATGATCGCGCCGACCACGGCGAACCCGCGTTGCCAGGCCGTCCACCGGACCGTCCGCTGGGACTCGACGATGCCCGCCTCCTCCACCCGGACCTCCGCGATCCGGTCCCGTTCCTTGGTGTCCCGACGAGCCGCGGTCGCGCCGGCAGTGAACAGGGCGACGTTGGCGCGAAGCTCCTCGGTGAGACTCCGCAACGCCTGGGTCATCGATTCGATCGAGCCGTTGATGTGCCGCAGGTGCTCGTCGTGCCCCTGGAGACGCTGCTCGATCCGACCCGCGTCGACACCACGGCTGTAGGCGGCGGCCCTGTCGTCGGTGGTCTCCGGGCCGGTCACCGCGGTGTCACCGTCGGCGGCGGTGCGGCGTCGATCCCGCCCGCGGCCAGCGACACGTGCCGGGGCCGCCGCGAAGACGTGGTATCTGCGAGACGCAAGGCAAGACCTCCTCCTGCCGCCGCACAGTCCGGCCCGGCAACGCACCAGTCGTACCACCCGCGGGGCCGGAAAGCCACTGCTGGGATCCGACAGATCCGCAGGTCAGAGCCCTATTTAGCGCTCACCGCACGGGGGTTACGGGTGCCGTTCGTCGATCGGGCAACTGTCCGGCCGCCGACAGACCGGGGGTGGTGGGCGTACGTCGAAGGCTCGGGGAGACGACTGCGGCGGTACGTCGCCCCGGGCGCGTACCTCCCGGGTTGTGGGCCGATCGGCAACTCCGGCATGACGACTCGTGTGCGCTGCGTTACCTACGCTGCCACCGGAAGCTGTCACACCGCCGAAGGGAACCCCTGATGTCCGTCCGTCATCTGCTTGTCGCCGCCGTAGCCGCCCCGCCCGCCGGGATCGAGCTGACCGCCCACGCCTCGGGTCAGCCGGCCGCCGCCACCGCTCTCGCCATGAGTACCGGGCGACTCGGCGCGACCACGGCCGTACTGCTGGGGCTGGTCGGCGTCGTCGTCGGCGGGCTGGCGCTGGCTCGCCCCGCCAGCCGCGTCGGCTCCGGCTCGGCGCCACTCGGAGCCGTCCTGGCCCTGACCCTGGGACTGGCCGGCATGGTGCTCGGCGGGGTGGTGGTCGCCACCTCCGACGGCGGCATCGGTACGGGTAACGGGCGCGGCGGGGCCTTCGTGGCCCTGGCGGTCGGGCTGGTCGGCGTGGTCCTCGGTGGACTGGCCCTGGCCCGGGCCCGCCGCAGTGCCCGCCTGACCGCCTGAGGTCGCGGTCAGGGGCGGGTGAGCCAGCCGGGAACGGCCAGACCGGACTCGTAGGCGAGGATCACCAACTGGGCACGGTCCCGGACCTGCGCCTTGGTCATGATCCGGCTGACATGCGTCTTGGCGGTGGCGGGGCTCAGCACCAACCGCGCGGCGATCTCGTCGTTCGACAGGCCCGCGGCGACAAGCGCGAGCACTTCGCGCTCCCGGGTGGTGAGCACGCTCAGTCGCGGCCCGGGGTCCGGATGCGTGGCCCGGGCGCTGAACTCGGCGATCAACCGACGGGTGATCGACGGCGCGATGAGCGCGTCGCCCCGGGCTACCACCCGCACCCCGTGGATCAGCTCGGCCGGCTCGGTGTCCTTGACCAGGAAGCCGCTGGCGCCGGCCCGGAGCGCGCCGTAGACGTAGTCGTCCAGGTCGAACGTGGTCAGGATGATCACCCGGGCCGCGCAGGTCGCGACGATCTGCCGGGTGGCGGCGAGGCCGTCCAGGACGGGCATCCGGATGTCCATGAGGACGACCTCCGGCCGCAGGTGCGCGGCGAGCCGCACCGCCTCGGCGCCGTCGGCGGCCTCGCCGACCACCTCGATGCCCTCCTCGCCGTCCAGAATGGAACGGAAGCCGGCGCGGACCAGGGTCTGGTCGTCGGCGAGCAGCAGTCGGATCACGCGGGCTCTCCCACAGTCGCCGGGCCGGGCCGCAGCGGCAGTCGGGCGCGGACCCGGAAACCGCCGTCCGGCCGCGTGCCAGTGGTCAGTGAACCGCCGAGCGCGCTCGCACGCTCACGCATGCCGATGATCCCGCTGCCCGGAGCCCCGGGTGTGGCGGTGCCGTCGTCCTCCACCTCCACCACCACGTCGTCGCGGTCGGGTCGCACCCGGACCACCGCGGCGGAGGCGCCCGCGTGCCGGGCCACGTTCGTGAGTGCCTCCTGGACGATCCGGTACACCGCCAGGTCGACCTCCGGGGGCAGCGACCTGGTTTCGGCAAGGTCGGTGCTGATCGTCAACTCGGGCCGTCCGGCCGTCCGGATCAGATCGCCCAGGCGATCGAGGCCGGGGCCGGGCGCGGTCGGAGCACCGCCCTCCCGCCGTAGCACGCCGAGCGTCGCCCGCAGCTCCCGCAACGTCTCCTTGCTCGTCTGTTTGATCGCGGTGAGCGCCTGCTCGGAGCGGTCCGGGTCCGGCCGGTGCAACGCGGCGCTGGCCTGCACATTGATCAGCGAGAGGTGGTGGCCGAGGACATCGTGCACCTCACGGGCGATGCGCAACCGCTCCTCGGTGGCCCGCCGCCGGGCCTCCTCCTCCATCCGCTGCTCGGCGACGACCGCGCGGGCCTGCGCTTCGGCGAGGTAGGCCCGGCGGTTGCGGGTCACGCCGACGATGACCGCGACGAGCCAACCCGCGTGCAGCAGCGTCGCCCCGTTCATGGTGTCCGGGGACCGGTTGTCGTCGTCCGCGGCGGCGAAGGCGATCACCGAGGCGAGACCGAGACCTGTGGCGATCCAGAGATGTCCCTCGTCGACAACCGTGTAGAGCGCCACGACGAAGACCAGCATGATCGGGCCGGCCTTGTGCAGCAACGCCCCGTACGCGACGACGGCGGCCAGCGCCACCACACCCACCGGCACCGGGTGGCGGCGGCGGGCGCTCAGCGCGGCGGAGGAGGCGAGCACCACCAGCAGTGTCGTCCACTCGGCGGTGGTGTCGATGCCCCGCGCCTGCACCACCAGGCCGGCGCAGGCGACCAGACCGACGGCGACCACCAGGGCGACATCCGCCGCCCGGCCACGCCATCGCGCCCCTGACATACGCGCAGCCTAGCCTCCGGCAGGCAGGCGGACGAACGCCCGGAGCGTCGGACCTCACCGGTGGACGTACCCCTCCGTCCTGGCGTCGCTCCTCAGTGCGAGGACGAGGGGTCCTGGTGCGGTAGCCGCGGCCGCTCGGCCAGGTTGGCGTCGTAGCCGGCAGCCTGGAGAGCGAACAGCTCGGCGTAGCGGCCGCCGCTGGCCACGAGCTCGTCGTGGGTGCCCGCCTCCACCAGCCGGCCGTGGTGCAGGACGAAGATCCGGTCGGCGTGGCGGACGTTCGCGAGCCGGTGCGTGATGAGGATCGTGGTGGCGCGGCCTCGACGATCACGGATGGCCTGGAACAGGGCGTCCTCGGCCCGGGGGTCGAGGGCGGAGGACGGCTCGTCCATGATCAGCAGTTCGGCGTCACGGAGGAACCCGCGGGCCGCGGTGATCCGCTGCCACTGCCCGCCGGAGAGATCCTGACCTCTGGCGAAGGTGCGGTCGAGCAGCGTCTCGTACCCGTGTGGAAGCTCGTTGATCATGTCGTGGGCGACCGCGCGGGCGGCGGCGGCCTCGATGAGGTCCTGCCGGGCCTCGGTGTCGACGTCGCCGATGGCGATGTTCGTCGCCGCGGTGAACGGCCACTTGTGGTATTCCTGCGTCACCACAGCGATCCGGGCCCGCAGCCCCGCGACGTTCCAGTCCGCGAGCGGTCGACCGTTCCACTCGATGCTGCCCTCGGAGGGCGCCCGGAGGCCGGCGATCATCGCGGCGAGGGTCGTCTTGCCCGAGCCGTTCTCCCCGACGAACGCAACGGTCTGGCCGGCGGCGATCCGCAACGTGACGCCGTCGACGGCCGGGGTGTCCCGGTCCGGATAGCGCAGGCTGACCTCGCTGATCGTCAACTCCCGCAGCCGTTGCGGACTGGCGGCGGCCGACGGCCGGGTGGCGTCCGGAAGGTAGGCGTCGGCACGGGTCATGAAGCCTGTGTAGTCGCCGAAGTGCTGACCCTCGGTGTAGACGTGGTCGACCTGGAAGGTGGCGATGGCCAGGGACCGCTGCGCGGACTGCACCGCGATGACACAGGTCGCCGCGGCGGCGAGCGGGATCTGCCCGTCCAGGAGCAGCAGGCCGAGCAGGACGTAGACGGTGCCGGTGGCGAGACCGCCGATGATCGCCCCGACCGTTGTGGTCGTGGTGACCCGACGGGCCAGGGCGAGTTGGATGTCGGTCTCCACCCGCATCACCCGGTCGTACTGGTCGAGGAGGAAACCGCGCAACCCGTACGAGCGCAGCTCCGGGGCCGAGGCCCGTTCGGCCATCAGCTTGTGCAGCAGCCACAGTCGACGTCTGCGCACCGATCCGGCGGTGTACGTCTGGTAGCGCAGGTGCCCGGCCCGCAACGACGCCCAGGCGTTCGGCACCGTGGCCACCAGCAGCGCCAACAGCAGCAGCGGGTGGATGATGACGACGGCGGCCACCACGGCGAGCAGCCCGGCCAGCCCGGCCAGCAGGTTCATCGACGCCTGCACCAGCCCGATCGTCGACTCGGTGCCCCGCGAGGCGCGTTCCATGTCGTCGGCGAACGCGTCGGCGTCGAACGCCTCCAGGCGTACCGCTGTGGACACCTCGAACAGACCCCGCTCCACCTCGCGGTTCACCCGCGGCGTCAACCCGTTCTGCGCGTACCCGGTGGCGATGCCCATCCCGGCGCGCAGCGCGGTCGCCACCGCCAGCACGGCCAGGGCGGGCATCGCGGCCCGCACCTTGTCCGCGGTCGGGCCGCCGGCGAACAACTCCACGAGCACCCGCTGGGTGGCCAGCAACCCGAAGGCCGCCATCACCCCCGCGCCGACCGTCGCCGCGGCCACCACGCCGGTACGGAGTCGGTCCGCGCGCCAACTGATGCCCAGGGCTGTCCGCACGAGCCTGGGCAGCTCCGCGAAGACGGCGAAGACACCGGCCTCGGCGCGCGCCCGCACCCCCGTCTCCCACCACATCTCCCGCAGCTCCGGCAACACCGACTCGGCGCTTCCGGGGCCGGAGCGGGCTGGTGGGGTGCGGTGGGCCTCTGCGGCGGCGGTCTCGATCATGGTCGTACCTCCCGGGCGGCGCAGCCGTCGCCGTCTCAGCCTGTGCAGGCGGATTGGCGGGTTCCTGGAGGATTGGACCACCCCCAGATAGCTCCCCGCAATTGACTGATCACGTGTAGTCATGGGTGGTGAGGTCGGGACGGAATGCGCCGCTGAATTCGTCGGAGGCTCGTGCCATGCTCGCGCTCACCTCACAGCAAGGAGCACGGCGGCATGGCCACGGCGATCGTTCGGGACGAGACAGCGACAGGAAAGGCCATCGACCACTGGTCGTTGACCGGGCTGCCGGAGCGCATCTCCGCTCGGGAGCTGGTGCGCCTGCGGGTTCGCGAGGAGGTCGCCCGCTTCAACGCCGAGCAGCCCCGGCACTTCCGAGGGTTGGTGCAGCCGACCGACACGGAGGCCACACTCAACGGTTACCGGGTCGCCCCGGGCCGGCGGCTCGACTGGGAGCGGCAGGCGGATGCCGCCTGCGCCGCCTTCGCCCGTAACGGCTTCCTGCTGCTGGTCGGGCACCGCCAGATCGACGACCTCGACGAGGAGATCGACCTGCGCACCGACCCGGATGTGGCGTTCGTGCGGCTCGTTCCGCTGGTGGGGGGCTGACATGGGTGACTGGGCAGCCCTCCTTCCCGACCTGACCGATGGTGACCGACGGCGGGTGGAGCGCGGTCTCAGCGAGGCCGACGCTCGGATCCGGGCCGTTCTGCACGCCGCCAGCACTCACCACTGGGGCTCGTCGGCAACGAGCGTCCCGGAGTGGAGCGCGGTCGAGTCGTGGCCGGTCGAGGTCCGCCGCAGCGCCGCGCTGGCCGGGCACCTGGAGGTGTCGACAGGTTCGGTGCCCACCGCGCTCAACGATGTGCTGCGCGCTCTGGCCGACGGCGCCCTGCCCTGGACGCGGGCGGATCTGGTGTGGTGCCTGGAGGTCGTCGCACGGGGAGAGTGCTACGACAACGGCGCCCACCTGGAGCTGCCGGCTCTGATCGCCGCGCGTCTGACACCGGCCGAGCTGGCCGACCTGGTGCCGACCCTCGACGCCCTGGTCAACGACCTGGTCGGCGACCACGTCGTCGCCGTCGAGCCCCGGCGGCGCGCTGTCCGGCTGATCGGCGAGGCCCTCGATCGCGCCACCGGCCGACGCGTGCCGCCCTGGCTGCTCCACGACGGAGACGGGTTCGGGCCGCTCGTCCGCGCCGAGCTGGATACCGTCCTCGCCGCGCCGGGCGTGCCGGAGCTGCTGGCGCACTGCGCCTCGCTGGAGAGGCCGGCAGCGCCCGCGAAATGGCAACGCCGCCTGGACGAACTCCTCGACACCACACCGGGCGGCACCGCTGCCGTGCGATCGATCCTCGACGCGTTCGCCGGCTACGGTCGGCCCCTGCACGACGACTCGGACCGCCTGCTCCGCGGCCTGGCCTGGGCGCTGTCCCGGCAGCCGGACGAGCCGGCCACCGACCTGTTGGCACGTGTCACCACCGCCGCGGCAGCGGCGCCACGACAGGCGCCCGGCTTTCCCCACGCGCAGAGGACGGCAGTGGCGGCCATCGCGCTACTCGCGGGGCGGGGCGGCGAGGCGCCGGTCCGCACGCTGGCGAGGCTGGCGGTCACGGTCCGCAACAAGGCGGTGCAGAGCCGGATCCAGGCCGCACTGTCCCACCTCGGGGCGCTGCGCGGGTGGTCGGTCAGCGAGATGATGGACCTCACCGTCGACGACCACGGGCTCGGCCCCGACGGGCGACTGTGCGCGCGGGTCGGGCCGTACGACGCGGCGGTCGAGGTGACCGGCGAGAAGGCGCGCCTGGCCTTCGCCCGTGACGCCGTCGCGCTCAAGGGCGTGCCAGCCGCGGTCAAGCAGGCGTACGGTGACGAGCTCAAGCAGCTGCGTGACCTCGCCAAACGCGTCGGTGCGACCCTCACCGCCGAGCGCCAGCGGGTGGAGGGGCTGCTCTCCGAGGAGCGCACCTGGTCGCCCTCGGACTGGTCGTCCCGATTCCTCGACCACCCGATCACGTCGGCCTACGGCCGGCGGTTGGTGTGGGAGACCAGCACCGACGGCCACCTGTGGACGGCGGGTCTGCCCCGACGCGACAGCGACGGCTGGACGATCGCCGACCGGGAGGGCCGGGCCGTTCCCGGCGACCGGGTCAGGCTCTGGCATCCGGCCCGCGCGACGACGGACGAGGTCTTCGCCTGGCGCGAGCACATCCTCGCCACCGGTCTGACACAGCCGTTCAAGCAGGCCTTCCGGGAGGTCTATCTGCGCACGCCCGCCGAGGAGCTGACCCACACCTATTCCAACAGGTTCGCCGCCCACATCCTGCGGTACCGGCAGGCGAACGCGCTCCTGCGCGCCCGGGGTTGGCAGGCCGGATACCTCGGCACCTGGGACGGCGGCTACGAGAGCGAAGCCACCAAGCCCTTCGGCGGTGGCGCGTGGCGGGCGTCGTTTCACCACCAACTTGTCGACAACGCGGATGAACGCCGCTTCGACGTGGAGTACTGCTCCACCGACCAGGTTCGTTTCGCCCGCCGCGACGGCGCGACGTGGCAACCGACGCCTGTCGTCGACGTGCCACCACTGGTGTTCAGCGAGGCCATGCGCGACGTGGACCTGTTCGTCGGCGTCACCTCGATCGCCAGCGACCCACAGTGGGCCGACCGCGGCGAGGACCGCTTCCACGACTACTGGCGCAGCACTGTCGTCGCGGAGTTGGCACCCTCGGCGCAGGTACGACGGGACGCGCTGGCCCGGCTGCTGCCGCGCACCACCATCGCCGACCGGGTGCGCCTCTCCGAGCGGTACCTGCACGTCCGCGGCACCATCCGCACGTACCGGATCCACCTCGGGTCCGGCACCATCCTGATGGAGCCCGACGACGCCTACCTGTGCATCGTCGCGGCGCGCGACCGCACCGGCCGGCTGCACCTGCCGTTCGACGACGACCCCATGCTGTCGACGATCCTGTCCAAGGCGATCATGCTGGCGGCCGACGACACGATCACCGACCCCACGGTGCTCGGGCAACTCACCAGGTGACCGGAGCCTCCCTGGTGATCACCCCGCGTCCGGCGCGTCGAGGCGCGCTCGCAGCGCGGCCGCGATCTCGCCGGCCGCGACGATCTGCTCCGGCGTGAGGGCGTCGACGAAGAGCTCGCGAATGGCGCGCAGGTGGGGAAATGTCGCGTTGCCGAACGCCTCGGCACCGGCGGCGGTGAGCTGCACCTCCGCTCCCCGGGGGACCGTCGCGCACTCCTGACGGCGGATGAGGCCGCGCCGCTCCATCCGGCCCAGGTGGTGGGAGAGCCGGCTCCGCTCCCAGCCGATGTGCGCCGCGAGCGCGGACGAACGCATCGCCCGGTCCGGCGCCTCGCTGAGAGCGAGCAGCACGGCGTAGTCCCCGGTCGAGAGAGAGGAGTCACCCTGGAGGCGGGACTCGAGCCGGGAGCTGAGCGCCGCCGTCGTCTCGATGAAGTCCCGCCAGATCCGCAACTCCTCGGCCGCCGGCAGCTGGCGTCCTCCCCGCCGGGCGGGTGTGGTCTCCGTCATCTCACCTCTCCCGGGAATTGACGTGTCAATCGCCAAGTTAGCATCATTGACACGTCAACCGGTAGGTCCGCTTCCCGCGGGTCGCCGACGGGAGCCGAGGAGGTCACGATGACAGCTACAGGTTTCGAACTGGGGCTCAACTCGTTCGGGGAGGTGGCCACCGACGGCGACCGGGTCCTGAGCGACGCCGAGACCGTCCGACTCCTCGTGGACGAGGCACGACTCGCCGAGTCGGTCGGACTCGACGTGTTCAGCCTCGGTGAGCACTACCGGGAGGGCCACAACGACTCGGCGACACCCGTGTTGCTCGCGGCGGCCGCGACGGCGACCGAGCGGATCCGCCTCGGCACCTCGGTCACCGTGCTCAGCACGAACGACCCGGTACGCCTCTACCACGAGTTCGCCACCCTCGACGCCGTGTCCAACGGCCGCGCCCAGCTCGTCCTCGGACGCGCGTCGGCGACCGAGTCGTTTCCACTGTTTGGCTACGACCTGGCCGACTACGAGCGGTTGTTCGAGGAGAAGTTGGACCTCTTCCTGCGGCTGCGACGCGACGAAACGGTCACCTGGTCGGGAACCGTACGAAGCCCGCTGACCGAGAAGCGCCTGCACCCACGGATGCGACCCGGCGGGATCCCGACGTGGATCGGCGTCGGGGGCAGCCCGAACTCGGTGGTCCGCGCCGCCCGGCACGGTCTCCCGCTCATGCTGGCGATCATCGGTGGGCGACCCCAGCGGTTCGCCGGCCACGTCGACCTGTACACCAAAGCGCTCGAACAGTTCGGGCATACCCCGCAGCCAATCGGGCAGCACTCACTCGGCCTTGTCGCAGACACCGACGAGGAGGCGGTGGAGACGTGGTGGCGGTACTGGCAGCCGGTCGCGGCGGCGCTCGCCGCGGAACGCGGCTTCTACAAACCGGACCGCGCACGCTACGAGGCCGAAATCGACCACGGGGCGCTCTTCGTCGGATCACCCGAGACGGTGGCGCAGAAGATCGCCACGGTCGCCCGCGACCTGCGGCTCAACCGCTTCGACCTGAAGTACGACATCATGCACCTGCCCCGCGAGGCACGCGCGCGCACCATCCAACTGCTGGGCAGTGAGGTCGCGCCGCGGGTCCGGGAGCTGCTGGCGAAGGAGCCCACCCATGTCTGATCTCTTGTTCGGCCTCGACACGTTCGGCGACGTACCGGAGGACGACGCCGGCAATCTCGTCTCCCACGCCGCGGCGATCCGCCAGGTCGTCGACGAGGCGGTGCTCGCCGACCAACTCGGCGTCGACGTCATCGCGTTGGGCGAGCACCACCGGCCGGAGTACTCGGTGTCGACCCCGGAGACGGTGCTGGCGGGCATCGCCACCCGTACCTCACGGATCCGGCTGGCCTCCGGGGTGACCGTGCTGAGTTCGGACGACCCGGTCCGGGTGTTCCAGCGTTTCGCCACTGTGGACGCGCTGTCGCACGGCCGGGCCGAGGTCATCCTCGGGCGCGGCTCGTTCACCGAGTCGTTCCCCCTCTTCGGCTACGACCTGCGCGACTACGACACGCTGTTCGAGGAGAAGATCGAGCTGTTCGTGAAGTTGCTCGACGAGAAGCCGGTCACCTGGAGTGGCACCCTGCGTGCCCCGTTGGACAACGCCGACGTCTTTCCGAAGACGGAGTCGGGTCACCTGGACACCTGGGTCGGCGTCGGTGGCTCACCACAGTCGGTCGTCCGCACCGCCCAGTACGGGCTGCCACTCATGCTCGCCATCATCGGCGGCGCTCCCGAACGCTTCGCGCCCTACATCGACCTGTACCGCCGGGCGGCCGACCAACTCGGTACGACGGCGCACCCGGTCGGCATGCACTCGCCGGGCTTCATCGCCGACACCGACGAGGAGGCCAAGGAGATCTACTGGCCGCACTACCGCGTCATGCGCGACCGGATCGGCGCGCTGCGCGGCTGGCCACCGATCCGCCGCCAGGAGTTCGACTCCGAGGTGGAGCACGGCTCCCTCTACATCGGCTCACCCGAGACGGTGGCCCGCCGGATGGCCCGCGCGATCCGCAGCCTCGGAGTCGGCCGGTTCGACCTCATCTACTCGGCCGGGGCGCAACCGGCGAGCGCACGGATGCGGGCCGTGGAACTGTACGGCTCCAGGGTGATCCCCATGGTCCGCGAACTGCTGGCCTGATCAGCACGTCAGAACCGAGAGGACGACATGTTCGACAACGACCGACCCCAGACCCTTGGTGTGCTCGGGGCCGGCAAGGTGGGCACGGTGCTCGCTCGGCTCGCCGTCGCCGCCGGCTACCGGGTGCTGGTCGCCGGCTCCGGCGACCCGGCGAAGATCGCCCTCACCGTCGAGGTGCTCGCTCCGGGGGCGGCGGCCACCACGGCCGTCGACGCGGTGGCCGCCGCCGACATCGTGATCCTCGCCCTGCCGCTGGGTAAGTACCGCAGCGTTCCCGCCGAGGCGCTGCGCGGCAAGCTCGTCGTCGACGCGATGAACTACTGGTGGGAGATCGACGGCATCCGCGACGACCTCACCGACGCGCGTACCTCGTCCAGCGAGATCGTCCAGGCGTTCCTGCCCGGGTCGCGCGTCGTCAAGGCGTTCAACCACATGGGCTACCACGATCTGGAGGACGGGTCGCGGCCGAGGGGAACGCCGGACCGCAAGGCCATCGCGATCGCCGGCGACGACGCCACGGACCTTGCCACGGTCGCGACTCTGGTGGACGCGCTGGGCTTCGATCCGGTCGTCGCCGGCCCCCTGGCCGAGGGCGTACGACTCGAACCCGGCAGTGAGTTGTTCGGCGCCAACGTCAGCGCCGACGAGGTGCGGGCCATGCTCGACCGCTTCGGAGAGTCCGAACGCGGACGAACCATCGCCGCTGCCCGAGCGTCGGCCTAACCGATCAGGAATCGAGAAGCCCGGCCGGTGTCGTCCGGCCTAACCTTTTCCCAGGTCGCGGCATGGTGCCGCACCTGATCGAGAGGGAGCCCGCGCATGTCCGCGAAGACCACCACGACCACGTCCGACGGTTTCAGCGCCGAGGAGCGGGCGGCGATGCAGGAGCGCGCCGCCGAGTTGCGCGCCGAGGGCAAGAAGGGCGCGAAGAAGGCCGACGGGCTCCAGGCGCTCCTCGACCGGATCGCGCAGATGGAGCCGGACGACCGTGCGCTCGCCGAGCGCGTCCATGTGGCGGTGACCGCCGCCGCCCCCGAGCTGTCCCCTAAGACCTGGTACGGGATGCCCGCGTACGCGAACGCCGACGGCAAGATCGTCGTCTTCTTCCAGGACTCCGGCAAGTTCAACTACCGCTACTCGACCCTGGGCTTCCAGGACGCGGCAAACCTCGACGACGGCGACCTGTGGCCGGTGGCGTACGCGCTGCAGAAGTGGAGCCCCGCCGTGGAGAAGAGGGTCGTCGAGCTGGTGCGGGCGGCGGTCTCCTGACCGTCACCCGCCCGTCGCCGCGAGGTGCGGCACGCACAATGTCGCAGTTATCGACATGTGAAGATGTCCGGTCGCCTGGCGAAGTCGGGTGGATTCCCGCCGGAGGGGCCAGCCATGATCCCCTGCGGGGTGCCGACCTGACGCCCCAGACGGGGGACATCGATGCTGCACCGACAATCATCCGCACGGGCGCGCGCCGCACTACCGCGCCGGATCGCGGGCGTGACCGCCGTGGCGACCCTGGTCGCCGCCGCCGCGGTCGGCGTGGCCGGGCCGGCCGTCGCCGCGGCCCCACCCAGCGCTTCCGCTGACAGCATGACGCTCCTGCCAGATGTCACCGACGTCGCCGACACCGCTGCCGGCGGCGGCCGGGTCTTCGTCTCCGCGGAGGACCGGGTGATCGTCGCCGACGCGACAGGCGCCATCACCGACACGGTGACGGGGCTTGCCGGCGCGAACGGCCTCGCCAGCACGCCCAGCGGAGACCGCCTCTACGTGGCGCTGTACGACAGCGGCGAGGTGGCGGAGATCGACCCGAGCACCGCGAAGGTCACCCGCAAGATCGACGTTGGGCGGCGCTGCCCCCGGCACCTCGCGCTCTCCGGCAGTCGGCTCTGGATCGGCTACGGCTGCGAGGGTGTCCACGAGGGCGGAGTGCTGACCCTCGACGTCGCCGCGGCCACCCCCACCGTCGCCGCCATCATCGACAACACGTTCGGTGCGCCGGCCGTCGCCGTGGCCGGCGGTGTGCTGGCCCTCGGTGAGACTGATCTGCATCCGTCGGTGGTTCACGTCTACTCCGTCGACGGCCAGCAGGCGACCGAGCGCGGCACGATCGAGGTGCCCACTCTCAACGACCTGGCGCTGACCCCGGACGGCTCGCTGCTGGTCGTCGCCTGGGGAGCGGATTTCCTGCACTTCGCGTACGACACCACCACCCTCGCCGAGGTGCGCCGCTACGGCGACTCCTCCTCGGCCTGGGCGACGGCGGCGGCGTTCAGCTCGGACGGCCGACACCTCGCTGCCGGCCACCGCTCCCCTGACGGTCCGGCGCTGGTCATCCACGACACCGCCAACGGCACGGTGGTCAACACCGCCCGCCCCGAGAGGGGTTACCTGGTGGGTGGTGCCGTGAGCTTCCTCGGCAACGACGCCTTCGCGGTCATGGAGGGGGCCGAGAGTTTCTGGCTCTGGCGAGTGGCTGACGCGACGCTTCCGGCGTCCGCCATCTCCCTGACCGCGCCCGCCTCCGGGACCGCGCTCGACCCGCTGCGCATCACCGGCCGGCTCACCCTTGCCGACGGCGCCGCTCCGGGGGTGCAGGAGCTGCAGGTCACCCGCACGATTCCGGACGGCACCTGGGCCACCCTCTCGGTCACCACCGCGGCCGACGGCACCTTCACCCTCACCGACGTCCCCCCGCTGAGTGGTCAGATCCGCTACGACGTCTACTGGAATCCGACCGCGGACTATCAACGCAGCACCGCCTCGGTAACCGTCCCGGTCGACGGCCGCACCGCGACGCTCACCCTCGGCGGACCGAGCAACGGCAGGGACGGCAGCCGGCTCTCGCTCTCCGGCGTCCTGGGCCTCGACGGCAAGGCTCCGGAGCAGCCACAGACCCTGGCGGTGACCCGGACGATCTGGAACAACCGCCTCGACGGCGCCGTCGAACAACTGCCGAACGTCACCACCGACAGCCGTGGCGCCTTCACCATCCTCGACACACCCAGCCAGGGCGGCCGGCACGTCTACACCGTCACCTGGCACGGCGACTCCGTGTACGCGTCACCGTCCGCCAGCCACGAGGTCGCGGTGACATCCGCGGACTCGCACATCGCCGGGCAGGTGGCGGAGCCCGCGTACATCGGGGTGCCGTTGCGGGTCACCGGTGCCGTGACCTACGACGTCGGCGTGTGCCAGGGCCCGACCGTGGTGCAGTTGAGCCGGCGGATCAACGGCGGTGCGGCGAAGCGACTGCCGGACGTCACCACCGACGCCTCGTGCGGGTTCGGTTTCGACGACACCGTGGGCAGGACGGGGCCGGTGACCTACACCGTGGCCTGGGACGGCAACTCCACCCAGCGCAGGACCACCGGCGCCATCTCCGTCACCGTGCAGAAACAGCCGTCGTTCATCGAGGCCACCTCTCCCGACCGCACCCTGCTCAACGGGCAGCAGGCGGTCATCGAGGGCACGGTCACGGATCTCCACGGCGAGTCGATCAGCGGGCGGTTGAAGCTGACCGTGCAGCGGATCGGCCCGGACGGCTCATCGCTCACCCTCCCGAGCGTGACCACCGCCGCCGACGGCACCTTCTCCTACCGCGACTCGCCGCCGACCATGGACGCCAGCACCTACCCGCAGTTCCAGTACGAGTTCTCCTGGTCCGGCACCGCCACGTACCGGACGACCACGGGCAGTGTCTTCTTCTACATCGTGCCGCCGGAGTGCGGCTGCTGAGGTGCCTGCGATGCCGCCCGCCCGCCCGTCGTGGGGGCGGGCGGCATCATGTCGGACATGTCAATCACCGACCACGCACTGGCCATCGCGGCGGCGGAAGCCGGAGCCGCTGTCGTCCGCGAGCAGTACGGCACATCGCTGGCACGCTTCAGCAAGACCGGGGACGACTTCGCCACCACGGCGGACGTCGAGGCCGAGAAGGCAATCCTCGACGTCCTGCGCGCCGGACGCCCGCAAGACGCCGTGCTGGCGGAGGAGAGCGGGCGCACCGGCACCGGCGGGAACGGACGTACGTGGCTGGTCGACCCGTTGTGCGGAACGCTGAACTATGCCGTACGGACCATGCTGACCTCGGTCAACGTCGCTCTCCGGGCCGGGACACGCGTCTCCGTGGCCGCTTCGGCCGACCCGTTCACCGACGAGGTGTTCTGGACCGACGGCACCGCCGCGTACGCCAGGCGTGGTGGCGTCGACGAGCCGCTCACCCCGTCGGCCGAGTCACGACTCGTCGACGTCAATCTCGACCCGCCGTTTCCCCACCGGCACGTCTTCCTGGCCGCCCGGATGCTCGCGGACGAGGGGTTCGTCGAACAGTTCCGCCCACGCGTCGTCTCCACCACGCTGGCCGTGGCCTGGGTGGCCGCCGGTCGGCGCGCCGGCTACGTCACCGATGGCGAGCACCTCTGCGACAGCGTCCACTTCGCGGCCGGAATCGCCCTCGGCCAGGCTGCCGGGTGTGTGGTCACCGGGATCGACGGCGGGCCGGTTCACCCCGGCGGGAAAGGTCTTGTCGTCGCCGCCGACGAGCGGACGCACGGCGCCCTCCTGACTCTCATCCACAACCAGCGGTGACCGTCAGCCCGGGCGGGAGCGACAGGTTCCGCCGCTCCCGCCCACAGGCGCTAGCTGGCGTACGTCTCGAACTCGCCGACCCGCGGCGTACCGCTGGAGCTGTTGATCCTGAAGTTGATCTTGCTTAGGGCGGTCGAGGAGAAGGTGATGGAACCCGCCCCGTTGCCGGAGGCCAGGACAGCCCCGTTGTCGTTGTTGACGAGCTGCCAGGCTCCGATGGAGCCCTGGGTCCCCGACGGCTCACGGATGACCACTCGGGACACCCGGGTCGCGGAACCCCACTTGATCGAGATGGTGCCCGTCGCTCCGGCCGGTGACCAGTAGGTGCCGATGTTGCCGTCCCGCACGTTGCCGTAGCTGGTCCCGCTGGCCTTGCTGGATCCGTCGGCACCAGCGCCGAGGCTGAGGTTGGTCCCGCCACCCGGCGGCGGCGTGGTCGGCGGGGCGCTCGTCGGCGGAGTCGTGGTCGGCGGCGGGCTCTGCGGAGAGCAACTGCCGTTCGACACCCGCAGGCCCGTGTTGGCGCCCACCGTCTGCCGGACGATCTCCGGCACGCAACTCGCGCCGTCGAGGCTGTACGGATACGGGATGGTGACCGTGGTGTTGGACGTCGGGTTGGGGCCGGCGGGATAGTTGTCGCTGCCGGCGCCGGACCAGGTGACGTTGTCGAAGATGTTGCCGCTCACCTGCCAGTAGCCGCGCTGGTCGGTGTAGAAGGTGCCCAGCACGTCCTTGGAGTTCCGGAAGTAGTTGTTCTCCACCTTCGCCTTCGCACCGGCCCGGGAGTTGATGCCCGACTCGCGCAGGCTCACGTAGTGATTGTTGTAGATGTGGGCCGTGCCGCCGCGCAGCAGCGGCGTCCGGGAGTCGATGTTCTCGTACAGGTTGTGGTGGTAGGTGATGAAGCTGTTGGAGAGGTCAGTCTCGCTGGACCCGACGAGGCCGCCGCGCCCGGAGTTGCGCAGGATGCTGTAGGACAGGGTGACGTACTGGGTGTTGTCCTTCATGTCGAACAGACCGTCGTACCCCTGCGACTCCCCGCCCGAGGCCTCCAGGGTGACGTGGTCGACCCAGACGTTGCGGACCGTGCTCTCCATACCAATGGCGTCCCCACCGTTGGAGATGGGCGAGCCGGACTTCTTGACGTTCCGGACTGTCACGTTCTGGATGATGATGTTGCTGGAGTCGCGGATGTGGATGCCGAGCTGATCGAACAGCGCGCCGCTGCCGACACCGATGATGGTGACGTTGCTGATCTGCTTGAGCTCGATCACACCGTCCGCCGTGTTGCAGCTCGACCCCGACACCTTGCTGGTGTTGCCGTGGTTGATGGTCCCGGTGACCTCGATGGTGATCGGGGTGCTGCCGCTGGCGCGACCGCACAGCGCCGCGTGGATCGCGGTGCCGGTGGTGGCCCGTACGGTCTGGCCGCCCGCGCCGCCGGTGGTCCCGCCGTTCTGGGTGGCATAGCCGGTGGCGCTGCCGACCGCCGCCGACGCCTGGGGCGTCGGCAGAGTCACGCCGATGGCGACCCCGACGGCCGCCGTGGCCAGTGCTGCCTGAAGTCGCAATGCGACTGGTCGTCTCATTTTGCCTCACCTTCGCATTCGTCAGGTCCATCGCCGGAGCGCCGCGGTCGCCCGACCGCACTCGGGTGCGATCACGGAGACGCTGCATTGACGAGAATTAATTGCCGAGGGCTGCCCGGCCCTGACAAGCGCGGGGTTGGCCGCCCAAACGGCACCGCCCCGGCCACGTTGATCGATGCGCGATGACCCGATCCAGGAATAAGACATCGATGTAACGCAATGGTAGGAAAGCGGTTTCCCCGAAGGCAAGGGTTAGCGCTTGCAGGTTTTTTGCAGTGCTCCGGGAGATCGGAACCGGTGACGCGAGTTCCGAACCACGGTGATCATGAAGTTGTTGCGCCGAGGCGCCGGGCTTAATGGCAACAACTTCATGATCACCGGAGCCGCGCTGGGCCCGGTCGCCTCAGTCGTCCAGGCAGGCGCGGACGGCGGCGGTGAGCAGATTGGCGCGCTCGTCGCCCATCCCGCGCATCTGGTTGACCACGTAGCCGAAGCCCAGCTGATGCTCGGCGTCGGCGAAGGCCAGGTTCCCGCCCGCGCCGTCGTGGCCGAAGCTGCGCTCACCCAGCAGGGGCCGGGCCGGTGGCGAGTGCAACAGGAAGCCGGTGCCCCAGCGCTGCCCGGTGTCCGGCGGCCCGTGCCGCTGCTGCCCACGCGAACGGACCACCACCGCGTCGTCCACCGACGCCGCCGTGAGCAGCGGTCCACGGTGGAGTTCCGACACGCAGGCGGCGTAGAGGCGTGCGAGGCCCTCGGCCGTGCTCACCGCGCCCGCGCCGGGGACACCGGCGGCCCGGATGGCGTCGTCGTTGAAGCTCACCAGGCCGTCGGCGTCGGCGGGGAAGGCGAATGCGCCACCCATGGTGATGCCCCGTTCGGCGACCGGGTCCACGAACGGGTCGGGGTCCGGGGGCGGGGCCAGGCCCCAGGCGACGGTGTCGCTCTCGGCGGCCGGGAGCCCCAGCCAGGTGTGCAGGCCGAGCGGGCCCGCGACGGTGTCGGCGAAGAACGCGCCGGGCAGTTGGCCGGTGATGCGGTGGATCACCTCTCCGACCAGCCAGCCGTAGGTCATCGAGTGGTAGCCGTGCGCCGTGCCCGGCTCCCACAGCGGGGCCTGCGCCTCGATCGCCTTGATGACCGGATCCCACGCCAGCACCTCGTCGAGGGTCAGCGGTCGGTCCACGGCGGGCAGACCGGCCTGGTGCGTGAGCAGCCAGCGCACGGGGATGTCCGCCTTGCCGTGCTGTCCGAACTCCGGCCAGTAGCGCGTCACGGGAGCGTCGAGGTCGAGCCGGCCCTGTTGGGCCAGCAGGTAGGCGCAGATCGCCAGGATCCCCTTGGTGCAGGAGAAGACGACGACCGGCGTTTGCGCGTCCCAGGGCCGCCCGGTACGGGTGTCGGCCACCCCGCCGTACAGGTCGACGACCTTGCTGCCGCGCACGTAGACGGTGACCGCGGCGCCGACCTCTCCCCGGGAGGTGAAGTTGTCGCGGAAGACGTCGGCGACGCGCCCGAAGCGATCGTCGACGTCGCCGTGGATCTGCGGCTGTGTGACCACTGCCTACCCCTTCACTGACCCCTGGATCAGGGCCTTGATGAACTGTCGCTGGAAGATCAGGAACACGATGAGGGTCGGGGTGAGGATCAGCAGCGACCCGGCACACAGCAGCACCAGGTCGGTGCCCCACTGGCCCTGGAACGCTCCGAGCGCCCCGGCCATGGTGCGTTTGGTGGCGTCGTCCACGAGGACGATGGCGAGCAGGAACTGGTTCCACGTCCAGAGGAACATCAGGATCGTCAGCGAGGCGATCGCCGGCCGGGCGAGCGGCACCTGGACCCGCCAGAACAACTGCCACGTGCTGCTGCCGTCCACCCGGGCCGCCTCGGACAACTCGACCGGCACGTTCGTGAAGTGTGCCCGCATCCAGAACACCGCGAACGGCATGTACAGCCCGATCAGCGGCAGGATGATGGCCCAACGGGTGTTGAGCAGGCCGAGGTCCTGCATCTGGTAGTAAAGCGGCGTGACCACCGCCTCGAACGGCAGGGTCAGACCCAGCAGGAAGAGACCGAAGACGAGTCGGCCGCCGGGCACCCGCAGCTGACCGAGCCCGAAGCCGGCCATGGTCGCGATGAGCACCGACACCGGTACGACACCGGCCACGATGAGCAGGCTGGAGCGGAGCAGGGCGCCCATGTTCGCGGCGGTGAAGGCGTCGGCGAAGTTGCCCCACTGCGGGTCGGACGGCCAGTCGAGCCCACTGGGCACTGTGCCCCGGGGCTGCAACGCCGCCGAGAGCATGCTCACGAACGGCAGCAGGGTGACGACGATCAGGGCGATCAGGAAGACCCGGCCGGTCAACTGTTCGCGTCGGCTCAGGTTCACTGCTTGTCCCCTCGGCTCAGGCGCTGGATCGGTAGCACACACGCCAGCACGAGCAGCATGAGTACGACGGCGAGCGCCGAGGCCAGCCCGACCTGCCGCTGCGAGAAGGCCAGCCGGTAGATCTCCAGGCCCGGCACCGTGGTCTGGAGGCCGGGGCCGCCGCTGGTGGAGATGTAGACGATGTCGAAGCTCGCCAACGCCGCGATGATCGTCACGGTGAGGCAGACGCCGATCTCCTGGCGCAGGCTGGGCAGGGTCACGGCGAGGAACTCGCGGACCGGACCGGCACCGTCGAGGCGGGCGGCCTCGTACAGCGCCGGATCGATCTTGCTCATGCCGGTGAC
Source organism: Micromonospora sp. DT231 (assembly GCF_049847025.1). Lineage (NCBI taxonomy): Bacteria > Bacillati > Actinomycetota > Actinomycetes > Micromonosporales > Micromonosporaceae > Micromonospora > Micromonospora sp. DT231. Next base: position 126,681 of record NZ_JBNCNO010000003.1, on the reverse strand, counting down.
CAGCAGGATCGTGCAGAGGCCGAGCAGGACCCAGGCCCCGATGACGCCGACGGCTGGCAGCGCCGTGTCGAAGTCGCCGAGCCAGGCGCGGGCGACGCCACCCAGCCCGACCGCGCGCAGCGCCTGGTTGACCAGACCGTTCGACGAGAGCAGCCAACTCCACGCGATGCCCGCCGCCACCAGGGGGATGACCTGCGGCAGGAACAGGATGGTACGGACGACGGTGCCGAACGCGCCGGTGGTGATCCGGCGAACCATGCTCGCCACCAACAGCCCCAGCGCGACGGGGATGAAGCTGAAGAAGACGATCAGCACCATCGCGTTGCCGATGATTTTCAGCAGGTCGCTGTCGGTGAAGACGGTGAGGTAGTTGTCCAGGCCCACCCAGCGGGCCACCCCGATGCCGTTCCAGTCGTAGAGCGAGTACTGGAGCGTCAGGACGAGCGGGCGCAGGACGAACACCGCGTACATCACCAGGGCGGGCAGGACGTACAACCAGCCGGTCCCGGCCGCGGGGGGGCCCCCGGCGAGGGGGGGGGGCCGCGGGGGGGGGGGGGGGGGGGGCGCGGGGCGCCCCGGGGGGGGGGGGGCGGCGG
>NZ_JBNCNO010000003.1:0-126075 GCF_049847025.1 Micromonospora sp. DT231 | reverse complement strand
GGCCGCGTCATCTTACTCCCCCCTGCGTGTTGTTTATAAGCGCCCGGGGCCGGACTAACACCCCGCGGGCCCCGGCCGCGGGGGCCCCCGGTACGGGGGGGGCCCGCGTCGGGGTGGGGCGGGCGCGACGATCGTCGCGCCCGGTTGGTGCGCTGCCGAGGGCAGACGTCATCGGGACAGTTCCTTCTGATACTCGGCCTGGACCGCCTTCACGTACCCCTCGGGCGTCTGCTGACCGGCGATCAGCTTCTGCATCTCCGGCGTGATCGCGGCGGCGAAGATGCCGCCGGTCGCGTTCGCTGTGAAGTCCACAGCGCCGTTCTCCGCGCCGAGCTGCTGCGACGCCTTCAGAGTTTCGGCCAGCACGGTGTTCGGGGCGGCGCTCGGCACCGGCAGGTCACTCGGGCCGCCGGGGCTGGAGCCGCCGACGGTCACCGAGATCTCGCGGGCCTTGGCGTTGGTGTGCACCCAGTTCAGGAAGTACGCGGCGGCGTCCGGGTTCTTGGCCTTGGCCGAGACGCCGAAGGTGTTGGGGGCGGACATCGCCACGTGCTTTGCACCGGGAGACTCGGTGGGGAAGAGGAAGAAGCCCACGTTGCCGGGCATCGACTTGTCGAGGTTGGCCGACTCCCAGTCGCCGTTGAACATGAACAGGCCGTTGCCCTTCTGGAACTCCCCCACCATGCCCGCGTAGTCCAGGGCGTTGGCGTCCTTGGTGAAGTAGCCGGCCTGGGCCCACTTCTGAATGGTCTGGGTGGCCTTCAGCGCGGCCGGGGTGTCGAACGTGGCCCCCGGCTTCTGGAAGATCCAGTCGGCGACCTGGGTCGGGTCGCCGAACTGGTTCTGTAGCGCCTGGTGCGGGAAGTTGATGCCCGCGGTGTTCTTGTTGAACTGCATGATCGGCTGGACTCCGCTGGTCTTCGCCTTCGCCAGCAGCTCCTCGAACTCGGCGACAGTGGCCGGCGGCTGGGTCATGCCGATCTGGCTGGCCAGTTTCTTGTTGTAGAAGACGCCGGTGACGCTGTAGCCGAGCCCCATCCCGTACAGCGAGCCGGTGCCGCGGGTGTTCTCGCCGACGCGCAGCTGCATGAGCTGCGAGGCTGGGAACTTGTCCCAGCCGTACGCGGTGAAGTACGGGTCGAGGTTCTTGAGCAGGTCGTCCTTGACCAGGTCGACCATGGTCGGGAGCCGGATGATGTCGGGCGAGTTGTCCGAGGCCATCACTCGGGGCGCGTTCTCCACGATCACCGTGAACTGATCCTCACGGATGTTGAACGTGACGTTCGAGTGCTGCTTGGAGAACTCGTCGGCCAGCGCCTTGGCCAGCGGGAAGCCGGTCTCCGCGTACATGTCCAGGGTGATCGGGGCGGTGCCCAGCTCCGTCTTGACGGGGGAATCGGACTTCTGGGTCGACGACCGGTCCTCGCCCGGCGCGCTGCAGGCCGTCGCGGCCATCCCGACCGCCAGCAGCGACGCGAGGAGCACCGTTCTCCGTCGCGAAAACTTTGTCAGCAATTCTGCCATTTCATGACTCCTCGACATCACCACGCGTCCCGCGACCCATGGCCGCGCGACGGCTCCACCGGGACCACCACGACCGGGTGGCCGCCACGACACGTACGCCGTGATCTGTCGCCCGGGCGCAGTACCCGTACCGTCAGCAGAAAAGAACCCGGCACGGCCACCGAAGGGGCCTCTGGATGCACCAGAAGTGGTCGCTAAACTGATTTAGCAGAGCATGCGCGCGGCACGGGGAGCTGTCAAGGACAACTTGGCAACGGTGCGGAAACGTCGGGTTCACACCACGCCGACCTGACCGGCGCTCGATCCCGGACGGCGACGCATCATGATGGGCGGGAGCGGCGCCTGTGGCACCGCGCCTGATTCGGAGGACTGATGGGCCGCAACAGAGCAACACTCGCCGACGTCGCGCAGAAAGCCGGGCTGTCCAAGACCGCCGCGTCGATGGTGCTCAACGGCAGGGAGGGCACCAGACTCTCGGCCGAGGCGCACCAGCGGGTGTTCGCCGCCGCCGAGGAACTCGGCTACCGGCCCAACCTCGCCGCGCGCAGCCTGCGCACACGCAAGACGGCCACCATCGCGTTCGTCTCCGACATCGTGGCCACCACCCGGTTCGCCGGCGACCTCATCCGCGGTGCCCTCGACGCGGCCCGCGAACGGGACCACGTCCTGCTCATCACCGAGACGCAGGGCGACGCCACCTTCGAGCAGTACGCCATCGAGGCCGTCCTGGACCGGCAGGTCGACGGAGTGATCTACGCGGCGATGGCGACCCGACGGCTGACGGTACCCGCGGCCATCCTCGGCGGGCCGGTGGTGCTGCTCAACGCCACCAGCCCCGACGGCCTGCCCAGCGTGGTCCCCGACGACGAGGGAGCCGGCCGCTCCGTCGCCACCGCCCTGCTGGAGCTTGGCCACCGCGACGCGATAGCGCTCATCGGTCGCCACCGGCTCAAGGAGGACGACCCGGAGGTCTCGCTCGCCGCCAGCGCCCGCCTGCACGGCATCCGGCAGACGCTGGACGAGGCGAAGGTCGGCCTCCTGGCCGAGTGTTTCTGCACCGAGTGGTTGCCCGAGCACGGGTACGCCGCCATGCGCAGCCTGCTGAGCAAGCCGAAGCGACCCAGCGCGATCATCTGCATGAACGACCGGTTGGCCTTCGGCGCCTACCAGGCGCTCGGCGAGGCGGGGCTGACCGTTCCCGAGGACATCTCGGTCATCTCGTTCGACGACGACCCGATCGCCGCCTGGTTGCGTCCGAGCCTGGCCACCACGGCGCTACCGCACGAGCAGATGGGGCGGCGAGCGGTCGAGCTGCTCCTGGACGGGGGCGCCGCCGAACCCTCGCTCGTTCCGATGCCCCTGCGCCGACGCCGCTCCCTCGCGCCTCCGGCCGGTTGACCACCGGTCCTCCGAGGCGTGCCGCCGGCTTGACGTTGACCGACGCTAAAACGGTTTAGTGCTAGGTTTCCGACCATGCTTCATCTACCCGACCACTGGGTGTGGGACAGCTGGTACGCGCGGGACGACAACGGCCTCTGGCACGTGTTCTTCCTGCGCGCGTCCCGCGCCCTGCACGACCCGCACCGCCGCCACCGCCGGGCCACCATCGGCCACGCCGTCTCGGCGGACCTGCGCTCGTGGCGCCTGGTCGCCGACGCCGTGGTCCCCGCCGACGCGCCCAGCTGGGACGACCTGGCGACCTGGACGGGCTGCACCGTCCGCGGGCCGGACGGACGGTGGTACCTGTTCTACACCGGGGTCGGCCACGCGGAGGACGGGCTCGTCCAACGCATCGGACTGGCTGTCTCCGACGACCTCATGACCTGGCACCGGCACGGCACCGAACCGATCGTCCAGGCCGACCCCACCTGGTACGAGCTGCTGGACAAGGAGCTGTGGTACGAGCAGGCGTGGCGTGACCCGTGGGTGTTCCCCGACCCCGACGGCGAAGGTTGGCACATGCTCATCACCGCCCGCGCCAACACCGGTCCGGCGAACACCCGTGGCGTCGTCGGGCACGCCACCTCCACCGATCTCGTCACCTGGACCGTCGCGCCGCCGCTGTCGACTCCGGCCGGCTTCGGTCACCTGGAGGTGCCCCAGGTCGCGGTCCTCGACGGGCAGCCGCTGCTGCTCTTCTCCACCGAGGCCACCGGCAGCGCTCGGCGCGACGACCACCGGATCTGGGTGGCGCCCGGCGAGACCACCCTCGGGCCGTGGAACATCGCGTCCGCCCAACCGTTCGCCCACCCGTACCTGTACGCGCCCCGGCTGGTCCCCGGACCCGCCGACGACTGGTCCCTCATCGGCTTCCTCGACCACGTCGACGGGACGTTCGTCGGGGAACTCACCGATCCCATCCCGGTCCGCTACCAGGCCGCGACCGGGCTGACAGTGGACCCGGCGAGGGCGAACGTGGCCCGGTAGAGCGGACAGGTCCGGGCCGAGGCATCGTGCCCCGGCCCGAACCTGTCGGTGTCCAGCTACTGGATCAGCTGCGTACCGTCCACCGCTGGTTGGTGCCACCACTGCAGGCCCAGAGGATCAACTTCGTGCCGTTCGCCGTCGCGGCGCCGTTCGCGTCGAGGCAGAGACCCGACTGCACGCCCGTGATGGTGCCGTTGGAGTTGATGTTCCACTGCTGGTTGACACCACCGTTGCAGTCCCAGATCACGACCTTCGTGCCGTTGACGGTGCCCTGGCCGGAGGCGTCCAGGCACTTGGTGCCGTAGATCATGAGCTGCCGGCTCGCGGTGTGGGTCCACCGCTGGTTGGCGGCGTTGCTGATGCAGTCCCAGATCTGGGCCTGCGTACCGTTCGTCGTGCTGGAGTTGCCGATCTCGGCACAGCGGCCCGACTGGGCGCCGACGAGCTGCACGTTCGTCGGGTTGGTGCTGCCACCGCTCTGCACGCCGGCCGTGTTGATCACGGTCTGCGCGCCCGACGGCCAGTTGCCGCCGCTGACCGTGACGTTGTTGTTGACGACGTTGCCGCGGTCACCGTTCGTCACGTTCGTGCCGCTGCTTGTCGACCAGTTGTTGGTGACCGTGAAGTTGCCCATGTTCTCGGCGTAGAAGTAGTTGGCGGTGGCCCAGGTGCCGGTGGACGAGAACACGTTGTTGCGGGCGGTGTAGTAGCGCGAGCCCTCGTCGAAGTAGAGCCCGAACCAGCCGTTGGTCCGCAGGCAGTAGTTCTCGGCGATCAACCCGCCCGGGTTCGCCGACAGCGAGTAGATGCACCCGCCGTCGGTCATCTGCTGCATGACGTCGTGCACGTAGTTGCCGATGACCTGGTTGTTGGCCGCGGTGGTCGCCGTGGTGTACCGCGGCTGGTAGTTGTACAGGCCACGGTTGGCGTAGTGCTGGCTGCCGCCGGCGTCGTTGGCGCCCCAGCCGTAGCCGATCGACATGCCGGTGTACGGCATGTTGTAGACCTCGTTGTGCGACACCAGCGAGGTGTTCACGTAGGTGGTCAGGATCGAGACGACGCCCCGGTACTCCAGGCCCAGGTCGTGCACCTTGTTGTTGCTGATGGTGACGTTGCGGTTGACCATCCGCTGGTCGGTCGGGTGGTGGGCGTCGGCGCGCACACCGCCGACCACGACGCCACCGGCCGAGTTGCGGGCGATCTCGGAGCGGGTGACGGTGATGTTGTTGGCGGCCAGGCCGACGCCGCTGGCGTGGGCGTTGGCGTCGTTGCCGATGCCGATGGCCGTCTGCCCCAGGTTGACGAACTGCGAGTCGCTGAAGCTGATGGTGTTGGCGGCGGAGACCTGCACGGCGGCGGGCATCTGGGCCCAGCTCGGGCGGGTGGCCTCGAACAGCGAGCAGCCCTCCTGGCAGGAGGTCAGCGCGTCGGACGGACGGGCCCAGGTGCCGACGATGTGCGCGCCGGTCTGCTGGTCGGCGAAGCCGTTGCTGCTGCTCGGGCCGAGCCAGCTGGTGCCGGTGAAGGTGATCCCGCTGAACGAGATGTGGTGCGCGGGCGCGTCGAGGGTGCCGCCGACGTTCACCAGGGACTGCAACTGCGGCAGCTCCACGCTGACGGTGCTCATGTTCTGCCCGGCGAGGGGGATGTAGTTGAGCTGGCCGCTGCTGGGGTTGAGGTACCACTCCCCCGCCGAGTCCAGGAACTCGTACGCGTTGGCCAGGTAGAACGGACCCGCACGGTGCGGGCGGGACAACGTGTCGAACCCGAAGGTGTTGTTGTTCCAGGCGGGCTGCTGCATCGTCAGGAAGTTGCCGCTGATGCTCTGCACCGGCGAGTACCTGTCGGTGAACGACCCGACGCTCTCCACCTCGACCCGGTTCTGGTTGCCGAGGTTGTTGAGGTAGTTGAGCGCGCTGTTGCTGAACCGCATCCCGGACGTGGTGAAGGTGAAGTCGGCGCGGTTCACGGCGGTGCGTGCCCGGGTGGCGATGGCCCCGTTGACGTAGAGCTGACGGGAGTCGAGGCCGGCGGGCACGTTGGCCCGCCAGATGTTCTTCCCGGAGTCGACGAGCGACCAGCCGGTGACCGCGCGGGCGCCGGTGATCGACGGACGGGCGCCGGCGGCCGCCCGCCAGATCACCTGGTAGCCGTTGTTGCCGGAGTCGGCGGCGGTCAGCCGCATCGGCGACGAGAGCCGGTACGCGCCGTCGGCCAACTCCACGACGATGTCACCGGACATCGTGGTGTTGGCTGCCCGCACGGCGGTCTGCGCGGCGGACAGCGAACACGGTTGGCTGGCCGAGCAGCTGGTGCCGCTGCCGGAGGGCGACGCGTAGAGGGTGGTGGTGGCCGCGAGCGCGGGGGACGCCGAGGCGGTCACCGCGACCAGCGCGGTCAACGCTGACGCGGCGGCGCCGGCCAACAGTCGCCGCAGCGGTGGGATGGACGAGACAGACACGGGACGGTGCTCCTGACTCTAGTGGGGGGTGGCGGGCAGAGCCCGAGGGCCGGGCCTTGGGTGATGGGGGGCGGTCACCCGAGGATCTCCCGGAGATAGCGCAGGCCGTCCGTGGCGAGACGGTCCTGCGAGGGGGCCAGCGGACGCCAGATCGCCGCGGCGACCGCGATGGCCTCGTTCTCCGCCGTGAACGACTCGATGCAGATCGCGCCCTGGTAGCCGGTGTCCCGCAGGACGGTGAAGAAGCGGGGCCAGTCGAAGTGGTCCGCACCGGGTGCGCCCCGGTTGGAGCCGCTGACCTGGACGTGCTTGATGTGCGGGCCGGCGGCGGCGAGAGCCGCGTAGGGGTCGGCCTCCTCGATGTTCATGTGGTACGTGTCGATCATGATGCCGACGCTCGATGGAAGACCGTCGATCAACTCGACCGTCTGCTCGATCGTGTTGACGACGCTCGTCTCGTAGCGGTTCAGCGCCTCGACACCGATGCTCACGCCCAACTCGCCGGCCTGCTCGGCAACCGGCGCCAGGGCCCGCCGGAAATCCGCGTAGCAGGCCGCGCGAGCCGCCGGTGACATCCGCCAGGTGCGGCCGACCGAGGCGTACACCGGGCCGCCGACGCATCCAGCGCCGACGGCCGCGGCGCTCGCCACGCAGCCCTTGAGGTACGCCACCGTCGACTCCACCACCGCTGGCGCGGCGTCGACCAGCTCCCGCCCCGGCGAGAACGCCGCGCAGACCCCGGCGGCGACGAGGCCGTGCTCGGCCAGCAGGTCCCGGGTGCGGACCGGGTCCCAGTCGCCGGGCTGCTCGATCGGCAGCTCGACCGCGTCGAAGCCGAACGAGGCGATCCGTGGGATCAGCGCGGCCAGGGCCTCGTCGTCGACAGGCGAGGCCCACACCCAGGGGTTGACGCCGATGGCGTACACCGGAACCTACTTCCAGCGCTGCGGGTAGCCGGGCAGGTCCGTGCAGCCGCACATCGCGTAGTGCAGCGGCGGCATGTTCGCGTCGAGGTACTTGTCCAGGTTGTCCTGGGTGACGGTCGGCTGCGGCAGCTTCCACGGGTTGGAGACCTGCTCGCCGTCGAGGATCCGCAGCGCCGCGATGATCGGCGTACGCCACTGGTAGGTCGGGTAGGTCGGCGCGATCGCGGTGAGGTTCTTGTCCTTCCAGATCTTCAGGAAGTCGAGCTGGTCCTCACCGTTCATCGGCGGAACGGGCTTGCCCGCGTCCTGGAACGCCTCGACCGCGGCGACGGCAACCGCGCCGGCGTCCATCCAGACGCCGTCGATCGTGCCGTAGCGCTGGATGTAGTCGTCGACGATCTTCTTGGTCTTGGCCGGGTCGCCGTCGGTGAACTCGACGCCCACGACGTCGACCTTCGCCTTGTCGAAGGCCACCTTCGCCGCCGACCAGCGGGTCTCCAGGACGTCCACACCCGGCAGGATCCGCAGGGCGAGAACCTTGCCGCCGGGCTTCATCTTCTGACTGACGAACTCGGCGCCGACGTGGCCGAACCCGTAGCCGCCGATGGGGTTGATGAAGGTCACCGGGCACTTCGTGTCGACACCACGGTCGAAGACGACGACCGGCAGCCCCGCCTTGCAGGCTGCCTCGACGGCCGGGGTCAGCGTGGCGGTGGTGTTGGGCGAGACGATGAGCGCGTCGCAGCCCTTGCCGAGCAGGTCGTTGATGTCCGCGATCTGCTTCTGGTCCTTACCTTCGGCGTCGACGTGCACGAACTCCTTGATGCGGCTCTTCTGCGCCTCGACCTCGGCCTGCATGGTCTTGAACCCGACCTGCCGCCACGGGTTGTTGAGCGCCGCGTTCGAGAAGCAGATCTTGTGCGGACCGCTCTTCTTGAACTTGGCGGTGTCCACCAGCTTCGGGTTGAGCACCTGCTCCCACGGCTTGTCGGCGGGACCCGTCGGGGTCGCGTCGAGCAGCGAGAGCTCGGCGTCGTAGTCGGCCTGCACGAAGAACTTCGACTGTTCCCCGGTGCCCGAGCCGGCGGCGGAGGCGCTGCTCGAGGGGCTCGCGCCCGGCTCATCGGTGGAACAGGCGGCAAGGGACAGCAAGGTGACAGCGGCCAGTGCCGCCATGGAACGTCGCACTATGGGAACCCCTTTATCTCGACGAGGAACGCGTTGCCGAGACCGCCACGGCGAGCAGGATGATCCCGCCCTGGACGGTCGACCTGAGGGCGCCGGAGACGCCGTAGAAATTCATGAGGGCGAACAGCAGTTCGAGGGTCAGCGCACCGAGCATCGCGCCCACCACCGAACCGCGGCCCCCGCCCAGCGCGACGCCACCGAGGACGACGGCGGTGATCGCACCGAACTCCAGGCCAGCGCCGGCCTGGAACGACACGCCGCTGTAGCCGCCCAGCAGGATCGCCGCGACGGCCGCCGCGAGCCCGCTGAGGATGAAGGCGATCGTGCGGGTACGCCAGACGCGTACGCCGCTCAACTCGGCGGTGCGGGGATTGTCGCCGACGGCGACGAGCGTCCGGCCGAAGTCGGACCGCATCAGCAACACGGCCACCACCGTGAGGGCCACCAGGACCAGCAGCGCGAACGGCACGCGACCGAGCACCGGCACGTCCTCGAAGGCCCGCCGACCGTACCGCCGGAACTCCTCCGACAGGCCACCCTTCGGGGCGCCGTCGGACCACAGGTAGACCGCGCCGACCAGGATCAGGAACATGCCGAGGGTGGTGATGAACGACGGCACCCGCAGCCGCGTCGTGATCAGGCCGTTGACCAACCCGACGAGCGCGCCGAAGGCGAGCAGGAGCAACACCACGGGCCAGGTACGCCCCGGGTCGCTGTCGATGAGCCGGGCCGCGACGACCACCTGCGCGGTGACCAGGGAGCCGACCGAGAGGTCGAACTCGCCGGAGACGATCACGAAGTACTGGCCGGCGGCGAGCAGGATGATCGGCGCCGACCGCCCGAGGAACGACATCAGCGACGGAGGGGAGAGGAAGTCGGGCTGCCGAATGCCGACGAGCACCACCAGCACCGCGAGAATCGCGAGAATCGGCAGGATGCCACCGGGACGGACCCGCGGAAGACGCAGCGGCAGCGTACGACGCTCAACGGTCTGCATGACTAGACAGCCGCCTTTCGCATGGTCCGGCGGGCGTAGACGGCCACCGCGGCGATGATGATCGCGCCCCGGATCACCTGCTTGAAGAAGGCGTCGACCTCCAACTGGTTGAAGATCGCGTCGATGCTGGCGAGCAGCAGCACTCCGCCGACCGTGCCGATGACGCCACCACGCCCACCGGCGAGGGCGGTCCCGCCGATCACCACCGCGGCTATCGACTCCAGGTCGTAGAGGCCCTCGGTGCCCACCCGGGGCGCGCCGGAGCCGAGCCGACTGGCGAGGTAGATGCCGGCAAGCCCGGCACACATCGAGCACAGCACGTGGGCGGTGACGAGGACCCGGTCGTTGCGCACGCCCGAGAGCCGGGCCACCTCCGGGTCCCCGCCGACGGCGACCAGGTGGTGGCCGAAGCGGGTCTTCGAGAGCGCGAACCAGGCCGCAGCGGTCACCGCGACCAGCAGCAGGAACGACACCGGCACCGGGCCGACGCGCTGGTAGCCGAGCGACTGTACGAGCGACGGCGCGGTGGTGCCGGCCGGCCCGTCGTAGCCGTTGTCGAGGTAGCCCTTGAGCAGCAGCCCGACACCGAGGGTCGCGATGAACGCGTTGACCCGGAGTTTGGTGACGAGGAGCCCGTTGAACAGCCCGATGCCGGCGCTGACGACGAGCACCAGGCCGATCGCCGGCAGCACCGCGCCGTCGCTGCCGTTCATCGTCTCGGCGGCGACGAGGGTGCTGAGGCTGATCACGTACGCCACCGAGAGGTCGAGCGACCCACCCAGGATGACAAGGGTCTGGCCGACGGCGACGAGCCCGAGGCCGGCCGCCACGTGCAGCAGACTCACGGTCGTGGACTGGTTGAAGAGCTGACCGCCGTCCACGAGGACGACAAGCCAGCCGATCGCGAGGGTGAGGGTCAGGGCCACGAAGACGCCCGGTACGGGGCGGCGGGCCGGCAGGAGCGACAGGGCGCTCACGTGGTGATCTCCATTCGCGACTGCGGGGCTCGCAAACCCGGCTCACTCCTCGCGCTCACTTGGCGGCCTCCGGAACGGCGCCGACCGCAAGGGTGACGACGTCCTCCTCGCTCGCGCCGGCGGGCAACTCGCCCGCGACCCGGCCGTCGCGCATGACGACGATGCGGTCACTCATGCCCAGCAGCTCCGGCAGGTCAGACGAGATCATCAGCACGGCCGCACCGTCGCGGGCGAGGCGGCGGACGAGGTCGTGGATGGCCGACTTCGCGCCCACGTCGATGCCGCGGGTCGGCTCGTCGAAGAGCAGGATCCGCGGGTTGAGCGCGAGCCAGCGGGCCAGCACGACCTTCTGCTGGTTGCCGCCGGACAGGAAACGGATCTCCTGGTCGTCGCCCGCACCACGGACCTCCACGGCGTTGAGCAGCTCGCGCACCCGAACGGTCCGGGCCGCACGGCCGGACCGGGCCGCGAAGACGGCCCGACTGGCGAGCAGCGCGTTGTCGAGCACCGACTGCCGGGCGACGATCCCCTCGCCCTTGCGGTCCTCGGTGACGTAGGCGATGCCGGCCCGCATCGCGGTGCGGGGTGAGCGCAGGCGGACCGGCCGGTCGTCGAGCGTGACGTCGCCGGTCGTGAACGGCGACACCCCGAAGATCGCACGGGCCAGCGCCGAGCGCCCGGAGCCCTGCAGGCCGCCGATGCCGAGCACCTCGCCGGCGCGCAACTGGAGGTTGACGTCGCGCAGCTTCCGGTTTCCCACGTCGCGAAGGTTGAGCCGCACCGGGCCCCGGTCCTCCGGGGCGGCGCGGTCCGGGTAGTAGCTGGACAGTTCCCGGCCGACCATGTGCCGCACCAACTCGTCGGAGGTGGTGCCCGCCGTGTCCACAGTGGTGACGTGGCGGCCGTCCTTGAGGACTGTGATCCGGCTCGACAGGTCGAACACCTCGGCCAGCCGGTGCGAGACGTACAGCAGGCCGATGCCGCGATCCTGGAGCCGGCGTACCAACCCGTAGAGCAGCTCGACCTCGTGGTCGGCCAGCGCGGCGGTCGGTTCGTCCATGATGAGCAGTCGCGCGTCCAGGGCGAGCGCCTTGGCGATCTCGACGACCTGCTGCTGGGCGACGCCGAGCTGCCCCACCCGGGCGTCGGCGGGCAACGCCGTCTCCCCGATCGAGGCGAGCAGGCGCGTGGTGCGGTCGAGCATCTCCCGACGGTCGACCAGCCCGCGCCGGACCGGCTCGTGGCCCAGGTAGACGTTCTCCGCGACGGTGCGCTCCGGCAGGAGGTTGAACTCCTGGTGGATGATGCCGACGCCGGCCCGCTGGGCGTCGCGCGGGCCACGGAAGGTCCGCGACTCACCGGCGAACTCGATGGTGCCCTCGTCCGGGGCGTACCCACCCGAGACGATCTTCATGAGGGTCGACTTTCCGGCGCCGTTCTCGCCGACGACGGCGTGGACCTCGCCCGGCGCGACGTCGAGGTCGACATCGCCGAGAACGCGTACCCCGAGGAAGGACTTGCCGATGCCCCGAAGGGTGAGCAGCGGCGCCGGCGGTGGATCTGACATCCCGAAAGCCCTCACAGATAGTAGTTATCGACAAGGTGCACGGGTCGGCGTACGACCCGCTCGTGGCCGGACCACGAACTTTCGCAGCTAGCTGCGGAGACTTACGTTTTTATGTTGCGAACATTCTCTTGACATCGACGAAACATCACACGTATGAAGAACATAGATGTTTGGATGCAGGTCCGCAATCCTCGACCGGGGCCGATTGCCAGGGCCGTCACTCGTCCGGCAGCGACGCCGTGTGCGAGCGATTCGGACATGGCCGTCGTCATCAGGGCAAGACGTCGGACGGCACCCCATTCATTGACACCCATCTATTTCTGGCTCATCCTGACCTTGTGGACCACGGGACACGAACTACAGCCACCGTCACTCAGAGTGATGTCCCGGGGGTCTGACTGCCGTTTCGGCGAACGGCACGAGGACAGACCAGCGCACTCGTGCTCACCTATGCGTCCCAGGTACAACCTGACGCAGGGTGAGCCCGTGGGCGCAAGCGGAGTTACCCGTCCTACCTAGGAGACGCCATGCGTCGCAATACCATGATCATTTCGGTGATCGCGGGCCTGTTACTGGCTCTCGGACTCGCCCCACCGGCGTCGGCCGCCCCGGCCTTCCGCGCCCTGGTGTTCAGCAAGACCACCGGCTATCGGCACGACTCGATCCCCGCCGGGATCTCCATGCTCCAGCAGCAGGCCGCAGCGAACAACTTCGAGGTGGTGGCGACCGAGGACTCGAGCGTCTTCACCGCCGCCAACCTGGCGACCTTCGACGTCATCGTGATGCTCCAGACCTCCGGCATGGTCTGGACCTCGGCCGCCCAACGCCAGGCGGTGGAGGGCTACCTCGCCAGCGGCAAGGGCATCGTGGCCATCCACAACGCCACCGACATGGGCATCGACACCGAATACCCGTGGTGGGACAACACCATCAACGGCGGCGCCCACATGCCGGAGCACTCCCCCGGCGTGCTGCCCGGCACCGCCATCGTCGCCGACAAGAAGCACCCGTCGACGGCCGGCCTGCCGGACAAGTGGAACCGCAGCGAGGAGTGGTACAACTTCGACTCCAACCCGCGTGGCAAGGTGCACGTGCTGGTGACCGCCGACGAGCGCACCTACAACCCGGGCGCCCGGGCGATGGGCCCGGACCACCCGATCTCCTGGTGTCGCAACACCGCCGGCGGGCGGGTGTGGGCCACGGCGATGGGTCACGCGATCGCCTCCTACAGCGAGACGTACTTCCGCGACCACGTCCTCGGCGGCATCAAGTGGGCCGCCGGCAACGCGCCCGGCGACTGCGGCGGCACCGTCTGGGGCAACTTCGAGAAGCGCACCCTCGACGACAACACCGTCGACCCGATGGCGTTGGCGGTGGCTCCGGACGGACGGGTGTTCTACGCCCAGCGTGGCGGACAGCTGAAGATCTTCAAGCCGTCCACCAACAGCACGGTGACCGCCGGGACGCTGAGCGTCTACACCGGCGGTGAGGACGGTCTCACCGGCATGGCGCTGGACCCCAACTTCGCCACAAACGGGTACGTCTACCTCTACCACTCGCCGGCGAGCAGCTCGACCGACGTCAACCGCGTCTCCCGTTACACGATGAGCGGTGACACGCTGAACATGTCCAGCGGTGTGACGATCATCGACATCCCGGCGTACCGGGACCGGACGTTCCCGGAGCCCGGGCACACCGGCGGTTACATCGAGTTCGGTCCGGACGGCAACCTCTTCATCGGCACCGGTGACGACACGCCCCCGAACCTCGACCCCAACTGGCAGGGCTACGCCCCGCTGGACTGGCGCTCGGGCAAGTCCAACCTGGACGCCGCCCGTAGCGCGGGCAACACCAACGACCTGCGCGGCAAGCTGCTGCGCATCCGCCCCGGAGCCAGCGGCGGCTACACCGTCCCGACCGGCAACCTCTACCCGCAGGGCACCGCGCAGACCAAGCCGGAAATCTACGCGATGGGCTTCCGCAACCCGTTCCGCTTCTCGATCGACCCCGCCAACGGCTGGGTCTACCTGGCGGACTACGGACCGGACCGCAATCCGCCGACCACCAACCGTGGTCCTGAGGGCCTGGTCGAGCTCAACGTGATCAAGACGCCCGGCAACTACGGCTGGCCGTTCTGCCACGGCAACAACCAGCCCTACGCACCGTACAACCCGGACACCGGCGTCGTCGGCGCGAAGTTCAACTGCTCGGCGCCTGTCAACAACTCGCCGAACAACACCGGTCTGGTCAACCTGAAGCCGGTCGTCATGCCCAACATCTGGTATGGCTACCCCGCCTCGACGACCTTCCCGGAGCTCGGCTCGGGCGGCTCGGCCCCGATGGGCGGCCCGGTCTACCGCTACGACGCGTCGAACCCGTCCGAGACGAAGTTCCCGCCCTACTACGACGGCGTGCACTTCTTCTACGAGTGGGCGCGCAACTACGTCAAGGAGGTGCACTTCGACTCCTCCTCGGCGGTGACCCGCACCAACCCGTTCCTGCCCGCCGGTAACTTCAACAAGCCGATGGACATGGAGTTCGGCAAGGACGGCTCGCTCTACCTGCTGGAGTGGGGCACCAACTTCGGTGGCGGCAACAGCGACTCCGGGCTCTACCGGATCGACTACAACCAGGGCGGCCGGTCACCGATCGTCAAGGCGACCGGCACACCCACCAGCGGCTCCTCGCCGCTGACCGTCCAGTTCAGCAGCGCGGGCACGTCCGACCCGGACGGCAACACGCTGAGCTACCTGTGGACGTTCGGCGACGGCACCACGTCGACGGCGGCCAACCCGTCGAAGACGTACACCGCCAACGGCAACTACACGGCCCAGTTGAAGGTCACCGACAGCACCGGTAAGACCGGCTTCGCCAACGTCCCGATCACCGTCGGCAACAGCGCCCCGGTGGTCACCATCACCACACCGGGCAACGGCGGCATGCTGACCTTCGGTGACAAGGTGCCGTACCAGATCACCGTGACCGATCCGGACGGCGGCACCGTCGACTGCTCGAAGGTGTTCCTCAACCCGGCGCTGGGTCACGACGACCACGCGCACGAGACCACCGAGTACCCGGGCTGCTCGGGCACCATCTCCACCGACCTGCTCGGTGGGCACCCCGATGGCGCCAACCTGTTCTACGTGCTGAACGCCCGGTACACCGACAACGGCGGCTCGGGGGGCGGATCCCCGCTCACCGGCACCGCACAGGCGATCCTGCAGCCGAAGCACAAGCAGTCCGAGTACTTCAGCAGCATGTCCGGCATCCGGGTCGTCGACCAGGCGGCGGCGGAGAGCACCAAGCGCGTCGGTGACATCTCCACGAACGACTGGATCGCGTTCAGCCCGATGAACCTGTCGGGCATCTCCACGGTCAGCTACCGGGTGTCGTCGCCCTCCGGCGGCGGTTCGATCGAGCTGCGCGCCGGCTCGCCGACCGGCACCCTGCTGGCCACCACCACGGTGCCCAACACCGGCGGCTGGGACAACTACCAGTCCACGACTCCGGTGAGCGTCGCCGCCTCCAGCGGGACACAGACGCTCTACATGGTGTTCAAGAACAGCAGCAACTCGTTCGATCTGGACTCGCACACCTTCGGCGGCAACGGCGTCGGGACACCCGGCACCGGTACCGGCGGTGGCCTGGCGGGGAAGACCTACACGGTCACGGCGCAGCACAGCAACAAGCTGATGGACGTCAGCGGTGTCTCCACCGCCGACGGCGCCCAGATCACCCAGTGGGCCTCCACCGGTGCCAACAACCAGAGGTGGCAGGCCGTCGACGCCGGTAACGGCGCGCTCTACCTCAAGGCGGTGCACAGCGGCAAGTGCGTCGAGGTGGTCGGCAGTTCGACCGCTGCGGGTGCCTTCCTCCAGCAGGCCACCTGCAACAACGGCAACCAGCAGAAGTTCACCGCCACCGCGACGGGAACCTCCGGCGTGTACACGGTGAAGAGCGTGCTGAGCGGCCTCTGCGTCGACGTCAACGGCGCGTCCACCGCCGACGGCGCCCGACTGTTGCAGTGGACCTGCCACAGCGCGGCCAACCAGCAGTGGCGGTTCACCGCAGTGTGACCTGCCGCTGACGCGGTAACGCAAAACGTCCCGGTCGGGACCGGTGTCCGATAGTCGGAGCCGGTCCCGGCCGGGACGTCTTCGTCAGTTCGGTTGGCTCGCCGCGCCCGGACCGGGCGCCTCGGCGAGCAACCCGGCCGTCGTCAGGGCGCCCCACAGCTCCTCCGGTACGGCGACCTCGGACCGTCGTACCGTCTCGGCCATCTGCACCTCGGTGCGGACGCCGACCACCGTCGAGACCACGGCCGGGTGCCTGCGAACGAAGGCGAGTGCCGCCTGCGGCAGGGTCACCCCGTACGTCTCGCAGACCGCAGCGATCCGCCGCGCCCGCTCGATCACCTCGGGCGGGGCCTGCTGGTAGTTGTAGACGGCATCGGCCGGCGGCTGGTCTCGCGACAGCAACCCCGAGTTGTAGACGCCAGCGATGACCACGCCCACCCCCCGGTTCTCCGCGATCGGCAACAGGTCGTCCGCCGCACCCTGTTCGAGCAGGGTGTAGCGCCCGGCGCACATCATCACGTCGACGTCGGTCTCCCGCACGAACCGCGCCAGCATCGCCGACTGGTTCATCCCCGCGCCGATGGCGCCCACGACGCCCTGATCGCGCAGGTCGACAAGGGCCGGCACGGCCTCGTACGCGGCCTGCTCCCAGTGGTCGTCCGGGTCGTGCAGGTAGGCGATGTCGATCCGGTCCAGCCCGCTGCGCTCGAGGCTGGCCTCGATCGAGCGAAGAACGCCGTCGCGGCTGAAGTCCCACACCCGCCGGTGGCTCGCGGGCACGTCGAACCCGTCCGAGTCCTGCTCGTGGGCGTTCTCGGGCGACGGCACCAGGAGTCGTCCGACCTTCGTCGACACCACGTACTCGTCGCGCGGTCGCTGGCGCAACGCGGCGCCGAGGCGGCGCTCGGACAACCCGAGTCCGTAGTGCGGCGCGGTGTCGTAGTACCGCACGCCCGCCGCCCACGCCGCGTCGACCGCCGTCGCGAACTCCTCGTCCGTCGTCCCCCGGTACAGGTTGCCGCCCTGGGCCGCGCCGAAACCCAGCTCGGTGAGACGTACCCGCGGGGCACGCGGCAGCGCTCGCGTCCTCATGACGCCGCCCACCCGGGTACGTGGTGAGCGGGCTCGCCGACGAGGCTCACCGGCGGCACCGGTCGGCCCGTCATCGGCCCAACCAACCGCCGTCGACGGGCAGCACGACCCCGTTGACGTAGTCCGACGCCGACGACGCCAGGAACACCGTGGCACCGCCGAGATCGTCGGCGCGACCCCACCGGCCCGCCGGAATCCGGCCGAGGATCGCCTCGTTGCGGTCGGGATCCTCGCGCAGCGCCTGGGTGTTGTCGGTGGCGATGTAGCCGGGGGCGATGGCGTTGACGTTGACCCCGCGGGCCGCCCACTCGTTCGCCAGCGCCTTGGTGAGCCCGGCGATGCCCGACTTCGACGCCGCGTAGCCGGGGACGGTGATGCCGCCCTGGAAGCTCAACAGCGAGGCTGTGAAAATGATCTTCCCGTGGCCACGCTCGACCATCGTCCGGCCGATCTCCCGGCTCAGGATGAACTGGCTGCTGAGGTTCACCTCGATGACGTGGTCCCACATCTCGTCCGGGTGCTCGGCGGCCGGGGTGCGGGCGATCGTGCCGCCGTTGTTGACCAGGATGTCGATCGGCCCGAGAGCGGTGAGATCCCGAGCCAGTTGGTGTACGGCCGCCCGGTCGCCGAGATCGGCACGCAGGCCGGTGAACTGCCGGCCGGCGGCCCGTACCCGGCGTTCGACCTCGCTGCCATCCGGTTCGAGCTGGGCGGAGACGCCCACGATGTCGGCGCCGGCAAGCGCCAGGGCCTCGGCCATGGCGAGGCCGATGCCGCGTCGGGCGCCAGTCACCACGGCGACGCGTCCGGACAGGTCGAACAGGGCCGTCACTTGCCCACCTCCCGCAGGTCGAGCAGCACCTTCATCACGCCGCCACCCTCGAGTGCCGTGAAGGCGGCGCCGGCCGCCTCGACCGGCTCCACCCGGGAGATGAGCTGTTGTGCCGGAATCGCGCCCGAGGCGACCAACCGGATCGCCTCCACCATGTCGTCGCGCTGGTACAACCGCGCGCCGAGGAGTTCCAGCTCGCGCCAGAAGAACCGGTGCAGGTTCACCTCGCGGGGCCGGGGGTGGATCGCCACCATCACCAGCCGACCGCGGGTGGTGAGGACGTCGACCGCGGTGGTCACGCCACCGGCCGAGCCGGACACCTCGAAGGCGATGTCGGCGCCCGCGCCGTTGGTGCGCTCGTTGACAAGCGCCACGACATCTGTCGCTCCCGGGTCGACGGCCTCGATCCCGATCCCGGCCGCCACCTCCCGCCGGAACGGGTCCGGCTCGACGAGGAGCACCCGCGCGCCGCGGCCCTGCGCGACGACCGCGATGAGCGCCCCCACCGGCCCACCGCCGACCACGACCACCTGGTCGTCGGCGGTCACGTTGCCCCGGCGGACGTCGTGTACGGCGACCGCGACCGGCTCGACGAGCGCCGCGTGGTCCAGCGGCAGGTCCTCGGGGAGCGGCAGAACCAGTTCCGCCGGCACGGTCCAGTAGGACTGCATGGCGCCCGGTGAGTCGATACCGAGGAAGTTCATGGCGTGGCAGACGTGGGAGTGCCCGCGCTGGCAGGCGGCGCACTTTCCACACGGCCGGGTCGGCAGCACGGTGACGGGCGCTCCGATGGTCCAGCCGGTGGTGTCCGGCCCGACGGCCGCGATCCGTCCGGACATCTCGTGCCCGATGATCGCCGAGTCACCGACCCGAGCGTCCATGTCTCCGTGGTAGATGTGCAGGTCGGTGCCGCAGATCCCGGTGTACGCCACCTCGATCCGCACCTGGCCGGGGCCCGGCGGAACCGGTTCGCGATCCTCGATGCCGAGGTCTCGCGCCCCCCGGTAGACGACTGCCTTCATCGATCCTCCGTCTCGACGGCCGGCACGTCGTTCGTGCCGACCGGACATGGCCGTGGGTGCACCGCGATGGCGGTGCACCCACGCGTTCACTGTTTCTGTCGGTCAGCTCAGTGCCGCCCGGTGGGCGACACCTCGTTGCGGTAGTTCAGCGGCACGACGGGCACCTGGCGGGTGGGGACGACCCCGTCGATCCCGCCCAGCAGGCGTCGACCGGCCCGCTCCGGCCGGACGTTGGGGCTCTCGGCCGTCTGCGCCCACGGGCGGTGGTTGGCCGTCCGGATCCGCTCCTCGTCGATGCGGACACCAAGTCCGGGTGCGTCGCCGAGAATGAAGGCGCCGTCCTCGACGTGCAGGTCGACGGAGACGCCGACCGGTGGGTGCAGGTCCTGCAACTCACTCGTCAGGTGGTTCGGCACCGAGGTCGCGGCGTGCAACAGACCGATCGGGCTGTTGCCGATCGGGCTGACCGGCAGGTCGTACGCGTGCGCCAGGGCGGACGCCCGCAGGAAGTGGGTGACTCCCCAGACGGCGGCCATCTGGACGACGTCGACCGCGCCGGCGGCGAGCAGCGGACGGTACTGTTCGAGCCCGGTGAGGTTCTCCCCGGTGGCGACCGACGCGCAGACCCCTCGGCTGACGGTGGCGAGGCCCTCGGCGTCCCAGCGTCGGACGGGCTCCTCGATCCAGATGAGGTCGAGGGAGCGTTCGAGCTCGGAGACGTGCCGGACGGCCTGCTTGCGGGTCCAGGCCTCGTTGACGTCGAGCATGAGACCCGGTCGGCGGCCGTGCCCCGCCTCGGTCAGGACGTCCCTGACCAGGGTGAGCCGGTGCCGGTCGCGTTCGATGTCGAGACCGCCCTTGAGCTTCGCGGCGCGCAGGCCGTGGCTGGCGTAGACCTCGTACTCGGCGACGAGTTCGTCGTCGGAGAGCCCGATGTCCAGCCCGGACGCGTAGGCGTTGACCCGCCGGTCACGTCCGCCCAGCAGCCGCCACAGCGGCTCGCCGGCGGCCTGCGCCTTGATGTCCCAGAGCGCGGTGTCCAGTGCGCCGATGGTGCCGAACACCGGGCCGGCGTGGCCCGCCTTGAAGGTGTGCCGCAACATGCGGTCGTACAGGGTCGTCACGGCACGGGGGTCTTCGCCCTCGATAGCTGCGAAGATCCGCTCGATCTCGACGTGCGGCCCGAGGCCGACTCCCGAGACGCCCTCGTCGGTGTCGACGATGACGATCGAGACCGGAACCACCCCGTCGGGGAACACCCCGTTGGCATCGCCGACGGGCCGCCCCCATTCCTGGACCGTGGTGAGCGTCCGATATCCCGTGATCCGCATGTCAACCCTTCGTGGAACCGGCGGCTACACCGTCGGCAATTTGGCGCTGGAGGAACAGGTAAACCAACAGGACGGGTATGGCGGCGATCAGCACGCCGGAGGCGAACGTGGGGATGTTGTCGGAGTACTGCCCCCGCAACGAGGTCACCCCGATCATGAGCGTCCGGTGATCGGCCGAGGGCATCATCACCAGCGCCATGAGGACGTCGTTCCAGCAGAACAGGGCGTTGAGGATGCCGACCGACAGCAGCGCCGGGGTGCCCAGCGGCAACATGATCCGGCGGTACACGCCGTACACGGTGTTGCCGTCGATCCGTGCCGCGTCGACGATCTCCGGGGGGATGCCCCGGTAGTAGCTCGTCATCAGGAACACGGTGAAGGGCAGGAACTGGGCCACGTAGACGAGGACCAGACCGGGGTACGTGTCGATCAGCCCCGCGTCGGCCATGATCCGGGACAGCGGCACCATGATCACCTGGAACGGGATGAAGAGCCCCGCGAGGCAGCCCAGGAACAGCGCCGACGAGCCACGGAACCGCAGCTGGCTCAGCGCGAAGCCGGCCATCGACCCGAGCAGCAGCAGCAGGAGCACCGACACCGTCACCACGAGCAGCGAGTTGACGAAGTAGCGGCCCATGCCGACGCTGTTCCACGCCGTGCTGATGTTCTCCCAGCGCAGGGCGTCGGTCAGGGAGAACCGGTCGAGGATGTAGTCACGGCGGGTCTTCATCGCGACGTTGGCGGTGAAGAGCAGCGGGTAGATCGTCGCCAGCGCGAGCAGTGACATGGGGATGGCGATCAACCACCATCCCAGGCGGGCCCGAGACATCAATCCTCCTTTCCGGATCGTTCGAGCAGCTTGATCTGCAACAGCCCCACCACGAGCATGATCATGAAGAGGATCGTCGACGCGGCCGACGCGAGAGCGGGACGGTTCATCTGGCCCTGCTGCTTCCAGATGTAGAACTCCGGCAGGTACGTCGACCCCTCCGGCCCGCCGCTGGTCATGACGTAGAGCAGCCCGAACATCGAGGTCAGCATCCCGATCATCGTGGTCACGAAGACGAACTGGATGGTGCGCGAGAGGCCCGGGACGATCACGTGCCAGACCACCTGGCGTAGCGACGCCCCGTCCACCCGGGCGGCGTCCAGGAGCGCGGGGTCCAGGGTGGCGAAGCCGGAGAGGAACACCACCAGGGCCATTCCGAAGGTGGCCCAGATGTGCACGCCCACCACCATGAACATCGCGATGTCCGGGTCACCGAGCCAGTCCACCGGAGTGATGCCGAACGACCCGAGGATGGCGTTGAGAGGACCGTCGAAGGCGAGCAGCAGGTTGAAGATCGCGCCGACGATGACCGGCGAGAGCACCGCGGGGAAGAAGTAGACGCTGCGGTAGAAGCGGTGGCCGGGCACCCGCAGGTAGATGAACGTCGCGAGCAGGCCGGGGATGGCCACGGCCACCGGGAGCAACAGCACCAGCAGCCCGACGTTGCTCAGCGCGGTCCGGAACAGCGGATCGTGGAACAGCTCGCGGTAGTTGCCGAATCCGACAGCCGTCCCGTTCTGCGCACCGTCGCCGGTGAAGGAGAAGTTGACGCCGAGGAGCAGCGGATAGAGCCGCAGCACCACGATGATCAGAATGGCCGGAGCGACAAGGATGTAGGGAGCGAAGCGTTCGGCCCGCAGGCCGCCGCGGGCGCGACGAGGCTGCGCACCATGCCGATGGGTGGCGGGGGTAGGCCCCGCCCCGCCGGCCCGTCCGGCCTGAGCCAGACGGACCGACGGTTGCGTGTTTCCAATTGACACGAGGGTCAGCCCGCCTGGTCGGAAGCGGCCAACTGCTTCACCACCTCGTCGACGGTGATCGACCCGCTGAGCAGTTGCTGGGAGAGGCGCCCCATCAGGTCCAGCGTCTTCGAGGAGAGCGCCACGTGCAGAGCGGGCTTGCCGCTCTTCAACTCGCCGACGATCGTGGAGACCGCGGGCCCGCCTGCGGACACGTCGATGGTGGTGTCGGCGGCGATCGCACCGGCGTCGGCGTAGAAGGCCTTCAACGCGTCTGCCGAGCTCAGGGAGCGCACCAGGTCGGCGGCCACCTTCGGGTCCTTCGTCCACTTGGCGACCGCGTAACCGATGCCACCGTCGTACGGGAGGCTCGGGGTGGTGCCAGCGGTGACGACCGGGGCCTTCATGACGCCGAGCTTCTCCGCGGTGAGGAACTCGTTGAAGTCCTGCCAGTGCCCCACGTCCGACATCAGACCCATGACGTGCGCGGCCTTACCGGACTGGAAGAGTGCGAAGGAGTCGTTGAACATCGCGGTCGAGTTGGCGCCGTCGCTGTTCATCTTCCGGTCGCCGGTCTCCTTCCAGAGCTGGAAGATCCGCTTGACGTTTGCGGAGTTCCAGTCGCGCTTGCCGGTGATCCAGGCGTCGTACTCCGCGGCCGTGAGGGTGACCGACCCCATGCTGGAGAGCCAGAACTGGATGCCGACGCCCTCCTTGTTGCCGAGGGCGAAGCACTTGGAGCCGGCCTTGGAGATGGCGGCGCAGTCGGCGACGAACTTGTCCCAGGTGGCGGCGGGGGTCGCCGGGTCGAGGCCGGCCTTGCGGTAGATCTCCTTGTTGTAGTAGATCGGATAGCCCTGCAGCGTCACCGGGGCGCCGTAGACCTTGCCGTCCTTGGTGAACGCGTCCCAACCGGCCAGCCGCTGCTTGTCCTCGGCCACGTAGTCGGTGATCGGCACCAACGCGTCAACCCGGTCGCGAATCTGGCCACCGCCGTTGAACAGCATGACGTCCGGGCCCTTGCCGGACTGGATCGCCGCACCGAGCAGCGTGTAGTACTGGTCGAAGGGCTGCGCTACGAACTCGACCTCGACTTTTGGGTGCTTCTTTTTGAAATCGGCCTTAGCCTTGTCCAGATAGGATTTGGCGAACGGCTCGCCGGACTTCCAGTCCCACACGACGAGCTTGCTGTCCGACCCGCTTGACGAGCTTGAATCGCTAGCACTTCCACAACCGGCCAGGGCCAGGCCCACAACGAGGACGGCCGACCATATTGCGCGCTGTCTCATCAGTTGTCACCTCAGAAAGTGGGGTGGCCGGCGGACGCGCCGCCGTGCCAATGTTGCCCGGAACGTAACTCGTATGACGTGTGACGTCAATACTCAGCCGTACACTGAGCCAGACGTCGTGCCACGGCGAGCCTTTCGGAGGGGACATGACGCCATCGCAGGAGACGGCCCTGAACAGCCCGGTGACACCGGCATGGGTGCGTCGGCCGACCAACCTGGCCCGAGCGGTCACCGCCGAACTGGTGGAGCGCATCGTACGTGGCGTGCACCCGTCCGGGACGTCCCTACCTCCCGAGCCGATCCTCTGCGAGACCTTCTCGGTGAGCCGGACCGTCGTCCGCGAGGCAGTCAAGATCCTTCAGGAGAAGGGGCTGGTGCAGGTACGCCAGGGCGCCGGCACCATGGTCACCCCTGCGGCACAGTGGGACATGCTCGACGAGCTCGTCCTCGGGGCCACGATCGCCAAGGACGACAGCCTCGCCATCCTCGACGATCTCGTCGTCACCAGGCGCGTACTGGAATCCGACATGGCTAACGTCGCCGCCCGGCTCGCCGACGCGCAGACCATCGACCGGCTGCGCGTCATGGTGGACCAGATGGACCAGCTCGTCGACGACCACGTCACCTACCACGAGCACGACCGGGCCTTCCACGACGCGATCATGCAGACGTCCGGTAACCGCATCGCTCGCGGCGTCGTGCGGGCACTGGAGAGCCAGGTCATCAACACCGCCCGCTACATGGGCCGGACCGAACGCTCGCTGTGCGTGGCGTCCAACCGGGGCCACCGGCGCATCTACGAACGCATCGCCGCGCACGACTCCGAGGGTGCCGCCGGTGCGATGTTCACCCACATCACCGAGGCCTGGCTGGTCCGCCGCAGCGGCTCGGGCAAGCCGGTTCGTCTGCAACGCTGACCGGCCGGACGACGAAGCGGCGCCCACCCCCGAGGTACGGGAGCAGGCGCCGCCAGAGGCCGACCAGGTCGGCAAGGCCGGTCAGGAGAACTGCGCGAAGAACCTCCAGATCTCACCCTTGGTCCAGGTCGTGATGCCGCTCTCGGCATAGGTGCCGTCGACCGGGCCGGGCATGTGACCGTTGTCGTACGCGGCCCACTGCACCGGGTAACCGGCCCGGCAGCCCGAGTACGTGGTCGTGACGTGCGTGCGGCTGCCGGCCGCCGGCTCGCGCGGGCTCTGCGCGGTGCAGCCGTTGTTCCGGACGAACGTGTCGCGCAACGCCCGGCCACCGGAGATGCTCAGGACGTTGTCCGAGATGCCGTGCAGCCCGAAGTACGCGATGGGCTGCGTACCGCCACTGCAACCGCTGATCTGCCCACCGGAGATGACCGCGACGGCGCGGAAGACGTTGGCCCGCGCGCAGGCCACGGCGTAGCTCATGCCGCCGCCCCAGCTGAAGCCGAGGGCGAACCGCTGCCTCGGGTTGACGCAGAGGCTGCTCTCGATCCGGCTGATCATGTCATCGACGAAGACGATGTCCTCACCGCCGGCGTTGCCCCAGCCGTTGCCGAACCCCTGGGGCGCGACCAGGATCGCGCTGTTGTTCGACTGCTCCTGCTGCCCGTAGTAGGACCACGGGGTCCCGCTGGTGCCGCCGGAGGCGATCTCCTGCATCGTGCCGCCGCGCCAGTGGAACGCGAAGATCAGCCGGTAGGGGTTGCTGTTGTTGTAGTTGGCGGGCACCCGCAGGATGAAGGTGCGGCTCTTGCCGTTGCTCTGGATCGTGTGCGTGCCGCTGGCCAGCGTCGGCGCCTTGCCGCACCCGCTGCCACCCGACGGCGGCGGGTTGCTGCCGTCCGTGCGGACGAGCTGCCACTGCTGGTTGGTGCCGTTCCAGTCGGCGTACTGCACGATGTTGGCGCCGTCGGCGGTGGACGAGCCCTGCACCTCCACGGCCTTGTTGCTGTTGCGGTTGATCAGCCGGACGTAGCCGCCGTCCGAGTCGGCCAACCGGAACTGCTGGTTGGTGCCGTTGTTGTCGGACCACTGCACGATCGCCCCGCCGTCGGCGGTCGAGCGGCCGCTGACGTCGAGAACCTTGCCGGAGTGCCGGGACTTCACCCGGTAGAAGCCGTCACCGGAGTCGACGAACTGCCACTGCTGGTTCGCGCCGTTGTTGCGCGTCCACTGGCTGATCCGGGCGCCGTCGTTGGTGGCCGAGGAGACCAGATCCAACGCCTTGCCGCTGTTGCGGTTGACCAGGACGTACCAGGCGCTGGTGTCCACCGTCGCCGCCGCCGCGGGCGCCGCGTTGACCGCGACGAGTGTGCCGGCCGCCATGAGCGCGGCCGCTGCGGCGGCCAACCCTGACCGCCAACGACGTCTCGGTGGAGAGGCGGGACGAACCTCACCGATGGCCTTCATGGTCCACTCCTTCGATCGGGGTCACCTACGAGCGGAACGCGCGCGTGCCCTGGGGGTGTGTGCCAGCGTCTGGTGGTGGCGTCGGCACGTTGGGGGGTGTGCGGGCGTAGCGGCCCGCCCCGACGGAAGGGGCGAGCCGCTACGGTTTCCCGCTGGATCGTGACGGTCGTCAGCCGATGCGGACGAGTTGCCACTGCTGGTTGTTGCCGCCCCAGTCGGCGTACTGGACGATGTTGCCGCCGTCAGCCGTGGATGAGCCCTGCACCTCGACGGCCTTGCCGCTGTTGCGGTTGATCAGGCGCTGGTAACCGTCGGCCGACTGGGCGAGCCGGAACTGCTGGTTCGTCCCGTTGAGGTCGGACCACTGCACGATCGCCCCACCGTCGGCGGTCGAGCGGCCGCTGACGTCGAGCACCTTGCTGGAGAGTCGGGACTTCACCCGGTAGAAGCCGTCACCGGAGTCGACGAACTGCCACTGCTGGTTCGTGCCGTTGTTGCGCGACCACTGGCTGATCCGGGCGCCGTCATTGGTTGCGGAGGCGTACAGGTCCAACGCCTTACCGCTGTTGCGGTTCAGCAACACGTACCAGGCACTGGTGTCCACCCCGTTGCTCGGCGGAGGCGTGGTGGGCGTGGTCGAGCCGGCGTTGAGGGCGTTCAGGACGCTCGTGTACGCGGCCTTCTTGTTACCGTTGCACTCGAAGAGCAGGGCGTTGTCCGACCCACGCCACGAGTCACAGTCACGCACACCCCACGTGGTGATGCCCGTGCACCGCGAGACGGCCAGGCAGGCACGGGTGACACCGGCGAAGATGTTCGCCTGGTTGCCGCCGCCCATCACGTCCAGCTCGGTGATCTGCACGTCCACGCCGAGATCGGCGAAACGCTGCAGATTGGCCTGGTAGTCACCGGCCAACGAGGTGCCCAGGTGCGACTGGAAACCCACACAGTCGATCGGCACGCCACGGGACTTGAAGTCCCGCACCATGTTGTAGATCCCCGTCGACTTCGCGTTGATCCCGTCGGTGTTGTAGTCGTTGTAACACAACTTCGCACCCGGATCCGCCGCCCGCGCCGCCCGGAACGCCGCCTCGATCCAGTCGTTGCCGGTGCGCTGCAGGTTCGAGTCACGCCGCCCGCCGCTGTTACCGTCGGCGAACGCCTCGTTCACCACGTCCCACGCGTAGATCTTGCCCTTGAAGTGGGTCGCCACCTGCGTGACGTGGTTGATCATCGCGCTGCGCAACGGGCTACCCGACATGTCCCGCGCCCAGGTCGGCTCCTGCTGGTACCACAACAGCGCGTGGCCCCGCACACTCATGCCGTTGGCCTGCGCGTGCGCGACCAGCCGGTCACCACCCGTGTAGTTGAACCGACCCTGCTGCGGCTCGGTCGCATCCCACTTCATGTCGTTCTCGGCCACGACACTGTTGAACTCGCGGTTCAGGATCGTCACGTACGCGTTGTCGGAGAGCTTCTGGCCCGCGACGGCCGCACCGAAGTAGCGACCCTTCTCGGCCGCTGCCGCCTTCAGAGTCGTGCCGGCGCCACTGGCCGTGGGGGCGAGCACCGCCGTCATGCCCGCGGTGAGTGCGACGGCGAGGGACGCCGCCGCCAGCAGAGTTCTCTTGGGTTTCATGTCGTTCCTTTTCGGTGGTGGTCGCAACGGTGGTGGTCGCAACGGAACCGGGACGTGGATCTCGCATCGGCACGTACCGACACCTGTCGTCCGGCCGGCTGACGCTGCCGAGGGTGCGTGATCGACGTCCGCATGCCCTGGGGAACGTCGTGACCGTGAGGTGCGACAGCGGCTCGCCCGGTGAGCCACACGTGCTGCCTTCCTCGATATCGAGGGTGAGCGATAACATGCCGTTCGTCAAGACGTAACATAAGCCCGTATCGATGCTGTCGAGGTCAGGTTCCGCCGAAGCCTGCCTCGTCACCGTCGTCCTGACGCGCTGCCCTGGTGGGGAGCCAACCGCGCCGGTCGCACCTCGTGCACGCGCCGGTCGCGCTGACTCTGTTATCGCTCACAGGGCCGCGGACCAACCGGACCGCGGCCACCCTGCGTACGGCGGCGGTCACCCTCGGGCGGGCCGTGGCCCGCCCGGGTCGGACCACGCACCAGCCGACCGGTCCACCGCGCGGCGGGCCGCCATCAACACGCGCATCCGCCGCGCGCCGGTTCCGCGGGATTCCTGGCGGGGTGCACTCCGGCCAGGATGTCGGCGGTCGTGTGGGCCTCGATGCCGGGCAGCTCGCAGTCGGTGAACCGCGCGACGACCGCCCGGACGTGCCGCTCGGCCGGTGCCGCGAGGCCGTCGTAGACGGCCTCGAACAACTCCCGCGCCGGCCTCCGGAGCCATTTCTTCGGCAGCAGCTCCAGGGGCAGCTGCGGATCGAGGACGGGAAAACGCCGAAAGGTGTCCATGACCTCGGTTCGGGCCCGTACCGCGGCGGCACCCTCCATCTCCCCCGCTGCCACCCGAGGCAGCACCGCCGTCCAGTGCGTAAGGAACGCCTGGTAGTTCCGGCCGATCTCCGCGATGTCCCAGGCCTCGATCGGGGCGCGGTGGATGGCGGACCCGATGGCTGCCTGCCGGCCGCGGAACACCGTGACGGCACCGAGGGTGAGCTGGTCGAGCTGTGCGCGAGCGGCAGGGGTCAGCTCCTCGGGTGAGATCCACAGCCCGTCGTACAACGGCGCGTATCCGAGCCACCGCAGTTGGGCACGAAGGGCCCGACGCTGGGCGCTCCGGTCCTGGGGCAGCGAGAACGCGACGATCGTCCAGCAGCCGTCCCACCGCACGGTCGAGCTGGTCGAGGCGAGGATCCAGTTGCCGCCGGACGAGAGGTTGGCGGCGGCCGCGCGGCTGAGCCGGTAGGAGCTGCGCCGTCCCAGCCGGCTGCCCTCCAGGACGCCACGGCGGGCCAGCCGGCTGATCGCGGTACGCGCGCCGGCCGTGGTCACCCCGGTCTCCTCGAGCAGCGCGACGATGGCGGCGGACGGGAGAGCGGCACGAGTCCGCAGGGTGTAGTCCGCGAGCAGGGTCACCGCGACGCCCTGCGGCGAGTTGCCGACCTGCCGCCGGGGCAGCCGGAGCTGTTGGCCCCCGTCGTCGGGATAGATCTCGTCGATGTCGAACGGGCTTGCCACAGGCGCTCCGTGCTCTTCAGGGACGGTGTGACGACTGTAGACGGACCGCCGTCGAACGGGGAGTCACCGGTCGACCTTTGATCGAAGGCATTCGATTGACACTTGTTGGCCCGAGGAGAACACTAATCGCCACGCGATGTGGTCCGGAGTCGGGCAGGGCGAGCCACCGGTAGCGGGCATCGCGCGATCACCGCGGGCCTCGGGCAGACCCGCGACCCGATCGCGCGGCCACCCACAGCCTGCACAGGCAATCGAAGGAGTCGTCCGTTGAGAATCAGAAGAAAACTGCTGCTCGCCCTGGCCGCGTCGCTGGTGGCGGCCGGACTGGCGGTCCCCGCGACGCAACCCGCGTACGCGGCGTCGCTGACCGAGGTGACGAGCTTCGGTGACAACCCGGGTCGGATGCGGATGCACGTCTACGTGCCGGACAACCGCCCGGCCCGGCCGGCGACAATCGTGGCGATGCACGGCTGCGGTGGGTCCGGCCCCGGTTTCTACTCAGGCAGCGAGTTCGCCGGCCTTGCCGACCGGTACGGGTTCATCGTGATCTACCCGTCCGCGACCCAGCAGGCCGGGTTCGGCAACTGCTTCGACGTCTGGTCGGACGCGGCCAAGCGGCGCGGCGGCGGCAGTGACCCGGTGTCGATCATCTCGATGATCCGGCACGTGCAACAGCAGTACGCCGCCGACCCGGACCGGGTCTACGCCACCGGCAGCTCCTCCGGCGGCATGATGACCAACCACATGCTGGCCCTCTATCCCGACGTGTTCAGGGCCGGCGCGGCGTTCATGGGCGTGCCGTTCACCTGCTTCGCCAACGCGGCCGACTTCCCACCCACCAGCAGCCAGTGCACCGGCGGGAACATGAACCGTACGCCGCAACAGTGGGGCGACGCGGTCCGCCAGGCGTACCCCGGTTACTCCGGGCCCCGCCCGCGCGTCCAGTTGTGGCACGGCACCAACGACACACTCGTGCCGTACTCGCTCTTGCAGGAGTCGATCGAGCAGTGGACGAACGTGTTCGGGTTGGGCCAGACGCCGACCTCCACCGACACTCCGCAGCCGAACTGGAACCGGCGCAGGTACGCCGACAGCAGCGGCACGGTCCAGGTCGAGGCGTACAGCATCCAGGGCGCCGGGCACAGTCTGCCCGCCAGCGGCATGGCCGCGTCCGCCATCGGGTTTTTCGGCCTGACCAACCCGACCAACCCGACCACGCCACCGCCGAACCCGACCACGCCACCGCCCAACCCGACCACGCCGCCGCCCAACCCGACCACGCCGCCGCCGGACTCCGGCGCCTGCCGGGTGACCGTCGCCGTCAACGCCTGGAACAACGGGCTGACCGAGAACATCACCGTGACGAACACCGGCGCCAGTGCCGTCAACGGCTGGTCCCTGGTGTTCACCCTGCCCGGCGGTCAGAGCATCACCTCGGGCTGGAACGCCTCCTACTCCCCGAACTCCGGGCAGGTGACGGCCCGCAACGTCGCCTACAACGCCGGCATACCCGCGAACGGATCGGTGACCGTCGGCTTCCAGGCCACGCACACCGGTAACACCGCCAAGCCGAACGCGTTCACCCTCAACGGCGCGTCCTGCTCGGTGGCCTGACACCGGCACGACGGGGACGGCACGCCATCCGTGCCTCCCCCGCAGTGCCGGCGGCCCCGGCCGGGCGGGAGTCGACGAGTACGTGCGCCGGTCACCAACTCGTGGTGACCGGCGCACGTGTTGTCGGGCTAGCGGTAGCCGGCACTCACGATGCTGGCCTGCACCGCGGCCTCGGTCGCGTCGGACGGGTAGCCGGCGACCATGGCCCCCTCGTAGAAGGTGCCGGCGCTCAGGTTCGCGCCGCCGTCGGGCTTGCAGCAGTCACCGCCACTGCCCAGGATGATCGCACCCTGCTTCTTCATCGGGCTGTAGCCCGGCGGGAGCGAGCCGTCGTACAGCGTGTAGAGGCTGCCGGACGTGGCGTCGCTGCCCTTCATGGCGAAGCGGCTCGTGCCGTTGTTCTTCAGGGTCGCGGTCACGAACTTGCTGGTGAAGGCGCGCTGGTTCGGGTTCCAGCTCTGGCTGCCACCGGGGAAGAGACCCCACTCGAGGTCTGCCTGCACCCACGGTCCGCTGCCGGAGCAGCCGCCGAACCAGCACTGCTTGCTGAAGTTGATGGCGTCCATCGCACCGGCGGCGTCGGCCTTGCGGGTCGTCTCGCTGTTGCCGTAGTCGAAGCAGCAGCCGCTGTTGACGTGGGTGCCGCTCGTCACCATGTACATGCCCTCGGGAGCGGCCCCGGTCGGCACTCCGGTGAGGTGCCCGTCGCGCCAGTAGCTGTTGCCGGGGTTGATGTAGAGCGAGTACGCCTTGGCGCCGCCCACGGTCAACGACTCGGTCGTCGCGACCGCCGGCCTGCTCTGCGGGCTGCCCGGAACCACGCTCGACCCCTGGTACCAGAGGTCGTTGCCGCGCCCGGACTGGTCGAAGACGACGGTGATGACGCAGGTGGTGCCGGTGCAGAACGAATCCTGGGTCGCCGCGTTCGCGGTGCCACCCGTGCCGGTCAGCCCGACATTGCGGGTCGTGTTGTCCGACGAGCGCCGGACCTGGTAGAGGTTGCCGGTGTACGCCGCGTAGAGCGCTCGCGTCGTGCTGTGTGCCGCGACGCACGGGGTGCCGCCGGAGGCGTAGATGTCACACGGGCGCGCACCGCTCGGCGGGGGGCTGGTCGGCGGCTCGGAGGTCGGCGGCACGGAGGTCGGCGGCGTGTTCGGCGACGCCCACTGCTGGTTGGCGCCACCGTTGCAGGCCCAGAGGATGACCTTGGTGCCGTTCGCGGTGGCGGCGGCGTTGGCGTCGAGGCAGAGCCCGGACTGCACGCCGGTGATGGTGCCGTTGCTGTTGACGTTCCACTGCTGGTTGTTCTGGCCGTTGCAGTCCCAGATGATCGCCTGGGTGCCGTTCGTGGTGCCCCGGCCGGAGGCGTCCAGGCACTTGTTGCCGTACACCTGGAGTTGCTTGCTCGACGTCCAGGTCCAGGTCTGGCCGGCGGCGCCGTTGCAGTCCCAGAGTTGCGTCTGGGTGCCGTTGGTGGTGCTGGAGTTGGGCACCTCGAGGCAGCGACCGGACGGCGTGCCGACGATCCGGGTGCTCTGCCCCGGCGCGATGGTCGCCGCCGCGGCGGCGTCGGCGGCGAAGGGCGAGCCGGTGGGGGCGGTGCCGACGCCGATGCCCACGACGACGAGCACCCCGGCCAGGGCACCGGCGAGGAGGGTCAGACGTCGGACGCGTTGGCGTCTCGGGATGAGGTCGCGGGCTGTTGCTGGCCCGCTGCGGGACGGGGTTCGCACGAGGTGGCTCCTCGGAGTTGTGAAAGCGCGGGGGGATCGTCGACGCGCCACGGGCGGGTGGTGGCATGGCGAATCGCAGCGAATCGTATGACCTTTATTTTATTCATGTCAATGAATGCAGCGCGGGAGGTGGCGCGCTGACCGCGGGGCGGGCGGCCAGCGCGTCACCTTCTCCCGGGACGACTACCGCCCCAGGAGCCGCCAGGTCTGGTTCAACGAGCCGTTCTGGTTGACCGCCTTGCAGGTCCACTGGAGGACAGTTGCGCCAGCCGCCGTGGAAACGCCGTTGACATCCACACACTTGCCGCTGTGTCGGGCAACCAGCTGGTAGTCGTGCGAGTCGTTGCCCGAGTAGGTCACCCTGCGGAGGGTGAACTGCTGGTTCGAGCTGTTCAAGCAGGTCCGCTGGCTCACGGCAGCACCGTCGGCGGTGGACGCCCCGTTGACCTCGAGGCACTTGCCGCTCTGCTGGTTGACCACGGTGTACGTGTTGGCCACGCCGGCGACCGGGCTGAAGTTCCAGAGCTGCTGGTCGCCGCCGTCGCAGTAGTTCTGCTGTTGGCCGTTGCCGTCGGCGGTGCTCAGGCCGGTGTTGTTGAGGCACTGCTGGGAGTGCTGGGCCACCGCCACCGACTGGAAGCTGGCGTCGGCCGGGGGCAGCAGGGTGACGGCGTAGGTGTCGGTCTGGTTGGTGTACGGCACGGTCACGGTGGCGTTGTTGTTGGACACGCCGACCACGCTGTTCGAGACCGTGATCGGCCCCGCCACGGCACCGCCGCCGTTGTGCGGGATGCGTTGGGTGAGGACCCGAACCTGGTTGTTCTGCACGATGCCGCTCGTGGTGTCCAGGCCCTGGAGGTTGACGGTCAGGTTCCCGGTGGTACGACCACCACCGATCAGGATCTTGGCCACGCCCGCCGCCTTCGTGGCGAACGCGTCGTACGACTGGCTGGGCGTGACCCCGGCGATCTGCCCGGTCTGGGAGGCGTAGAAGCGGTAGTTCCACCACTCACCCTTGGGCTGGTGCTGCCCGGCCGAGTTGCGGATCAACAGGTTGCCGAGGTCGTTGTGCAGGCTGCCCCCGCTGGCCCAATTCGCCCGCAGGCCGTCGGCCCGGGCCCGTTCCAGCCGCGCGATGTACCAGGCGCCGTCGGCCGGGTTCTGCTCGTCGGGCGCGCCGTACTCGTTGATCTGGTAGGGCCGTGGGTGGGCGATGCCACGGGGGTCGAGGGTGGCGTTGGCCGCGGCGACGTTGGCGACCGGGTCGCCCGGCAGCGAGTGCCAGCTGATGATGTCCGGCACCGTGTTCGTCGAGCGGACGAAGTCCAGGTACTGGTTCCAGAAGGCGTGGTTCGTCGACGGGACGCAGGCACAGCTCGGCCCGACGATGAGCTGGTTGGGGAACTCCACCCGGAGGCGCTGGTAGGTGCGGCGCCACAGTTCGAGGTACTGGGAGATCGGGCGGTTCCAGAAGATGGTGATGTTGGGTTCGTTCCAGATGTCCCACTGCACGTTCAGCCCGGACGCGCGGACGTCGCCGATGAGCCGGGTCAGGAAGTTGTCGTAGTCGGTCCAGTTGCCGTTGTCGCCGGGGAAGCGCGAGATTCCGGCGCCGTCGGCACCCCACAGGTCGTGCGGCAGGATGATGAACTTCCCGCCGAGGGCAGTGGTCCGACGTGCCTGGGCGAGTGTGGAGTTCCACCGGCGGTCGTAGGTGCCGCCGACCCAGCCGCTGCCCGGGAGCTGCGCGCCGCCGGCGCGCATGGACTGGAACTTGACGTCTCGGTAGAAGTGGTCCGCCGGACCGCTGGCGTTCTCGGTCATGCCGTAGATCCAGCCGGACGCGCGGTAGGTAGGCGTGCCGTTGTCCGTGGCGAAGTTGACGCTTATCGACTCGTTGCCGGCCTGCGCTGGAGGCGCGGCGACGGTGACGGCGGCGGTGGCGGCGAGCAGGCCAACCGCGAGTCGGGCGGCGAGCGCGCGGGCTCGGCCTGACCTGCCGGGGGACGGGGTTTTCACGGGCGGCTCCTTGGTGGGGCGCGGGGGACGCTCTCCGGAGGGCTGCTTGCGAATCGATTCGCACGGATCGTAGGACCAGGAACTGAACCATGTCAATGAAGTGACGACACGGTGAAGGTGGCGTTTCACAGCGCAGCCTTCGGAACACCCGATCATCTCTTGACCAGCCGACAGCGGCGGACCTATCTTCGTGCGAACCGATTTGTCGAATCGGTTCGCCTCATGGTCGGACGGTGTCCGACCCCGCGACGGTCAACCCGCACACCCACCTGACGATCGACTGAAGTGAGGCAACACATGACAGGACTCAGTCGTCGACGGCGCTTGGCCGCCGTCGCCGTGATAGCCCTTGCCGCGGTGACCGGCAGCGCCTGCTCGTCGTCCTCCGACGACGGGGCCAGCGACGGCGGCGCCTACCTCGTCTGGGACCCGTATCCGCAGTTCGCCGCCGACTCCGAGTGGGTCGCACTGCTCAAGAAGTGCGGCACCTCGGCGGGGGCGGCGACCGTCGAGCGGACCGGCTACGACACCACCGACCTGACCAACAAGGCCCTGCTCGCCGCCCAGCAGAGCAACTCGCCGGACGTGCTGATCGTGGACAACCCGGTCATCTCGACACTGGCCGAGGCCGGCGCGCTCACCACCACCGAGGACAACAAGCTCGACGTCTCGGCCATGGCGCCGAACCTGCTCGGCGCCGGCCAGAGCGCGGGCAAGACGTACGGGGTGCCGATCGGCGCGAACACCCTCGCCCTCTACTACAACAAGGACCTGCTGAAGGCCGCCGGTGTCGACCCGGCCTCGATCAAGGACTGGGCGTCGCTGACCACGGCCCTGAACGCGGTCAAGGCCAAGGGGAAGAAGGGCATCACCTTCTCCGCGATCGGCACCGAGGAGGGCAGCTTCCAGTTCCTGCCCTGGTTCTGGGGCTCGGGCGCCCAACTGACGAGCCTGGACTCACCGCAGGCGGTGTCCGCGTTGACGCTCTGGACCGACTGGCTCAAGCAGGGCCTCGCCCCGAACTCGGTCATCAACAACACCCAGACCACGAGTTGGCAGGAGTTCGCCACCGGCGACTTCGCGTTCGCCGAGAACGGCACCTGGCAGCTGGCCAACGCGGAGAAGCTCGGCTTCTCCTACGGCACCATCGCCATCCCGGCCAACGCGGGCGGGCCGGCGCCGGCGCCCACCGGCGGTGAGTTCGTCTCCATTCCGGTGCAGAAGAAGACCGCCAGGTACGAGACGTCGCAGAAGATCGTCGCCTGCCTCACCAACGCCGACAACCTGCTCACCACCGACACCACGCTGTCCTACGTCGCACCCGTCACGGCCGTGCAGGATCGGCAGGCCGCCGCCGACCCCAAGCTCAAGGTCTGGGTGGAGGCGGTCCGGGCGGCCAAGGGCCGCACCGGCGACAACCTCGGCACGAAGTACCCGAAGATCTCGGAATCGCTGTGGACCGCGGTGCAGTCGGCCCTCAGCGGTGGGAAGTCACCGAAGGACGCGCTGACCGCCGCCCAGGCCGCGACCAGGTAACCGCGCCGAACCGACACCATGCTCCCCTCGACACACAGCTCCACTGCCGTACCGGATCCGGGTGGGGCGGCGAAGTCCGCCCCACCCGGGCCTCCGCCGTCCCGCGCCCGCCGGCCCAACCGATGGCTGGCCTGGGGCTTCCTGGCGCCGGTCACCCTCTACCTGGTGGCCTTCTACGCCTACCCGCTCTACCGCAATCTCGACCTGAGCCTGCGCGAGTACACCGTCCGCTCGTTCGTGCAGGGCGGCGCGCCCTTCGCCGGCCTCGACAACTACCGGACGGTCCTGACCGATCCGGCCTTCGGATCCACCCTGTCGCACACCCTGATCTTCACCGCCGCGTCGCTCGTCTTCCAGTTCGTCATCGGCATGGCCCTGGCGCTCTTCTTCCACCAGCACTTCCCGCTGTCGCGCACGTTGCGGGCGTTGATCCTCGTACCGTGGCTGCTGCCCCTGATCGTCTCGGCCTCGACCTGGTCGTGGCTTCTCAACAGTGATTCCGGGCTGGTCAACGCGGCGCTCGGTGTCGTCGGGATCGACCCGGTCAACTGGCTCACCTCGCCGGGCTGGTCGCTCGCCTCGGTGATCATCGCGAACATCTGGATCGGCATCCCGTTCAACCTGGTGGTGCTCTACAGCGGGTTACAGGCGATTCCGGTCGAGATGTACGAGGCGTCCGCGCTGGACGGCGCGTCGAGCTGGCAACGGTTCTGGGGGATCACCTTTCCGCTGCTCCGCCCCGTCTCCGCGATCACGCTGCTGCTGGGGCTGATCTACACGCTGAAGGTCTTCGACATCATCTGGATCATGACGAAGGGTGGCCCGAGCAACTCCTCCGCCACGCTCGCGACCTGGTCCTACCGACTCGGCTTCGGCAACCTGCTGCCCGAGTTCGGTCCGGGTGCGGCCGTCGGCAACCTGCTCATCGTGATGGCCCTGATCGCCGGGCTCGTCTACATCCGGATCCAGCGGAGGCAGAACCAGCCATGACCACCTCCACACCTCGGGTCTGGTGGAAGACCGCCGTCGGTCTGGTGCTGACCGGGCTGATGCTCTTCCCCGTCTACTGGATGATCAACGTGTCGTTCACCCGGGACCAGGACATGCGGGCCAGTCCCCCACACCTGTTCCCGACCAACGGCACGCTGGACGGCTACCGGGCCGTCCTCGACCAGCAGTTGCCGTACCTCGGCACCAGCTTCCTGGTCGGTCTCGGCACGGTGGCGCTGACCGTGGCGTTGGCCGCCCCCGCCGGGTACGCGCTGGCGAAACTGCGGCCACCCGGCGGCACGGCACTGAGCTTCGTCCTGCTGATCGCGCAGATGATCCCGGGCATCATCATGGCGATGGGCTTCTACGCCATCTACCTCAGTCTCGGCGTCCTGAACACGCTGCCCGGCCTGATCCTGGCCGACTCGACGCTCGCGGTGCCGTTCGCCGTGCTGATCTTCACGGCCTTCATGTCCGGAATCCCCGACGAACTGCTCCAGGCCGCCGTGGTCGACGGCGCCGGTCGGCTGCGGGCCTTCTGGTCGATCGTGCTCCCGGTCAGCCGCAACTCGATCGTCACGGTGTCGCTGTTCGCGTTCCTGTGGTCGTGGTCGGACTTCATCTTCGCCTCGACGCTCGCCGGCGGCGGCGACCGGCAGCCCATCACCCTCGGCATCTACCACTACATCGGCAACAACAACCAGCAGTGGAACGCCATCATGGCCACCGCTGTCGTCGCCTCCATCCCCGCCGCGGTGCTGCTGATCCTGGCCCAGCGCTACGTCTCGATGGGCGTGACCGCCGGCGCCGTCAAGGACTGACCACCCGCACCACAGAAAGGCATCCGCCACCCATGACCGTCGCCCCGTCCGGTCCGGAGTTCCCCGTCCAGGACATCCCGTTCAGCTACCGAGGAGCCTGGTTCAACATCTCCCCGGTGGTCGCCGAGAAGACGTACGCCGACGATCTGCACCTGGTCTCCCACCAGACCGGGCTACACCCCGTACTGCGGCTCTCCCCCGCGGCGACCGATGCCACGATCGTCGCCACGCCCGCGCTGCTGACCTGGCGCAACGGCACCGACCGGATCGAGGCCGTCTACGACGGCCCGGACACCCTGCGGATCCGGGGCCGACGCCTCGGCCTGCGGGTGGCGGCGGCCGCGCCCACCCTCACCCCGTTCAGCGGCACCTACCTCTACCACGACCCGGTCGACGGCTCCCACGTGTTCACCTCGTACGAGACCGGTCGCCGCTACCGGGTCACCGTGCTCGCCGGTGCGCTGCAGGCCAGTGCGGGCGTCGAGGCGCTCGGCAGCGCGGACCGACACGTGGACCTTCCCGGCGACCAACCGTGGGAGATCGCGATCGAGGAGTACGCCACCGCACGCCGCCCGTACGCCGGGTCGGCCACCTTCGACCAACTGTGCCGCGACCGGGCCGCCGAGTTCACCGCGTTCGTCGACGCTGTCGCACCGTGGCGCGGGGCGGAAACCCCGGCCGCCGAACTCGCCGCCTACGTCCTGTGGTCCGCAACCGTCGCCCCGGCGGGCTTCGTCACCCGGCCCGCGGTCCTGATGTCCAAGCACTGGATGGACAAGGTGTGGAGCTGGGACCACTGCTTCAACGCGATCGCCCTGGCCGCCGGCGAGCCGGAGCTGGCCTGGCACCAGTTCCAGTTGCCCTTCGACCACCAGGACGAGGCCGGCGCCCTACCCGACTCGGTGACGCACTCCGAGGTCCTGCACAACTACGTCAAGCCCCCCATCCACGGCTGGGCCCTGCGGCACCTGCGTCGACGCCTTCCCCAGCCACCGGACCGGGCGGCGCTGGCGCAGACGTACGACCGGCTGGCCCGCTGGACCCGGTTCTGGCTCGACGCGCGTCGGGCCCCCGGCCACGACCTGCCCCACTACCAGCACGGCAACGACAGCGGCTGGGACAACGCGACCACCTTCGACGCCAACCGGGTCCTCGAGACGGCCGACCTCGCCGCGTTCCTGGTGTCCCAGTTGCGCTGCCTCGCCGACCTCGCCGGCGAGCTGGGTGAGCCCGCCGAGCAGTGGTCCCGGGAGGCCGACCGGATCCACGGCGCCATGCTGCGGGACCTGTGGGACGGCGAACGCTTCACCGCCCGCAATCCGCACACCGGCCAGCGGCGGGCGAGTCGGAGCCTGCTCGACCTGATGCCCGTCGCGCTCGGCGCCGACCTGCCGGCCCCGGTCGCCGCCGCGCTGGCCCGGGGCGTCGAAACCCACCTGACCACCCACGGGCTGGCCACCGAGCCGGTCGACTCGACGCACTACCTCGCCGACGGCTACTGGCGCGGCCCGATCTGGGCACCCTCCACCGTCCTGGTCGAGGACGGCCTGCGGCGGGCCGGGCAGACCAGGGTCGCCGACGAGATCAGTCGACGGTTCCTGGCGCTGTGCGAGAAGTCCGGGTTCGCGGAGAACTTCGACGCCGAGACCGGGGCCGGGCTCCGGGACCGCGCGTACACCTGGACGGCCAGCAGCTATCTGATCCTGGCCGCCGGTCGGGAGGAACGGCGGGTCACGAAGGGGTAGCCGCGTCGACTCTCCGGGCCCGCACCGGACCGGTGCTGGAGCGCAACGAGATGGGCGGGCTGTACAGCCGGTGGCGCGGCACGGCGTCGGGGGCGGCGATGCTCTCCAACAGGAGCGCCACGGCCTCGGCGCCCATCTCGACCATCGGGACGTCCGCGGCGGTCAACGGGGGGCGAAAGTCCTCCGCCCAGTGTTGGGCGGCGACACCGGTGACGGAGAAGTCGCGGGGCACGGACAGGCCGGCGCCGGTCAGCGCGCGCTGCATGCCGGGCAGCGCGGCCTCGTTGATGGTGGCGACGGCCGTCACGTCCGGATGTGTCACGAGCAACTGTTCCACGCACGCCTCGCCGGCGGCGGTGTCGTCGCCGCTGCAGACCTCCACACCGGTCAGGCCCCGCTCCATCGCCGCCGCCCGGAAGCCGGCCAGCGCGCGGTGGCTGGGGCCGTAACCCGCGGCCACCAGCTCGGCGGAGCGGTTCACAAGCGCCACGTGCCGGTGCCCCAGATCGGCCAGGTGGTGCACGCAGCGGGCGATCAGCCCGGAATAGTCGATGTCGATCCAGCTCATCTCGTGCGGCTCGG
Organism: Micromonospora sp. DT231; assembly: GCF_049847025.1. Taxonomy (NCBI): domain Bacteria; kingdom Bacillati; phylum Actinomycetota; class Actinomycetes; order Micromonosporales; family Micromonosporaceae; genus Micromonospora; species Micromonospora sp. DT231. The sequence continues at coordinate 85,997 of NZ_JBNCNO010000003.1, read as the reverse complement.
CTATCCGCCCGATCGTGACGAACGGCAGACCGGCCCTGGTCAGGCGGGTCACCCGGTCGTCCGCCAGGCGGATCTCCATCAGGACCACGCCGTCCACCCGACGGCCGGTGACGATCCGCTCGAACGACCGGTCATGGTCACCACCGGACGGGGACAGCAACACATCGAGGTCGTGGCGGGCGGCCGCCTCGACGACGCTGGCGACGAACCCCAACTGCATGTCGGTCAGCCGCTGGCTCGCCGGGGGAATCACCAGGCCGAGGGTGCGGGTGCGACCCTCCTTCAGCGCGCGGGCACTGGCGTTCGGTCGGTAGTCCAGCTCGTCGATGACCGCCTGGATCCGCTGCCGGGTCGTCTCCGACACGGTCCGCTTCCCGCTCAGCACGTAGGACACGGTGCTGCGGGACACCCCCGCCCGACGGGCGATCTCCCCGATGTTCATACCGCGCCCTCGAATCGATTATTGCCCCGACACGGGGACGCACCGTCTTTCGCTGACGAGCATATCCGTCCGGAATCTCCGGCCCGAGTCCGGAAGTTCCGCAGCCAGCACGGGCACAGCCGGCGAATCCGACACGTCGTGGAACCGGCGCCTGACGAGGTGGATGTCGGTGGGCGCCGAACCGGACGCGCGGGCCGCGGAAGGTAGCGCAATAGATGGACGCACATTAATGTAAAAAGGTGTGACGTGTGATGTCGCTTACCACCACACCCCACCACACCGCCGAGAGGATCCAATGAATGTGAAAAGACGCTTGCGTCGCCTGATGGCCGCTGCGGGGACCATGCTGGTTCTCGCCATCGGTGCCAGCATCTACGTGGTCTCGGACGCGCCGGGCGTCGCCCACGCCGCCGGCACGGGACCGTGCGACATCTACGCCTCGGGTGGCACCCCGTGCGTGGCCGCGCACAGCACCACCCGCGCGTTGTACGGCGCGTACAACGGCCCGCTCTACCAGGTCCGGCGGTCCTCGGACAACACCACCCGCGACATCGGCGTGCTGAGCGAGGGTGGCTACGTCAACGCCGCCACGCAGGACACGTTCTGCGCCAACACCAACTGCGTCATCACCATCCTCTACGACCAGTCCGGTCGCAACAACCGCCTCACCCAGGCACCCCCGGGCTACTTCGTCGGCCCCGCCGCCGGCGGATACGACAACCTCGCCGACGCGAAGGCGGCCCCGATTACCGTCGGTGGCCAGAAGGCGTACGGCGTCTACATCGCCCCCGGCACCGGCTACCGCAACAACAACACAAACGGTGTCGCCACCGGCGACCAGCCCGAGGGCATCTACGCCGTCGTCGACGGCACGCACTACAACCAGTGGTGCTGCTTCGACTACGGCAACGCGCAGACGAACAGCCTGGCCGACGAGCGCGCCATCATGGAGACCGTCTACTTCGGCGCCAACAAGCAGTGGGGCTACGGCGCCGGCGCCGGGCCGTGGATCATGGCCGACCTGGAGTGGGGGCTGTTCTCCGGGGTGAACGCCGGGTACAACAACATCGCGTCCATCAACCACCGCTTCGTCACCGCGATGGTCAAGGGCGAGCCGAACCACTGGGCCATCCGGGGCGGAAGCGCGCAGTCGGGCGGCCTGACCACCTACTTCGACGGGCGCCGGCCCAACGGCTACCACCCGATGAAGAAGGAGGGGGCCATCCTGCTCGGCATCGGCGGCGACAACAGCATCACCGGGCGGGGCACCTTCTTCGAAGGTGTGTTGACCTCCGGCTACCCGACGGCCGCGACCGAGGACGCGGTGCAGGCCAACATCGCCGCCGCCGCGTACGCGCCGGCCGGTGGCGGTAACCCGCAACAGGGCGTCCAGCTCGTGGGTGCCCAGTCCAACCGCTGCGTCGACGTGCCCAACGGCACCACCACCAACGGCACCCAGGTCCAACTCTGGGACTGCGTCGGCAACACCGCCCAACGCTGGACCCAGACCGCCGGCAAACAACTCCAGGTGTACGGCAACAAGTGCCTCGATGCCAGCGGCCGGGGCACCACCAACGGCACCCAGGTGATCATCTGGGACTGCAACGGCGGCACCAACCAACAGTGGAACATCAACTCCAACGGCACCATCACCGGCGTCCAGTCCGGGCTCTGCCTCGACGCCAACGGCGCGGGGACAGCGAACGGCACCAAACTCCTCCTCTGGGCCTGCAACGGACAGCAGAACCAGCAGTGGTCCACCCGTAGCTGAACCCGCCCCACCACCCGACCGGCGGTGCCGCCTCCGTGAGTTTCGCGGAGGCGGCACCGCCGGCGGCGTCAGTTGTGCCGTGCGGCCTAGCCCAGCCAGCGGAGCGCGGCGTCGGCGGTGTCCTCGGGGTTGCTGTTGAAGGCGATGGCCGCGCCGGGAGCATGCTGCCGGACGAGGTTTACCACCTTCTCGAAGAGCACGAGCAATGGCTCGTGCTTGCGGATGCCGCCGCCGACGACCACGCAGGCGTAATCTCCGCGGGTCAGCGCCTCGACGATCACCCTCTCCGCGCCCTCGTCCGGCGTCACCTGGCACAGGTCGGCCTCGATGCCGAGATCGTCGAAACGGGCCTGACCGCGTGCTATCGCCGCCACGACCGGCGCCGGGTCCCAGCCCGTAATCCTGGTCGGATCGAGACCGATCACCAACACGCGTCCACGTGTCATGTGTTTCCACCTCTCGGAGCCTGCGATGATCCCCCGGTCGTCGGATCGAGAATGTCGTCCCGACTGTCGATCCGGAGCCCTCCTGGCTCGTCGTCAGAGTAGGGGCCACGACCGACGGGGCCAGCACACGATGGGATACGAGACATGGCCAAGTACATGATCCTCATCTACGGGGACGCGCAGCAGTGGGACGCCATGACCGACGAGCAGTGGAAGGCGCACGACGCCGCCCACGTGGCGTTCGTCGCCGTGGCCGGCGAGCGGATCCTCGGCGGTCAACAGCTGGAACCGGCGCCCACGGCCACCGCACTGCGCTCGGACGCGCTCGGCCAGCTCGACACGACCGACGGGCCGTTCCTGGAGACCAAGGAGGCGCTCGGCGGTTACTACCTGCTGGAGGCGGCCGACCTGGACGAGGTGCTGTCTCTGGCGGCACTGCTGCCCGAGGTGCGCGCGGCACACAGCGGCGTGGAGATCCGTCCGGTGGTCGACCACGGATGAACGACATGGTCGTCGCGGCGGTCGCGCAGGCCCACCGCCGCGACTGGGCCCAGGTGCTCAGCACCACCGCCCAGCTGACCCGCGACCTCGACCTCGCCGAGGAGTGCACCCAGGACGCGTTCACACAGGCGCTGGAGACCTGGGCCGAGAGCGGCATTCCCGACCGGCCGGGCGCCTGGCTCACCACCATCGCTCGCAACCGGGCCCGGGACGTCCTGCGCCGTGAGTCGGTGTTCCGTCGCAAGATGCCGTTGCTCGTCGCGGACGAGACGGTGCCGGGCCCCGAGGATGGTCTGGTCGACGACCGGCTGCGCCTCATCTTCACCTGCGTGCACCCCGCACTGTCCCGGCAGGCGCGGGTCGCCCTGACCCTGCGGTTGGTGTGCGGACTGTCCACACCGGAGGTGGCACGTGCGTTCCTGGTGCCACCGACGACCATGGCTGCCCGGATCACCCGGGCCAAGAGGAAGATCGCGGCGGCCCGCATCCCGTACCGGGTACCGGGCCCGGACCATCTCGGCGAGCGGGTCGGCGCCGTCCTCGAGGTCGTCCATCTCATCTTCACGACCGGCCACACCGCGCCGGTGGGCGCGCACCTGGTGCGGCAGGACCTGGTGGACTGCGCGATCGGTCTGGCCCGCATGCTGCACCTGCTCATGCCGACCGACACCCAGATCAGCGCCCTGCTGGCACTGCTGCTGCTCACCACGGCACGGCAGGAGACCCGCCTGTCCGTCGACGGGCGGCTGGTGCTGCTGTCCGAGCAGGACCGCACGCGCTGGAACCGGCAGCTCATCGGCGAGGGACTGTCGTTGTTGACCGACGCGCTGCGCCGACGGCCACCCACCCGGTACGCCCTGGAGGCCGCGATAGCCGCCGTGCACGCCGAGGCGCCAACCTGGCAGGACACCGACTGGAACGAGATCGTCGGGCTCTACGACGTATTGCTCCGGCTGTGGCCGTCGCCCGTCGTCGGCCTCAATCGCGCCGTCGCGGTCGGGCTACGCGACGGCCCCGAGGCCGGACTCGACGCGCTCACGCCGATGCTCACCGATCCGGCCCTGGCCACCTACGGATATCTGAGCGCCGCCCGCGCCGACTTCCTGCGCCAACTGAGGCGGTGGCCCCAGGCCGTGACCGCCTACGAAGAGGCGCTGACCCTTACCGACAACGACGTCGAGCGCGCCTTCCTCAGCGATCGGTTGACCGACGTCAAACGGCAACTGTAGGGGCGGCGCCGTAGCCGGCCTCAGGCATCCTGGTTGCTCGGCACCGTCGCGCCACGGCTGGCCGTGGTGGCTATCGCCGCCGCCCCCAGCAGCAGGGCCGGAAGGGCGAACCGGAGACCGATGCCGAGGCCCAGCAGGAGCGCCCACGCCAGCATGACCAGCGCCCCGACCGTGGTGGTCGTGGCGACGGCACGGTGGGCCAGGTCCGCGACGAGGGGACAGATCACCGCGACCACCGGCACACCCAACAGGTAGAAGGCGGCAGCACCGCTGTCATCGATCGTGAACGGCAGCAGCGCAACGACGATCCAGGCGGTGGCGGCGACCGCGAGGAGTCTCAGGAGTCGACCGACGGAGTCGGGTGTGGCACCACGTCTGCGCAGACTCACGATCGCTGCGGCGACAACGAAGAGCGCGACGAGGCCGCCGACAATGGTAGCGACGTTCATTTCGCTTCCCCCGTCCTCAGGACGTCAGCGGGCCCAGCCTCGAACGTGTGGACCGGCCACTTCTCTCGCGACGAGTTGGCGAGCTGGCGCAGGTATTCGTCCTGACGGTACGCGGTCGGCGTCGATTTGACACGGCAGGCAAGCGCCTCGTCCCCGGCCACTCGTCCGGTCCGGTAGGGGCTGCGGCACAAGTGCGGCACGCTGGCGTACGACGCCTGCTCAGAGCGCCTGGGAACGACTCGGGCGGTTGAGCATTATATAGACGACATGCTATCTTCTGGCGCGGGGGTGAAGGGCACGCTCCCGATCACCTGAGTCGATCGACAAGGCATGCCGAGGGCGACGCCCTCCGGCCGCCCTTGCCAGTCGGTGACCAGTCCGGGCCGCTCCGCCGATGCCAGGCGACCGCAGGTGGTTGTCGGACAGTCTCGGTCCGACGGCATGCCCCAGCTCCCCCTTCCCGTCGCGGACAACCCGCCAGCGGCGGTACGGCCCGCACACCACCCGTGCCCGCCGCGCCGGCTCGATCCGACTCGCTGACGGCGAGCGGACGGTGGGGTGTGAGCCGCCATCCACAACCCCGGAATCACCAGCGGCACGGCCGGGGTCGCCGGCACCGCGCACCACCACCACAGGACGACAAACGGCAAGGAGTCGAGCAATGGCAAGACATAGACAAGTCCTCTCGTTCATCGCGGGCGCGGCGGTTCTCCTCGCGGCGACCGCCGGTGGCGTGCTGAACGGCAGCCTGCGCGGAGTGGCGGTGGCCGCGACGAACGGCACACTCGCGGCCACCGCCGGCTGCGGCAAGGCCCCCACACTCGCCAGCGGGACACGCACCATTCAGAGCGGCGGGCAGAGTCGCACCTACATCCTGCGGATCCCGGACGGTTACGACCGGAACAACCCGTACCGGCTGGTCTTCGGCTTCCACTGGCTGAACGGCTCGGCCAGCAACGTCGCCTCGGCCGGCTACTACGGGCTCGCGCCGCTGTCGAACAACACCACGATCTTCGTCGCGCCCCAGGGCATCAACGCCGGTTGGGCCAACACCAACGGTCGCGACCTGACCCTCTTCGACGACATCTCGCGGCAGATCGAGAACGACCTCTGCGTCGACACGACCCAACGGTTCGCCCTGGGCTGGAGCTACGGCGGGGCGATGAGCTACGCCGTGGCCTGCGCCCGACCCACGGTCATCCGCGCGGTCGCCGTCCTGTCCGGCGCCAATCTCAGCGGTTGCAACGGCGGCACCCAACCCGTGCCCTACTTCGGCATCCACGGCATCTACGACAGCGTGCTGAACATCTCCCAGGGCCGGTCGTTGCGCGACACCTTCGTCAGGAACAACGGCTGCACCGCGCAGAGCCCGCGCGAACCGAGCCGGGGCAGCCTCACCCACATCACCACCACCTACGCGGGCTGCCGAGCGGGGTATCCCGTGCAGTGGGCCGCGTTCGACGGCGACCACACCCCCAGCCCGGTCGACGGATCCGGCCCGAACGACTCCAGGACCTGGACCTCGGGGGAGATCTGGCGGTTCTTCAGTCAGTTCCAGTCCACCACTCCCCCGACGACCCCTCCGCCGACCACGACTCCACCGACCACGCCGCCCCCGACCACACCTCCGCCGACCACACCTCCGCCGACGACTCCGCCCCCGACCGGGCAGCCGGGCACCTGCGCCGCCACCTACAGCCTGGTCAACAGTTGGCCGGGCGGCTTCCAGGGTGAGGTCACCGTCGCCAACAGCACCGCCGCCACCGTCAACGGCTGGACCGTCGGCCTGACCCTGGCCAGCGGACAGGCCATCAGCAGCCTCTGGGGCGGCACCAACACGGGCACCACGGGCGCCGTCACCGTCCGGAACGCCGCCTACAACGGCACGTTGGCCCCGAACGCGTCGACCACCTTCGGATTCACCGCCACCGGCAACGGCGCCACCCCACCCGCGACCATCACCTGCACCAGCCCTTCCTGAGGGAAGGGCGACACCGGAGGCCCGGAGCCAGTGGCTCCGGGCCTCCGGGCCGGTCGGGGTCGTGCGCCAGAGCCGCGTGAGCTGGTGGACGGTCCGCACGGTCCCGCCGGCGGCCCGCCGGTCAGCGCGGCAGCCCGGACCGCGCCGCTGCCCGAAGGATCCCGTCGAGGCCCTCCTCGAACAGCAGGTCGTCGTCCCACCGGGTGTCGTCGAGGTGCCCGGAGGCGTCGAGGGTCGGGTACTCGTCGGCCCGCGCGGCGATGTGGTCGCGGGCGGCGGCCCGCGCCCGCGGGTCCGCGGTCCGGTGCCAGGTGGCTTCGGTGAGCGCGGCGCCGATGACGTAGTTGGCAAGCATCCGCGTGGCCACCGCGAGCGGAAGCCCGCGACAGCCGCCGCGCACGAGCGCCGCCTGTAGGAACTCGGTGCGGGCGAGGACGTTGGGCCCGAGCATCGGACGTCCGACCAGATTCGGTGCCCAGGGATGGCGCAGCATCGCGGCGCGCCATGCTCGGACGAGGAGCCGGGCGTCCTCCAGCCAGTTGTCGCTCACGTCCGGAATGGGCACGTCGCCGAAGATCCGGTCGACGGCCAGGTCCAGGACGTCGTCCTTCGTCTTCACGTGCCAATACAGGGCTGTCGCCGTCACGTCGAGCTGCTGGGCGAGGCCGCGCATGGTCAGACCCTCGACGCCACGCTCGTCCAGCAGGGTCACTGCGGCGTCGACGATGCGTCCGAGGGTCAGCGGCGCCTTCCGTCGCGTACGAGACGGCTCCTCGCGTAGCCACACGGGTGGTGGCGTACGGCTCTCTCGTGGCCTGCCCGGGGGCGTCGGCGGTACGCCCGGATCTGCGCTGGTCATGGCGCCACCCTAGTGCAGTGGACAGGCAACTTAACGTCGGTAAGCTAGATGAACATCAGACGGCGATCCGTTACGTCGGCAAGGAGGTTGGCGAATGCCCCTGCTCCGAATCCACCTCGACAGCGACCGGATCACCGCCCAACGCGTTCTGCGGCTACACCAGGACGGCAAGACACACCACGAGTCGCGGGAAGCGGCACGGGCGGAGGCGTGGCGTCAGGGTCGTACCCCGGCCGGCGACCCGACCTTCGTCGGCATCACCAACGGCCGCCGCCACGTGCAGCTGCTCTACGACGTGGAGGTCCATTCCGACACGGCGGGTTGAGCGGAGCCCGCGGTCGTCCCCTCGACAGGGGGAGCGCGCTCCCCTGCGCCGGGGAGGAGGAGTCGTCCACCGCCGCAGATCATCGACTCATGACTGCCGGTGTGTGACTGCTGGTCGCCGAGACCAACGGCCCGGTGAGCCGGCACGGCACCATCCACAGGGGAGTGACATGTCCGACCGTATCGCCCGTCCGCACCGACCCGCAGCCGCCGACCGGGTAGGACGGTGGGCGCTGGCGTGCGGCCTCTTCCTCGTCGGCGAAGGGGCCCTGCGCCTGTTCTGGATCGCCGGCGGTCGATGGGCGTACACCGCCTGTGACCGGACCGATCTGGTCGATCCGGCCGGGGGATGCGGCGCCGACCGTGTCGAGACACTGCCCTTCTGGGCGGGCTGGGGACCGCTGGCAGTCGGCGTCGCCCTCGCGCTCGTGGTCGTGGGCGCGGTCCGCCTCCCCGGCCGGGCCGCGACCACGGGTAGCTGGCTCGCGGCGGCACTGCTTCTGGTCACCGCGTTCCCGCTGCACCTGCTCTTCGAGGTCCCGGCGGCGTTGGCGGGACGTCCCTCGGACTGGCGTGACCTCGGCGCCCGGCTCGCACTGCTGGCCGGTGGAATCCTGTTCGCCGGGCTGGCGAACGCGTCAGGTCCCCGACGCGGGCCGGTGACTCCCGGCTACCGGCCGGTGCCCCGGTGGACGCGCCGCTGGGCGTACGTGGCGGTCACGCTGCCGGTGGTCGGCTGGGCCGTACCACACGGGCTCTGGGTGCTCGGGGTTCCGTTCGGCATCTCCGAGCGGGAACTGAACGACATCAACAACACCCTCTCGACGACGACGGGGGTGGCGATCACCGTCGTCCCACCGCTCGCCGGGCTGCTCGTTCTCGGGCTGGTGCAGCGGTGGGGGCAACAGTTTCCGCAGTGGGTGCCGGGGCTGGGTGGTCGTGCGGTGCCCCGGCTGCTGGCGGTGGCACCGGCCGGGGCCGTGGCGCTCACGCTCGTCACCTACGGCGTGCTGAGCAGCGTGGTGTTCGTCGGCCGGCTGGTCGCGGGCGAGCTGCCCTGGTCGGACCTGCTGGACGGGTGGGCGGTGACCGCCACGCTGCTGGTGTTCCTCGGCTGGGGCGTGGCGCTGGGCGTCACGACCGCCGGCTACGCCCTGACCACCCGATCGCGTCAATCCTCCACCACCTGAGCCGAGCAATCCGGCCATACATTGACACTTATCGTTACGACAGTGATAGTAACTGCACGCACAGCTCCCCTCGGATCGCCTGCGGGGCCCATGGTCGGCGGGCAGGCGCCATCACCACACCGCCGCGCCGGGAGCGTGATCGACGCATCCGCTGGAGGAGTGAATGAGAAGAAGATCGAAGATCTGCGTGGGACTGGCGGCCGCCGTCGTCCCGATCACATCCATGCTCATGGCGCTCGGCGCGACACCGGCGGACGCCGCGATCGGCGGTTCCGGCCCCTATCCCGCCGACTACGAGACCTCGGCCAGCCTGGCCAACCACACCATCTTCCGGCCACAGACGCTCCCGTCCGAACGCCTTCCGATCGTCGTCTGGGGCAACGGCGGCTGCTCGGCCAACGGCCTCTCCCAGGGCAACTTCCTCCGCGAGATCGCCTCCCACGGCTTCCTGGCCATCGCCAACGGGGCTCCGAACGGATCCGGCTCCACCAACTCCCAGCAGCTCACCCAGTCCATCGACTGGGCCGTCGCGGAGAACTCCCGGCAGGGCAGCAAGTACTACAACAGGATCGACACGACGAAGGTCGCCGTCGCGGGCTTCTCCTGCGGAGGCCTGGAGGCCTACGCCGTCTCCAACGACCCCCGCGTCACCACGACCGGCATCTTCAGCAGCGGCTTGTTGAACGATGCCGACGACTACCAACTCCGGAGACTGACCAAGCCGATCGCCTACTTCGTCGGCGGACCCAGCGACATCGCCTACCCGAACGCCATCGACGACTGGGGCAAGCTGCCAGCCGGGCTGCCCGCCTTCATGGGCAACCTGAACGTCGGGCACGGCGGCACGTACGACCAGCCCAACGGCGGTGAGTTCGGCCGGGTGGCGGTGCTCTACCTCAAATGGCGACTGAAGGGCGACACCACCGCCGGTGCCAACTTCGTCGGCCCCAACTGCGGTCTGTGCCGCGGCCAGTGGAGCGTCCAGCAGAAGAACCTGACGCTCGACGACGGCACGCCGCCCACCACGCCACCCCCGACCACGCCGCCTCCGACCACGCCACCCCCGACCACACCACCTCCGACCACACCACCCCCGACCACGCCGCCGCCCGGCGGCACCCCCGCCTGCACCGCGGTCTACTCGGTCCAGGACCAGTGGAACGGTGGCTTCGTCGCCACCGTCACCGTCACCGCGGGAACCACCGCGCTCACCGGCTGGCGGGTCTCGCTCAACCTGCCGAGCGGAGCTTCGGTCACGTCGGTGTGGAACGGCGTTGCCACCGGTAACAGCGGCACGATCACCGTCGCGAACCAGAGCTACAACGGGCGACTGGCCGCTGGCCAGACCACCGCTTTCGGCTTCCAGGGCACCGGAAACGGCACCGGGACCACCGCCACCTGCACCGGAAACTGAAGCCCACCGGATCGACCGCAGGCCGCCCGGTGGGCCGCTGCCACAGCGGCCCGCCGAGCGCGGTGCGGTCCTTTCACCCCCCGAGTTGCGGAGTCCACGGGCAGAACACCTCGCGTGCGTCAAAGCCCCTGGCCGGCCTGGACACCGACACACGCCCTAGCGCAGTTGCGCGATTCTGGCCCGGGTGTCGGCCGGCGCCTCGGGGTGCCCGCGCTCGACGCCGGCCCGGACGTCGGCCAGTGTCGTGCCGGCCAACTCCCGCCGCCAGGCCAGGTCGGCGCCCCGCATGGCCTGGGCGAACGCGCAGGACTGCCGATAGTCGACACCCGCGTGCTCCCCCGGCCCGTGGCGAAGGATCTGGTCGCACTGGAAAAGCTCCTCGGGGCCCTCGACCGCGGTGACGATGTCCAGCAGGGAGACCGTCTCCGGCGCACGGGCCAGGTGGAAACCCCCGCGCGGACCCGAGGTCGACGTCAGGATCCCGGCCCGGACCAGGGCCTGGAGCAACTTGTTCAGGTAGGCCGGCGGCAGCTCGTAGAACGCCGCGAGGGCGCCCGTCGGCACCGGCGCGTCCAGCCAGCTCAGGTTGAGACACGTGTGGAGGGCCCGTTCGACACCCTGACTCATCCGCATAATCCTGGACCCTACCTGTCCAGGAATTGGGATCAGTATCACCCTCTCTGGCCTCGACCATTCCTGGACATCTAATGTCTAGAAATCAGCGATCATCGAGGGAGTCGACAATGACACTGGTACGCGCGGCCCAGGCCGAGGTTCTCGACAGCGACCCGACCAGCGTGATCACACTGCTCCTCGACCCGGAGCACACCGATGGCGCCCTGACCAGCAACCGCACCCTGCTCAAGCACGGCGCCGACGGCGCGCCACCACACCTGCACACCGGCTCCGGCGAGCTGTTCTTCGTGCTCGGCGGCGCCCTCGAGATGCTCGTGGGCGACGAGTTGCACACCCTGCACCGGGGAGACACGCTCTTCGTCCCGCCGAACACCCCGCACGCCTTCGCCCCCGCCGACGGACAGGACGCCGACTTTCTGGTGGTGATCACCCCCGGCAAGCCCCGGTTCGACTACTACCGGCTGCTCGACACGGTGCACCGGGGCGAAGCCACCTGGCAGGACGTCCGCGAGACCCAGGACCACTACGACAACCACTACGTGGACAGCCCGCTGTGGGCAGGCCGACGCGGCTGACCACGAGCCGCCAACCACGCGCCGACGGATCGGGAAACCCCGCCCCGCGGTGACGTGCCCCCTGCGCGTCGACCGATCGGCGCGCAGGGGGACGTGAGCCACCATGCCGGACTCACCCGGCTCGACGGGTCAGCAGCCGATCCGGCTGGTCCCCATCGCGACGTCGTCGTACCAGAGGGTGTCGGCCCCGCCGCCGTAGCTCTCCCAGCCCAGCTTGAGGTCGGTGAGCTGGGGCCGCCAGGTGCGGTTGTACCACTGGCCGTCGATGTCGTGCGTCGGTACGCCGTCCGCGGTCAGCCCGGTGATGGCGGCGCCGTCCAGCCAGGTACGGAGCTGACCCGCCGAGCCGTCCACCATGAACTCCAGGCAGGTCCACCGGTTGGTGGGCAGCGGAATGCTCTGCGCCACCCCCGCCGGGCTCTGCTCGGGCAGGGTCGCGTCGTCGGAGGCGCGGTTCCACTGCAGGGCGCCGTTCTGGCCACCGATCCGCAGGTCCTTGTTGCCGTCGGCGGCGTCGGTCATCGCCATCATCGTGGTGTGCTCGGTGGGCTGGGCCGTGGTGTGCCGTACCCAGATGCGGCCGTACCGGACACTGCCCAGGCTGCCGAGGTTCTTGGTGGACCTGATGAAGACGTGGTTGCAGTAGCCGGCCGCGCCGTTGATCCGGACCGCCCGGCTGCCGCTGTGCGTGGTGGCCGTGTCGATGGTGGCCGTGCCGGCGCCGGAACAGTCCGGGTTCACCACGGTCCAGTCGCCGGACGGCGTGGAGCCGGTCTGGTTCTCGAAGCCGTCGCAGAGCACCGCCCCGGCACACCCGGTCGGCGGCGGGGTGGTCGGCGGCGGCGTCGTGGGCGGCGCGCTGGTCGGCGGCGGCGTCGTCGGTGGCGCGCTGGTGGGTGGCGGCGTCGTCGGTGGCGCGCTGGTCGGCGGCGGCGTCGTCGGGTTCAACGTGGTGGGCACGCCGGTCGGGCTCGGCCCGGTGCCGTTGCACGGTACGCCGTTCAGGCTGAACCCGGTCGGCGCGCCACCGCTGGCGCCGTACGTGCCCTGCACGCCGAACTCGGCGACCCCGGCGGCCGGGATGCTGCCGTTGTACGACATGTTGCGGGCGGTCACCGTCGAGCCGGACTGGCTGACCGTGGCGTTCCAGCCGTTCGTGACACGTTCGTCGCCGGCGTACGTCCAGGTGACGGTCCAACTGGAGACGGCGGTGTCGCCGGGCGACACCTTCACGTTTGCGGTGAACCCGCCGGGCCACTGGTTGGGTGTGTAGTCGACCCGGCAGCCCTGGGCGGCTGCGGCCGGGCTGGTGAGCAGGACCGTTCCGGTCGCGGTCACGGCGGCCAGTGCGGCGACGACCGCCAGGGTCGGACCGGGGCGGGCGCGGAGAATCGTCATGAGAGGTCCTTCTGCCATCGAGCGGGAGGGTGGCGGCGCGGCGGCGCGCGTCCTGGACGGGACGCGGCACGCCAACGCGCCCTGGATGTGGCGCGGCGGCGCGCCACAACGGCTGGTCGGTGCGTACGACCGCGATGCCCGGCTCGGGTTGGACCTGTCAGTCGCCGACGCCCGGTTACCCGGAACCTCGGCGACGCCCCGCCTCAATCTATTGACGCGAAGCGATGTAATCAAGCGCCACCCGTCCGGGTGGGATCACGCCACGTGACGGCCGCCCACGCGTTATTCGGTGGACCGGTCGGCCCCGGCCGTGCCAGCGTGACCCGAAGCTGGACCCGGGCGACCATCCGCCCGGCGTCACCAGGGGCAACGAACGACCGACGGGAGCACGGCGATGCGCGGACTCGAAACCTTCCCGCCCATCCGGACGCGAGCTTTCGAGGACCCGTCAGCCCATGCAGACCATCAACCTCGGCATCGTCGCCCATGTCGACGCCGGTAAGACAAGCCTGACCGAACGCTTGCTGCACGCCACCGGAGTCATCGACCGGCTCGGCAGCGTCGACGCGGGCACCACCCAGACCGACACCGGCGACATCGAGCGCCGCCGGGGCATCACCATCCGCAGCGCCGTGGCCGCGTTCGGACTACCCGACCGCCAGGTCAACCTGCTCGACACCCCCGGGCACAGCGACTTCGTGGCCGAGGTCGAACGCGCGCTCGGGGTGCTCGACGCGGCGATCCTGGTGCTGTCGGCCGTCGAGGGAGTGCAACCGCACAGCCGACGGATCATGCGGATCCTCCGATCGCTCCGGCTACCCACACTGATCTTCGTGAACAAGATCGACCGGGTGGGCGCCCGCACCGACGAGCTGGTCGCGGACGTGCGCCGACTGCTCACCCCGGCCGTCGCCCCGCTGGGCACGGTCCGCGCGCCCGGCACCCCCGAGGCCACCTTCCGGCGAGACGATCCGCGGTACGACCACAGCGGCGCCCACCGGCTCGCCGAGGCCCTCGCCGAGCACGACGACGAGCTGCTGGCCGACCTGGTGGACGACCTGCCGCCCGACCCGGATCGGATCGACAGAGTGCTCCGGGTCCAGGTCGCGGCCGGGCGGATCCACCCCCTGCTGTTCGGCTCGGCGATGTCCGGAGCCGGCGTACCGGAGCTGCTGGACGCCATCGCGACCCTGCTCCCGACGTCACCACCGGCGGAACCCGAGCCGCGGGCCCGGGTCTTCGCCATCGAACGCGACCCGGCCGGCGAGCGCGTGGCGTACCTGCGCTCGTACGGCGGGCAGCTCCGGGCCCGCCAGCGGGTCGTCGCGTACCGCCGGGAACCGGACGGCCGGGTCACCGCGACCCGCGCTCGGATCACCGGGCTCGACGTGGTCGGCGCGGCCACCGACCGCGCCGAGCAGACCGGGCGGGACCATCCGCCGGCCGCGCTGACCGCCGGGTACATCGCCCGCGTCGCCGGCCTGACCGGGGTACGCCTCGGCGACCAGCTCGGCAGCCCGGCCGGCCTCGACGGGCGGTCGTACTTCCCGGCGCCGACCCTGGAGGCGGTGGTGCGACCCCGTGATCCGGCCCGGACGCTGGCCCTGCACGCCGCGCTGCTCGACATCGCGGACACCGACCCGTTCATCCGGACCCGGGTGGCCCCGGACGGCGGCACGAGTGTGCTGCTCTACGGAGAGGTGCAGCGGGAGGTGCTGGCCGCCACGCTGGCCGAGGCGTACGGGATCGAGGCCGAGTTCGGGTCGGGTCGACTGATGCACGTCGAGCGGCCAACCGGCACCGGCGCGGCGGTGGAGATCATCGGGCACGGCTTCTTCGGCACGGTCGGGCTCCGGATCGAACCCGGCTCCGGGGTGGAGTACCGGCTGGAGGTCGAACTCGGCTCGCTGCCGCTGTCGTTCCACAAGGCCATCGAGGAGGCCACCCGGGCCGCTCTCGACCAGGGCTGCCACGGCTGGCCGGTCACCGACATCCGGGTCACCCTCACCCACAGCGGCTACTGGTCGCCGATCACCACGGCCGGGCACTTCCGGGACCTGACGCCGTACGTCCTCATGCGGGCGCTCGCCGAGACGGGCACCCGGGTCTTCGAGCCGTGCCGCCGGTTCGAGGCGGAGGTACCGACCGACCGGCTCGGCGCGGTCACGTCGTACCTGGGCCGGCTCGGCGCCCGGATCGACGGCACCGACGAGAGCGCCGCAGGTTGGCGGATCGGCGGGGTGCTGCCGGCGCGGCGCGAACCGGAGGCGCAGCGGCGGCTGCCGGACCTGTCCAGCGGGGAGGGGCTGTGGTCGTCGGCACCCGGCGGGGACCGCCCGGTGTCCGGCGACCCGCCGTGTCGCCCCCGCACCGACGGCAACCCGTTCGACCGGGTGGAGTATCTGCGCTTCCTCGCCCAACCACGGAGCCGGCCCTGAAGCTGGCCGCACGGGCGCGCTCAGCCGACCTCGGGGGCGCGGCGAGCCGTACCGAACCGCCGTTGGTAGGCGGCGGGACTGATCGACAGCTTCCTGGCGAAGACCCGTCGCATGCTCTCGTAGCTGGGGAACCCGGCGAGGGTCGCGGCCTGTGTCGCGGTGTGGCCCTGGTCGAGCAGCGCCCGGGCCAGGTCGAATCGGATGCTCTCCACGTAGCGGGCCGGGGTCGTGGACAGCTCGTCGTGGAAGAGCCGGGTGAGCTGTCGGGTGCTCACGTTGAGGCGTCTCGCGAGTTGACCGAGTGAGTGGTCGCCGCGGGGGTCCGCCGTCACCAGGTCGGTGACTCGCCGCAGAGCCGGTGAGCGCGGCGGCGGCCCCTGCAACGGCGCGGAGAACTGGGACTGGCCGCCCGCACGCTGCATGTACACCACGAGGGCGCGGGCGACGTCACGCGTCAGGTCTGGCCCGTGGTCCTCTTCGACGAGGGCGAGCGCCAGATCGATGCCGGCGGTCACTCCCGCCGAGGTGTACGTGGTGCCGTCGCGGACGTAGATCGCGTCGGGCTCGACCCGGCAGGTCGGACACCGGGCGGCGAGCTCGTGCGCGACCTGCCAGTGCGTGGTCGCGCGCTTGCCGTCGAGGAGGCCGGCGGCGGCGAGGACGAACGCCCCGGTGCAGATCGACGCGACCCGGCCGGCCGTGGCCGCCGGTATCCGTGCGGCGTCCGCCAGGTCGACGGGGACGTGGGCGCGCGGGTAGTGATCCGACCCGGCCACCAGCAGGGTGTCGAAAGCCGGCCCCGGGGAGACGGCATCGTCGACCGCCATCCGAATCCCGAGACTCGACGTGACGTCCGCGCCGGTCGGCGACAGCAGCATGATCCGGTAGTCGGCGCCGAACCGGTTCGCCTCCTTGAACACCTCCGCCGGGCCGGCGACGTCGAGCAACGTCACTCCGTCGTAGACGAGGATCGCGACGGAATGGGGGCCGCCGTTCACCACCGCGGTCTGCTCGGCGCCGGACGCGCGCGGTGGGAGGCCCGGCTCCGACGGTCGCGACCGGCACCGGGCCGGCGAGCCGGAGGAATGGACACGATTCATCTGTAGCACGCCGCCGTGTGACGGGCCGCACCTCCGCGATCTCAGCCCGTCCGGATATGAGGGTTTCCTGGCCGGAGAAGGGCGGCGGCGTACGACGATCGGGGGGCAGCATGGGGTCGCAAGCAGCTACCGACACGTTTCCGAAAGGCCAGGAACCATGCCAGAGGTCATCGCGGGGTTGGCGATTCCGGACACCACAGCCGTCACGGAGGCGACCAGGCACATCCAGGAGACGGCCGGGCCTCTCCTCTACCACCACTCCCGCAGGGTCTATCTCTTCGGCCTGATGCACGCGCACCGGCTTGGCGTGGAACCGGACCCGGAGTTGCTCTATCTGTCGGCGATATTCCACGACTCCGGTCTGCTGACCCCCTTTTCCGACGTCGAGCAGCGCTTCGAGATCGATGGCGCCGACCACGCCCGCAGGTTCCTCCTCGACCGGGGTTTCCCGACGGCCGCCGTCGAGACCGTCTGGACGGCGATCGCGCTGCACACCACGCCGGGTGTTCCCGACCGGATGGGCCCGGAGATCGCCACCACCTACCTCGGTGTCCTCACCGACGTGCTCGGCCTCGGCCTGGACGGACTGGACCGCGGTCAGTTGGACGCCATCCTCGCCGCCCATCCACGGGGTGACTTCAAGGACGAGTTTCTGCGAGCCCACGTCGACGGGCTGAAGAATCGTCCCGACACCACGAACGGCACCGTGAACTCCGACATCCTCGAACACTTCATCCCCGGCTTCCAGCGGGTGACGACCGTCGAGCGGATCGTCGGATCGCCCTGGCCGAGCTGAACCGCCGGTCCCCACCGGCACGCCCACCGACGAACTCTCTGGAAAGGCTTCGAGCATGCGAGCGATCACCGTGCGCGACCGTAGCGCGGGTGTCGGCGGGCTCACCCTGACCGACATGCCCTACCCGCACGCCGCGGAGAACGACGTCATCGTGCGTGTGCACGCCGCCGGCTTCACGCCCGGAGAGCTCGACTGGCCGGCAACGTGGTCCGATCGCGCCGGCCGCGACCGGACCCCCACCATCCCCGGGCACGAGTTGTCCGGGGTCGTGGTCGAACTCGGCTACGGCACCACCGGCCTCACGGTGGGCCAGCGGGTGTTCGGACTCACCGACTGGGCTCGCAACGGATCCCTGGCCGAGTACTGCGCGGTGGAGGCCCGCAACCTCGCCCCGCTCCCGGCCGGGATCGACCACACGGTGGCCGCGGCGCTTCCCATCTCCGGACTGACCGCGTGGCAGGGGCTCTTCGACCACGCCCATCTGACGACCGGCCAGACCGTCCTCATCCACGGCGCCGCGGGTGGCGTCGGCTCGATCGCCGTCCAACTCGCTCGGGAGGTGGGCGCCCACGTGATCGGCACCGGCCGCGCCGACGACCGCGCCGCCGCGCTCGCCCTCGGCGCGCAGACCTTCGTCGACCTGGCGGCGGACGAGCTGCGGCACGTCGGCGAGGTGGACGTGGTGCTCGACGTCATCGGCGGCGACATCCTCGAACGATCGACCGACCTGGTACGCCCGGGTGGAACCCTGGTCACCATCGCCATGCCGCCCACCGTCCAGCCGAGGAACGGGCGAGCCATCTTCTTCGTCGTCGAACCTGATCGCGCCCGGCTGACCGACCTCGCCCAGCGCCTCCGGAGCGGGCGGCTCAACCCCGTCGTCGGGGCGGTGCGCCCGCTTTCCGAAACGGCCGCCGCATTTGCCCCCACCCGCCGTACACCGGGCAAGACGATCATCCAGGTGGTGGACGGACAGGGGACGCCGCAGTCGTGACCCGTACGCGATCGGCAGCGGCGCGCTGATCGCCGGCGCAGATCCTGGTCGGTCCACCGTGGACGCATCCGGTAGGTGGTTCGCCAACGCCTAGGCTGTGGTGACCGAGCATGCCGAGAATGAGGAGTGCGCCCTGATGCGCTCGACGACGATCCTGTTGGAGCGCCTGCTCGCGGCCGGGATGGGCGAGGTCGTCGCGGTGGAGCCGGTGGCCGGCGGGGTCGCGGCGGTCGCGGGCATAGCCACCCGTCGGGACGCGCCGCCGGTGTTCGTCAAGGCCTTCGCCGACGCGCCGGCCGACGGCGTCTTCCGGGCGGAGGCCGACGGGCTTGCCGCCCTGCGCGAGCTCGGCGGCGTGCCGACACCCGAGGTGCTCCTGGCGGACCGTGGACTGCTCGTGTTGTCGGTGTTGCACCCGAGGCCGCACAGCGAGACCTTCTGGGAGCGGCTCGCGCACCTGCTCGCCGACATGCACCTGAACACGACCCATCCCCGCTTCGGTTGGCACCACGACAACTGGCTGGGCCGCCGCCGCCAGATCAACACGTGGCAGGACGACGGCCACGTGTTCTTCGCGGAGCACCGGCTGCTCCGGTGGCTCGGGGAGCCCCGGGTGGAGGCGGCACTCGACGCCGCAGACCGGGCGGCCCTGGAACGGCTCTGTCACCGGCTGCCCGACCTGCTGCCGGACCGGCCCGCGTGCCTGACGCACGGCGACCTGTGGACCCAGAACATCCTGGCCACCGCGGACGGGCAGCCGGCGCTCATCGACCCGGCGGTGTCCTACACGTGGGCCGAGGTCGACCTCGCCCACGTGTGGTCCACCTCGCCCCCGCCGGAGGCGCGACGGTTCTTCGAGGTCTACGCGGACCGGACCGCGCTCGACGCCGACTGGCGCGCTCGGATGCCGATCATCCAGCTACGACAACACCTCGCCGTACTGGCGCAGTTCGACGACGACTGGGGCGCGGCCGACCAGATCCGGGCCGTGCTCGCCCCGTTCCGGACGCGTACCTGACCCGAGGCCCCGGCGGTCACCCACTCCCCCCGCTGACGACCGCCATCATGATCAACATACGCCGCCGCCGCTGACTCATCAGCGCGAAACAGGCGGCGAGCACCACCAACTCCACCTCGGCCCACTCGCCGGTGACGTCGACGCGGATCGGCCCACTCGATCGGCGAGAAAGACGCACCGCGATGCGGTGCCCGTCGCGTACCAGCTCACCGCCGCCACGACCGGGCGACCAACGCGCCACCCCGCCGGGCCCCGGCACGTGTGACCGACTCGGGTCGAGTCGCACCGCCACGCCGTGCTCGCCCCGGGCGATGAACCCGATGCGTCGGCGGTCGGCCGGTTCGACAGTCCAGCGGCCGGTGCCGGTGCGGATCTCACCGCACCGCCAGGTCCAGCCGGTACGCAGCGAGGCGCACGGCCCGGAGTCGAGGACGAAGGCGCCATCCTGCTTCCGTAGGGTCAGCGCGGTCATCGGTCCAGCCCCTTCGGGCGCGAGCGGGGCAGGCCGAGGATGAGGGCGACGCCGACGCTCAGGTGCAGCAGCGCGAGAGTCGCCTTCACTCCCCCGCCGACGCCGCTCGGCGGCCCGACCAGGAGCGACAGCAGCAGGACCACGACCGCGACCGAGGTCCACCAGACACGGGGACGGTTGGTCAGGCGTTCCAGCGCCGCGAGCAGCGCCCAACCGGCCAGCGCCGCGACCGCGGCGGCCACGACGACCGCGGCCACGGTGACCTGCCGGGTCGAACTTCCCGACCGGACCGCCAGGTCGACGCCCGCCACCGAGTGCAGAAGCGCGAACTCGGCCGTCGCCACCAGGATCGTGCCGGCCGCCACCGCGGCTCGTCGTGGGAGAAGGTTGTTCGTCATGCACCGAGTCTGCGGACCGTGGCCGGCCGGACACGTCGGTCCGGACGCCGCGGCACGTACGTCCGCCGGCGCTGAGGCGTACTACCAAAGGAGGTGGTCCGCCCCGCCGCGAGCCCAGTAGCCTGCGCGAATGGATACGGCGACGTGCGAGGTAGCGCAGCCGAGGATGTGGCGTTCCGTCCCGGTGGGCCTGACGACCGTGGCGGTCGGCGTCCTCGTCGCGTCCATGCTGTGGTCCGCCGCCCGCTCCAGCTCCGCCGCCCTGGTCGGCACCGACGTCGCCCTGGCGGTGGCCGCCCTGATCCTCGTACCGGTGGTCGTCCGCCGCCCGGAGATCGGTGGCGTGCTGGCCGGCCTGCTCGTCGCGCTCTCCCCGGTGGCCACGCCGGTGGCCAGCTTCGCGGTGCTGTTCACCGCCCGCAACCGGCCGTTTCGGCAGGCAGCGACGACGGCGGCGGTCGGCGTGGCGGGCGAGGCGGTACAGGCGTTCTGGCGGCCGGTGCCCAGCCTGCCGTACGGGTGGCGGCTGCTGCTGATGGCGATCGCGTACGCGGCCCTGCTCGGCTGGGGCACCTGGGCGCAGGCCCGGCACGCCCTGCTGGCAGCACTGCGGGATCGGGCCCGGCGGGCCGAGCAGGAGCAGGAACGACGGGTCGTCGAGGCGCGGGCGGCCGAGCGCAGCCGGATCGCGCGGGAGATGCACGACGTGCTGGCCCACCGGCTGTCACTGCTGGCGGCGGCCGCCGGCGCGATGGAGTACCGGCCCGACGCACCGCCCGAGCGGCTCAGCGCCGCCGCCGGGGTGATCCGGGCCAGCGCGCACCACGCCCTCGACGAACTGCGCGAGGTCATCACGCTGCTGCGCCGCGACGACGCCGAGTCGCCGACCGACGCACCGCCCGGGCAGACCCTCGCCGACCTGCCGCGCCTGCTCGACGAGGCTCGGGCCGCCGGGCAACAGATCGAGGTCGACGACCCGCTCGGGCCGCCGGTCGAGATTCCCCCGGCGGTGGGCCGCACCGCGTACCGGATCGCACAGGAGGCACTGACGAACGCCCGCAAGCACGCGGCCGGGCAGCCGGTCCGGCTGGTGTTCGGCGGTGCGCCCGGCTCCGGCCTGAGCATCGCGGTGAGCAACCCGACCACGCCCGACAGCGGCGCCACCGGCAGCGTCGGCACCGGTCTGATCGGGCTCGCCGAACGTGCCGCGCTCACCGGTGGTCGCGTCGCGCACCACGTGGACGCCGCGGGGCGTTTCCACCTCACCGCGTGGCTGCCGTGGCCGACGTGACGGGTCCGATCCGGGTCGTCATCGTCGACGACGATCCCCTCGTCCGGGGGATGCTCACGCTGATGCTCGACGGCGCCGACGGGATCGTCGTCGTGGGCGAGGCCGCCGACGGCGCCACGGCGATCACCGCTGTGGACCGGCACATGCCCGACGTGGTGCTGATGGACATCAGGATGCCCGGCGTGAACGGCATCACCGCCACCGAGCGCCTGCGTCGCCGGCACCGGCCACCCGAGATCATCGTGCTCACCACGTTCGACACCGACGAGCACGTCGTGCGAGCCCTCCACGCCGGTGCCAGCGGCTTCCTGCTCAAGGACACCCCGCCGGAGCAGATCAGCCAGGCCGTCCGCGCGGTCGCCGCCGGTCACCCGATGCTGTCTCCGGGCGTGACGCGCCGCCTCATGCAGCGGGTCGCCTCCGGGGCCGCGTCCTACGAGCGGGCGCGCGAGCGCCTGGCCCTGCTCACGCCCCGGGAACGCGACGTCGTGCTGGCCATCGCCCAGGGGCGCTCCAACGCCGAGATCGCCGGTGAACTGCTGATGAGCGTGACGACGGTGAAGGCCCACGTCTCGCACATCCTGACCAAGCTGGATCTCGACAACCGTACCCAGATCGCCCTGCTCGCCCACGACGGCCGGCTCCTCTGACCAGGGTCTGGGCGCTCGGATCGGGCAGCCGACCGCCGAGTGCCGGAGCCGTCCGCGCCCCACGAACGCGGGTCAAGTCGGGGATACTCTCGCCGTGCGCAACGACCTCGACCAGATCGAAGCGGCATTCGTCGGCACGCCACTTGCCGGTCTGCCGATCGGGCACGGCCCGTCGGGCACGGTCCTCGTCGCCGACCTCGACCCCGAGCGCCTGCGGGAGGCGTGGCAGGCGGCCGACGCACTGGTGCCGGTCACCGGACGGCTGCCGGTCCTGGTCACCGACGACTTCGACGACACGATGACGATTCGGCCGGAGCCCGAGCGGGGGCCGTCGACGTCGGAGCTGCACGCGTTCGTCGAGGCCGCGCGGTCCTCCGAACCCTGGTCGGCCTTCCGCCACTACAGCGAGGACCACGTGGCCGACGAGGACGAGATCGAGTTCCACGCGCGCGGCGTGGCCGGTGTCGACCTGTCGGCCCTGGTGACGGATGTGGTGCTGCCGACTCCGGTCCCCGAGCTGGAACGGACCCTGTACGAGCGGCTGCTCGCCGACACCGAGCTGCACGCCCGGGTGCTGGATGGCGTGCGGTTGGTGACGCAGTACGACTACTGGTACACGCCGGACAGCGTTCTGCTCATGTTGCTGCCCACCGCTGACGTGCACGCTTCCGCGTACTGGGTGGACTTCTTCGGTGCGTTGACCCGGGAGGACCAGCAGCAGCTCGCCGAGGTGCTGGCGCAGTGGCGGCACCTGTGGGATGCCCGTCTGGTCGCGTCGTGGGGCACCATGCTCCAGTTCCAGGTGGGTCGTCGCCCGACGGCGGGCGACGACGCGTGGGCCGCGGCCGGCCAGCTCAAGGCACTCGCCCCGAACCTCGAGCTGAGCCGGTGGGAGGTCGCCGTCGCCCTGCCCGCCGGAGACGCGTGGTTCGTGCACAACCGCCCCTGACGTTGATCGACTCGGTCTTCCTGAAACCGGGGTGTCCGGGCTCGACGGACACCCCGGTTTCGGCGAAGCCGCTGCCGAGGTCCTGGATCAGGACCCGACGGGGACGCTTGTCGTGGTGCCGTCGGCACCACTGACACGTACGTCGGTGGCGGCGGCGGGAAGGAGCGCCGCGTTACGGCCGGCGTCCTGCCACTGACCGCCGGCGACCCGGTAACTCAACGCCGACCCCTCGGCGGCGACCAGAACACCCTGGTCGTCGGGCAGTCGTAGCCGCACCGGCAGCGGCGCCAGCCAGTCCACAGTCGTGCTGGCGACCACTTCGAAGGGCAGGTTCCTGCCGGCGAGCAGGGCGATGACGCGGGTCGGGTCGTCGTCGTACTGGATGGTTTCCACGAGGAGCCGCCGGCCGTCGGGGGTTGCCCCGTAGACCGACAGACGGGGAGATCCGTTGTGCGTGTGCGCGCCCACCGGGTCGAGGTAGTCGGCGATGGCCTCGGTTGGCGCGCTCACCTGCTCGGCAGCCGGGTCGCTGCCCCACACCTGCTGCGCGCCCGGCAACAGGTGGCGGAACAGCGGTGACGCCGGCCGGTCCTGGCCGTCAGGCGCGAGGATCAGTTCGGTGTTGTTGATGTGGATCACGTTCGCCGGGCTGACCGGCGTCCGGGACAGCGCGACGGTGAGCTTCGTGCGCTGCGGCGCCACCGGCAGCACCGCCGCGCCGTCTCGGAACGCCACCGGAGTGAAGGTCCGCTCGACCTTGCCGTCGGGTAGATACCGCAGGTCCGCCGAGAACTCCACCTGTTGCCCGAAGTCGAGCACCAGCAGGACGTCGCGCTGCGATCCGAGCAGCGCCGCCTGCTCGAGGCCATCCGTTCCGGAACCGTCGACCTGCGTCAGGGTGCCGATGCGTGGGCCGTCGGCGGTGGGTTCGACGAACCCCACGGATGTGCCGTTCGTGCTGCCGCCCACGACGTAGGCGGCCGGGCCAGCGGGTGTGTTACCGGCCCAGACGACGTGCGGCTCGCCGCGCTTCGTCTCACCGAAATGCTTCAGCCGGCGCTCCCACGCCTCGTCGACCTGCCGCAGGTAGCCGTCGTCGTCGGCCAGGTCACCGCGGGTGGGCTCGTCGAACAGCGGCGCCACGGCCGGCGCCGCACCTCCGTCGCCGGCCAGTCGGAGCCCGCCGGCCACGGGGAGGGCCACCACGGCCACGCAGACGGCCGCCAACACGGCCCGGCGGCGCACCAACCGGCGCCCTCCACCCCGACGTACCGCACCCAGCAGCCCCGCCGGGACGGCCAGGTCATCCGTCGCGCGACGCAGGATCTCGCGCACCTCACTGTCGTTGACTGTCATCGCGCACTCCTGGATTCGGTGATGGGCATGGCGAGACCTGATTCCGCGAGCGCCTCCCGCAGCCGGGCCAACCCACGCGAGGCGTGACTCTTCACCGCACCCGTGGAGCACCCCATGGCCGCCGCGACGTCGGCGACCGGCAGATCTTCCAGGTAACGCAGCACAACCACGGCCCGCTGCCGAGCCGGCAACGCCCGCAACGCCCCGACGACCAGTTCACGAACCGCGACGGCGTCGGCGTGGTCCCGGGCAACCCCGTCGTGGTCACCCAGCGCCCGCTCCGGACGCCGGGCACGCCAACGCCACCTGTTGATCGACCGATTCACCAGCGCACGTCGCGCGTACGCCTCCGGGCTGCTCCGCACCCGCCGCCAGCGCACGTACACCTGCTCCAACACCTCCTGGAGCAGGTCCTCCGCCGCGTGCCGATCCCCGGTCAACAGGAAGGCAACCCGCAGCAGCACCACCGACCGTGTGCGAACGAAGTCATCGAACTCCGCCCCACGCGAATCACTCATCGGACCTCCCGGGCCTCGTCACCAAGCAAGACACCGCGTCGGCCCGCGCGGTTTACCGGTCCGGCGATTCGTCTGACCGCCGGGTTTCGCCGCCTGTCGCTTTCGGGTAGCGGATGGTTCATGAACCGCAATCTCGTCAAGGCACTCCAGGTTGCCTGGGGCATGCCGGAGTTCCGCAGCGGGTTGCGCCACCTCATCGATCTCGACGAGGTGGCGGTACTGCTGGCCACGCTGTCCGTCGCGGATCATGACCGCGAGGTCGAGCGCAGCCTGGTGAACCTGCTGCGCTCAGCCCTGGACACGATGGAGATTCGGGAAGCCGTGTTGCTGCTGCTGGAGCAGGACGAGGTGCGCCGGCCACTCGTCGCGGCGGCGGTGGAGCCGCTCGCCGACCGCCCGGGTCAGGCCGTCGCCATCGCCTCGGCTGCCGACGATCCCGCGGTGCGGCGTGAGCTGCGAGCCGTGCTGGACAGCGCCACCGTGCGCGAGCTGATCTGGCAGGCGCTCGACAACCAGGCACGCGACAACCGGTTCGGTCTGATCCGCCAGGTTGCCGTGCTGTTCGTGCGGCATCCGAGCGTCCGGCGGCTCGTGTGGGCCGCCCGTCGGCACGGCGTGTTGCGCGAACTACGGCGCAAGCCCTGATCCGCGTGCGGGCGGCGGGCAACCGTGAACTGGCGGCCTCTCACTCCGGCAGGCCGAAGTGCTGGGTGAGCGAGGCGCGCAGCGTGGCGGGGTCCCCGGCGGACCAGGCGACGAAACAGTCGGGGCGTACGAGCAACGCGGTCGCTGTCGTGCCCTCCAGGGCGCCGGTGATCACGTCGACCCGGTCCCGCCACGGCGCGGCGACCCCGCCGTAGGCACCCGTGGAGTCCAGCAGCAGCGGCCGGGCGACGCGGGTCAGCTCGGCGAGGCGCACCGGGCCGTGGTCACCGTGCACGACCACGTCGGGTGCGGAGCGACCGGCCAACGGGTCCGCGGGGTCGGCGGGGTAACGGATGTCCGCGCCGGACATCAGCGCCGCGATGTGCCCGGTCACCTCCGGCTTGCGCAGCAGTTCGGCGAAGAGTTCCCGCAGGCCGGTGATCTCGTCGCCGGGGCCGACGAGCGCCGACTGGGCCTGGGTGGACATGACGACACGTTCGGCGACGGGGCGACGCTCGCTCTCGTACGTGTCGAGCAGGCCCTGCGGCGCCCAGCCGCGAACGGTGGCGGCGAGCTTCCAACCCAGGTTGACGGCGTCCTGGAGGCCCAGGTTGAGGCCGGGACCGCCCATCGCGGGGTGCACGTGCGCGGCGTCGCCGACCAGCAGCACCCGGCCGGCGCGGTAGCGGGCGGCGATGCGGGTGTTGCCGCCGGTCAGCCGCCGCAGCAGGCCGGGGCCGTCCGGTGCGCCGACCGGGACGTCGACGCCGAGCACCCGGGTGACGCTGGCGCGTAGCTCCGGCAGGCTCATCGGGGTCTCGTCGCCGGGCGGCGTGTCGGGCCACTCCGTCGTGCTCAGGATCGCCGGACGGCCGGGGAACGGGGCCCAGACGATCAGACCGCGTGCGGTACGGGTGTGCTGGAACGGCGGGACGACGCCGTAGCCGGGGACGCGCAGGCCGCCGGTCTCGGGGTCGAGGGATGACGCGGGAACGGTCACGGTGGCGGTGCGGGAGACCGACAGGTCGTTCGTGACACCGGGGAAGTCGATGCCGGCGAGGCGGCGCACCGCGCTGCGGCCACCGTCGGCGCCGACGAGGAAGCGGGCGCTGAGCCGCGTACCGTCGGCGAGGTCGACCTCGACCGCGTCGGGGCGTTGGCGGAGGTCGACGACCTCGTGGCCGCGGCGCAGGTCGACGCCGAGCTCGGCGGCTCGGGCGGCGAGGGCGGCCTCGAGTTGGGCCTGCGGCACGCCGAGCACGTAGTGCGGGTTGTCCGCGAGCATCGTGAGGTCCAACGGGAACGCGCCGAAGACGAAGGCTGGTCGTGGGCTCGGCGGGGTGCTCTCGCCGCTGAGCCGCGCGTAGAGGCCACGCCTGTCGAGCAGGCGGACGACCTGGCCCACGAGGCCGTTGGCGCGGGGCTCGCCGGTGGGCGTGACGTGACGTTCGAGGACGACCGGGTGGACGCCGGCGAGGGCCAGTTCGCAGGCGAGCATGAGGCCGTTGGGGCCGGCCCCGACGATGAGGACATCGATCATAGTCGTGATCCTTTTCGGGCGTGCGTCATCGCCACGGCAGGCGCGGCGCGCGGCCGGCCCACCGCGGGGTACGCGGGTGAGGACGTGGGTGAGGCGGTGCGTGAGCCGAGGTCGGGCGTCAGCGGGGCGGCGCCGGGAGGCCGGCGGCGAGCTGGGTGAAGGCGTCGGTGATGAGGTGCTCGATCGGGGTGGGCGGGTCGGCGCTGTCGAGATAGTGCTGCATGGCGACGGCGACGGCGGCGCTGGCCGCCGCCGCGACGAGCCTCGGATACATGTCGGTGGCGAGGTCGGTGCCGGTGCGCTCGGCGACCGCGGCGGCCAACTCGGCCTCGGCGACCGCCACGGCGCGCAGCCGCTCGCCCTGTAGCGCGGGCTCGGCGAGCATGGTGCGGACGCCGGCCACCCACTGGGCGTGGGCCGGGGACGGCATCGCCTCGACCTCGGGGCCGCGGGTGAACTGCTCGAGCGCGGCCTGGGTGAGCGCCGCCCAGAGCGGCTCGTCGGCGGGGCGTTCGCGAAGCGCGGCGGCGGTGCGCAGGCTCCGGTCGAGGTGGCGGGAGGCGATCGCCTCGGCCTTGCTGGAGAAGTAGTTGTTGAAGGTGCGTGGGGACACCCCGGCCGCCTCGGCGATGTCTTCCACGCGGACGTTGTCGTAGCCGCGCTCAGCGGTGAGATGGATCGCGGCCCAGCCGAGCGCCGCCCGCGTCTCGGCCTTCTTGCGCTCCCGTAACCCCGTCATGCCACCCACGGTAGCACTACTTGCGTACCACGCAAATATGCGCGTCACGCAAATATTCACCCACCGGCTCGGCGGCCCGCTTCCGGCTGACCGGAGTCGTGGATCGCCTCGACGCACCTGGCCAGCAGGTCACGGAGCTGGCGCCGCTCGGCGGGGCTCAGCGCGTCGGCGATCCGCCGCTCGATGCGCACCGCTTCACGGTCGCAGCGGAGCAGCGTGGCGCGACCCTTCTCGGTGAGGCTGGTCTCCAGGACGTGGCGGTGCCAGGGGTGCGGCGAGCGTCGTACCAGCCCTCGATCCTCCAGCGCCTTGAGGACGCCGGTCATCGCCTGGGGCGTCACCAGGCAGGCCCGCGCCAGCGCGGCTCCGGACATGCCGGGGTTGTCGGCGAGGGCGAACAGTGCCGCGTACTGAGCGACAGTCAACTCGGCCGGACGCAGCGCCGCGGCCTTGGCCGCCATCAGCGCCTGTTCGGCGCGCTTGATGTCGAAGCCAAGGCGTTCGTCGGCAGGCATTTCCACAACGGGATCGTATCGGGTTGAACAGGTGTCAGGATCGTTGCTACCGTCAAGTCCTTGATGGGCATCAAGATGCGGAGGCATCGTGAAGGACAAGGTCGTACTGATCACCGGCGCCACCAGTGGCGTCGGCCACCACCTGGCCCGCGACCTCGCCGTCCGCGGGGCCACACTCCTGCTGCACGGACGGGACCAGGCCCGGCTCGACGCCGTCGCCGACGAGTTGCGCGCGTTGACGCCGGAGTGCGTACGTACCTCGCGGACCTGGCCGACCTCGACCAGGTCCGCGCTCTGGCAGCACGCGTACGCGAACGCGAGCCTCGACTTGACGTCCTTGTCAACAACGCGGCCGTCGGCGCGACCGACCCGGCCCGACGCGACGTGAGCCGACAGGGCCACGAACTGCTTCTGGCCGTGAACCATCTCGCGCCCTACCTGCTCACCACCGAGTTGTTACCGCTCCTGACCACATCCGCTCCGGCCCGCGTCGTGAACGTGGCGTCGATGGGTCAGGCCCCCGTCGACCTCGACGACCTCGGGTTCGAGAACGGCACCTACGACGCGGTCGTCGCGTACTGCCGGGCGAAACTCGCGATGATCATGTCCACCTTCGACCTGGCGGCCGAGGTGCCGTCCGACGTGGTGACAGTCAACGCCGTACACCCCGCACACCTCATGGACACCCCGCTGGTACGCGCCGGCGGCTTCACCCCGATCACCACCGTCGACGCCGGGGTGCTGCCGACACTGCGGCTCGTCGCGGACCCCGCTCTGGACGGAGTGACCGGTCGCTACTTCGACCGGTTCGACGACGCCCGGGCCCACCAGCAGGCCTACGACCGCACCGCGCGACAGCGGCTGCACGCGGCGACCCGGGCGCTCGTCGCCTAGTAGGTGAAGGTCCACGCGGGGTCGCGTGCCCGGGAATGCCTCCAGCGTGCCGAGGCGGGGATCGGGGCGCTTGGCGACGACGCGTACGGGGAGCTGATCAAGAGTGGCCGGGATCGGCTGGCGCGGCAGTTGGCCACCGCCGATGAGGCGTACGGGTCAGGCGCGGTCGACGAGGTCGAGTCCGGTCAGGTCGGCCGAGAGCGCCCAGAGCCGGGCCGCCGGGCCGCTGTCGTCGGGGCTGGCGCCGGCGACCTGGCAGTCCACGCAGTAGTCGCCGCCGTACGAGTCGAGGTGGGGTGACGTGGCGGCCCAGACCTGGGTCGCCGCGCCCTGCTCGACGGTCTTGAACAGGCCCGGCGCGGGAGTCCCGTCCACGTCGATCCAGCCGGCGGCGACCATCTCCTCCACCGCGAGGTGTCGTTGCAGCGGAGTCTGGATGTAGCCGGGGTTGACGGAGAAGGCGCGGACCCCGTGCGGTCTGCCGAGCAGGCCGAGGTGGCGGGCGAACAGGATGTTCGCGAGCTTCGACTGGGTGTAGGCCTCCCACTTGTCGTAGCCGCGCTCGAACTGCACGTCGTCCCACCGGATCCGCCACGACGGGTCGCGCCCGGAGGCGACCGAGACGACACGAGCAGCACCGGAGGCGGTGAGCGCCGGCCACAGCAGGTTCACAAGCGCGTAGTGGCCGAGGTGGTTGATCGCGAACTGCGCCTCCCAGCCGGGTCCGACCCGGGTCTGGGGGCACGCCATGATCCCGGCTCCCGCGATCAGGATGTCGAGGGCGGGATGACCGCGGAGAAACCGTTCGGCGAACGCGCGGACGGAGGCGAGGTCGGCGAGATCGACCTGGTCGACCTCGACCCCGGCCACGCCGCTGAGCGCCTGCTGTGCCGCGTCCGGCCGACGAGCGGGGACGACGACCCGCGCCCCGGCCCGGGCGAGTGCGCGGGTGGTGGCCAGACCGAGACCGGAGTAACCGCCCGTGACGACGGCGGTCCTGCCGCTGAGGTCGACACCGGCGAGGACGTCTTCGGTCGTGCTGTGGGCGCCGAACATGGTGTGGGTCGTGTCGCTGGTCATGTCAGCGAAGCTAGGTGCTGGACCGCGGTCTAGGTCAACGGGTTACGGTCGGCGTCGTGTCGGAGAATGACCTGAGCATCGGACAGGTGGCGCGGCGCACCGGGTTGAGCGTGCACACCCTGCGGCTCTACGAGCGCAGGGGCTTGTTGGCCAGCGAGGTGCGGCGGGACGGGTCCGGCAGGCGTGTCTACAGCGCCTGGGACGTGGAGTGGTTGGCGAACTGCGTGAAGTTCCGCGCCTCCGGGATGCCGCTCGCGACGATCAGCCGCCTGGCCCAACTCGTCCGCGAGGGCAGCGGCAACGAGGCCGAACGGCTCGAGCTGCTCCGCGAGCACCGGCGTCACATCACCGAGCAGCTCGCGCGGCTGGGCGACTGCCTCGATCTCGTGAACGGCAAAGTGGCCAGCTACGAGGAACACCTCGCCGCCGGCGCGACCGGAGATCCCTGGCAACAGCAACCCCGGACCACGGCGCAGGCCGAGAGGTACGCGCTACCCGTCCCCGAGAACCTCCGACACCAGGGCGACGGCGCAGAATGTCGGGGTGAGTAGCCGCGAGGAAGTGTTGCAGGGCAACGTCACGGCCGGGGTCGTGCGAGTGGGGGACACCGTTCGTCGGCCCGCCGGGCCCTGGACGGAGACCGTCGACCTGCTGCTCGACCACCTGCACGCCGTGGGGTTCACCGCGTGCCCTCGTCCGCTGGGCCGGGACGAGCAGGGCAGGCAGGTGCTGGAATACGTCCCGGGCGAGATGGGTGCGGCGTCCGGCACCTACTCCACCCCCGAGCTTCGCTCGATCGGGCAGTTGCTGGCGCACCTGCACGAGGCGCTGGCCAGCTTCGTACCGCCGGCCGGCGCGAGCTGGAGCCAGGCCATCCCGCCCGACCGGGAGGAGCTGGTCTGCCACAACGACGTGGCGCCCTGGAACCTGGTCAGGTCCGATCGGGGCTGGGTGCTGATCGACTGGGACGGGGTCGCGCCAGGCTCGCGACTGTGGGACCTCGCGTACGCCGCGCAGAGCATGGCCGGTCTGCGCGCGGACCGGCCGGTGCCGCAGTCGGCGGCACGGCTGCGGGCGTTCGTCGACGGCTACGGTCTCGACGACGCCTCCCGTCCGGCGCTGGCCGTGCTGTTGGGCCGCCGCGCCAGGGCAATGTACGACCTACTGCGCGAGGGCGCCCGCCAACAGCGTCAGCCGTGGGCCAGAATCTGGACCGAGGACGGTCCCTACTGGCTGGCAACCGCCGACTACCTCGACGCGCACCGCGACGCGTGGCGGGCGGGGCTGGAGTGATCAGGGTAGGACCCGGCTGGTCGACGTCGTCCGGGACCGCGAGGAACCCACGCGGGATGGGAGGATTTCGGCGTGGCAGCCGAAGCGCCGCGCACTGCGCAGCAACGGAAGCAGGACACGCTCACCCGCCTCGGTCGCGACCTGGACGCGTGGGTCGCCTCAGCGGACCGGGAGGGCAACGCCCACCTGGTGCCGCTCTCCTTCCTCTGGGACGGCGAGGCCCTGACCCTGGCCACAGCCGAGTCCAGCCCGACCGCGCGCAATCTACGTGCCTCGCAACGAGTGCGGATGTCGGTCGGTACGACCCGCGACGTGGTGCTCATCGAAGGCACCGTCGAGACGTTCTCGCGCGAAACTGTGCCTGTCGATCTGGCCGACGCTTTCGCCGCGAGGCTCTGGGACGCGCGCGTCGGCACCACCCGCTACGCGTACTTCCGAGTGACACCTCGGCGGATCCAGGCGTGGCGGGAGGAGAACGAGATCGCCGGTCGTGACCTGATGCGTGCCGGTCACTGGCTCGTCTGACCGCTGCCGCAACGCCTCGGCCGCGTCACTGCCGCAGAGCTTGGCCGAGTGGCTACGCGCTGCCAGTTCGGATGAGCAGGTGTACGCCACAGCGGCCTGCCGGGTGTACCGGTGGGCGGAAGCGCGCGGCGGGCACGCTGCCGTGCTCGACCTCGTCGACCGCCTCAACCGCGGCGAACACTTCCCCGCGCTCGTCGATGGTTGACCTGCGGAGGGGCTGCCGGACCGGCCTGCGCGCACCTGGGCGGCTACCGGAGGTGGCGTCGCATCCACACAAGCGTGGCGTCGGCGATCTCGCGCCAGCCGCTGTCGATCGGCATCGAGTGCCCGCGGTCGGGGAACTCCTGGTAGTCGGTGACCGCCGAGGAGGCGCGGTATCGCTTGACCGTGGCCCGGACGACGGCCGCGGGCGCACTGTGGTCCTTTCCGCCGGCCAGCACGAGCAGTGGTCCCCGGGCCGCGTTGGCGGCGTCGATCGTCGCCGGTGAGCGCCGGGAGAGGTTCGCGGACACCGTGGGCGTCCGGACCAGAAGCCGCGGCGCTCCACCGCCAGAAGCGATGGCGCGGTCTCGATCAGGGGTGCCAGGTGGCAACCTTACGAACCGGCGCGGCCGGACGTCGTCCCCCAGCCGAGGGATCACCTCCCGCAGGCGGGTGCCGGTGGGCACGGCCCGCGCCGTGCGCCGCACGGCAGATCCGGAGGTACGCGTCAGGTCTGGCCGGCGAGGTGAGCCGTACGCTCCTGGACATGCCTGACGTCGCGGCGCGATTCGCCCAGCTCGCCGACGGATACGAATCCCGGAAACGGGAGGCAACCGCGCTCGTCGCGTCGTGGGACTGGTACACCTGGCCCGGTCTTGATCTGCGCCCGTTGCGCTTCGAGCGGGACCTGCTCAGGCCCGGGCGTCGCCTGGACGCTCGTCCGCCGGTGGATGCGGACGTCCTGCGGCTCGGGTTCGATGCCCAGGGCCGGGTGGCAGTGGTCCAGGAGTACAGCGGTTTCCTGCACGGCCGCCTGTACTACGAGACGTTCTTCCGCCACGGCCACGAGGTTGTCGAGGAAGCGCACTTCGACACGGACGGCCCGATCTACCTGCACGAGTACCGCTTCGACGATGGGCTGATGCGCGCGGCGAACATGGTCGCGCGGCACGGCTCGGGGCGCGAGACGTACACGTACACCGATGGGCGGATCAGTCGCGTCGAGATCGAGCGCCACGGCCACCCATCTGCCATCCTGGTGGCCGAGCATGACGACCACGGCCTGCGCGCGCTCGTCGAGGTCACCGGCAGAAGGTCGCGGGAGCTGTACGTCCGGCCCCCGGCGGGGTTCGACCTCGACGCGGCGTGCCGCGCCCTCGAAGACGAGTTGGTGGCCCTGATTCCGGACGCGGCGGCGCTGCTGCCGGTCGACGACCCGGTCGCCTGTCTCGCCCTCAGTTATGCCGGGCCCGCGCAGCTGTCGCTCGGCATCAGCGCCGCCACCACCGACGAACGGGACGAGCTGCGCACGGTGGAAGCCCGCGCTGCCTGGTCGCCGGCGGACTTCGACACCAGCACCGACATCGACCTCGGGCCGTCGCGGCTGATCCGGCAGGAACTCGCCCTACTCGACGCGGACGACCCCGACGTCTCGGCCGGATCCGAGACCCTCCGGCGACTGTTGTGCGCGGTCGCGGCTCGGCTGAACCTGCGCGACTGGTCGGCCACGCTGCCGGTCACCGACGACTTCGTGGTGTACGCGGTCGACCTCGAACTGGTTGACCTGGAACGGAACCTGACCAGTTGCCTGCCACCGGACCGGCTCGCCCTGATCCGCGAGCGGGGCCTGCTGTAGCGGTTCGCTCCGCCCGCCGGACTTCTTACCGAACCATGACGTGCCCGACGGCCGTTGACCGTTGCGCGGTCGTCGGCCCGTACCGACTGGGGACAGCACATCACCGGAGCCGCTTGCGGCTTTGAGGAGATTCCGATGAACCGCAGAAGAAACGGGACCGCGCTGGTCCAGACCCGGCCGGTCCGGCTCGCCATGGCCGTGCTCGTGCTGGCGGCCACCGGTGCGCTCACCGCCACCTTCGTCTCCAGTGGCGGCCGGGGCACCGCGGATGCCGCCACCAGCCTGGACCAGTTCGTGCCCATCGAGAACGTGCCGCCGAACGTGCGGAACCCGAGGCCGGCCGCCGGTGGGTCGACAGGCCGGTTCACCGTCGACTGCGGCACGAACGAAAACGGCAAGTTCAGCCCGGACAACCCGGTGGCCCAGCCCGGCATCCGCAACGGCGCCGAACACGTCCACGACTTCGTCGGCAATCTGGCCATCACCGCGAACTCCTCGGACGCCGACCTGGACGCCAGTGGCACCACCTGCCGCAACGGCGACAAGTCGTCCTACTTCTGGCCCGTGGTGCGCATCGACAAGACCGTCCGCAGCGGCAGGCACGTCCAGCAGGCCCTCGCCCAGACCCAACCGATGGTCGTCTGCCCCTCGGTCGGCAAGAGGCTGCGGGCCGTCCCCGCCTCGGCCCGCGACACCGTCGACCGCCTGCTGGCCGAACTGGAACGCCAGCAGGCCGCCGCGAACCAGCGGATGACCGCCAGCCGGGGCCGGATCGACGCGGCGTTCAACCGCGAGGTCACCGATGCGCTGCGGGCCCGCCGGGCCGTACTGCTCAAGGAGATCAGCAGCACGATCACCGCCGGCGGCGGCAACCAGCCCGGCCTGGTCTCGCTTGTCGACTGTGACGTCAGCTACGACGACATGCACGCCCGGATGCCCGACAGCGCCCACCGGGCGAGCGCCAACGCCGCCCAGGCCGCGAATCCGCGGATTCAGTGCCCCGCCGTACGGGACCGGCTGCCTGGCGTACCCAATCGGGCTCTTGCCGAGGTGAACCGCAATCTCGACGACCTCGACCGGCAGGTCTCCGAGGCCAACGAACGTCTGGTCAGCAGCCGTGGCCAGGGCGGCCCGGCCTTCGTCGACAACGCCATCCTCGGACCGCTGCGCGCCAAGCGGGCCGCCGCGCTCGACCGGATCGCCATCGCGATCGGGCGGCAGGGCGCCCGACCGCAGGGTCTCGACGCGCTCGCCGCCTGCAGGCTGGACCAGGCCCCCGCCACCCCGGCGGCACCGAGCAGCGCGCCCGGCACGGCAACCGCACTGCCCGATCCGCAGGGACCCAACTTCGAACTGCCCGGCAACACCGGCGGCATCGTCCGCCCGGCGCAGGTGCTGATCGAGTACCGCGGTAACCCGGTCGCCAAGGTGGTGCCGATGCCGAAGTTCCTCCGGGCCCTCACCGGCGACGCCAAGCCCACCAGCCGCGGTCCGGCAAACGCCCGTGCCACCTGGACCTGCTCGGGCTTCACCGATCGGCTCTCCGACAAGTACCCGATCTGCCCCGCCGGCAGCCGGGTGCAACGCGTGCACGACTTCCCCGGCTGCTGGGACGGCAAGAGCATCGACAGCGACAACCACCGCAACCACGTCGCGTTCGCCGACAAGGCCACCGGCGCCTGCCCGCAGGGCTTCCAGGCGATCCCGCAGCTGCGCATCACCGTGGCCTACGACATCGCTCGCGGCGTGCAGGTCAAGGGCCAGTACGCCCTCGACTCGTTCCCCGAGGAGAACCACAACCCCTTCTCCGACCACAACGACTTCGTCAACGTCAACTCCGCCCAGACCATGCAACGCATCGTCACCTGCATCAACAAGGGCAAGACCTGCTCCTGACCCTCGGGGGCGATCGCCACGACGCCCGTTGCCGGTCGCTCCGGTGACGGGTGTCCTGGCGGCGGGTATTCGTGGCCGGCTCTGCCGCCGTCGGACGGGGCGCCGCGCCCAGACGAGATCGCCAGATTGTTGACGGCGCAAATTTCCACCGGTAATCTCGGATCAATCCATCGATGCCTATCGAAGTGGGTGCTCCGTGCTGCTGAAATCCCTCGCCCTCGCCCTGTCCGTCGCCGGCGTACTGGCCACCGTCCCCGCCTCGGCGGCGACCGCCCAGGCATCAGCCGGACAATGGCTACCCGGCAACTGCCCGCGCGGCACGTTCTGCACCTGGCCCAACTGGGACCACCCGGCAGAGGGCCCCATCGCGACTCCGTCTCTGGTGACCAGCAGCGAATGGTCCGGCAACGTCCCGGCCTTCAACTTCTACAACCACACCTCCCGGAACGCCGAGATCAGCTGGTCCTACACGTACCTCAATGGGTCGCAGATGTCCGGCGTACTGTGCGCTCGCGCCGGCGAAGGAGGGGACCTGTATGTGCCCATGTTCGCGACGAAGGTGAGCTGGCAGACGCGCACCTGCTGATCCTGGGTCCCGGCGGTGAGCGGCGTGCGTGTCCACCGGGCCGCCAACACCACCGAATCGAAGCGGCTTGGCCGGATCATGGGCCTCGCGTTGCTCGCCGCCGCTGTCCTGCTCGTCGTAAGGGGCGTCGTCACTGAGGGCTTCCTGTTGGTGCCGCGTAGCGAAGTCGGGGCGGAAATCGACTCTCCCGATCGCTACACTCGCCGCAACTCCGGCACCGCCCGCAGATCTCAGCCTGCGCCATTCCCCCGACGAACGGAGACGCCTGTGACCCTCGACAAGGCGGCACCCCCCGGCATCGACCCCAGCATTCCCAGCGTGGCCCGGGTCTATGACTTCTTCCTGGGCGGCAAGGACAACTTCGAGGTCGACCGGCAGGTCGCCGAGCACGCCCTGCGGATCACGCCCGACGGGCCGGCGGCCGGCCAGGCGAACCGGGCCTTCCTGCGTCGGGTGATTCGCTTCCTGGTCGCCGAGGCGGGCATCGACCAGTTCCTCGACATCGGATCGGGGCTACCCACCCAGGGCAACGTGCACGAGGTCGCCACCGAGCACAACCCGAAGGCTCAGGTCGTCTATGTGGACAACGATCCGATCGTCCTGACACACGGCCGAGCCCTGCTCGCCTCGGAGGGCACCGCGACGGTGATCCAGGCGGACGTTCGGGCGCCGCAGGACATCCTCCACCACCCGGACGTACGCCGGTTCGTGGATTTCGACCGGCCGATCGGTCTGTTGCTGTTCGCGATCCTGCACCACCTCGGTGACGACGAGGATCCGCGGGCGGTGGCGGCGGCGTTGATCGACGCGCTGCCCTCCGGCAGCTACGTGGCGATCTCGCACTTCCGCGACCCCGCCGAGCGAGACCCGGAGGGCTCCCGCAAGGCCCGCGAGGTCGAGCGGGTCTTCAACGAGTCGCTGGGCACCGGCCGTTGGCGTACCGACGAGGAGATCCTCTCGTTCGTCGATGGCTTGACCGTGCTGGAGCCGGGACTGGTCCCGCTCGCCGAGTGGCGTCCGGAGCCGGATGCGCCCGCTCCGACGCAGACCGACACCTATCACACATTTGTCGGGCTCCTCGCCCGCAAACCGTAAACCTCGGCGCGATGCGGTCCGTCGGCGAGCGCGTACGCCGCCGACGGACCCGCCGCGGACCTGTGGAGCCGGTCCGGCCAGGCCTCAGGTGTGTGCCTGCTGGAAGGCGCGGCAGAAATCCCTTTCGGTCACCCGTCCACTGCCGCCGCCCCCAACGGAATAACCGCGCTGCGACAGGGTCTGGATCGGGTTGAGCACCTCGTTCATGAAGTGCCGGGTCCACTCGCTGACGTCCTGTTCCTCGTAGGCCGAGAGTGGGGCCAGGATGGCCAGGCTTCCGCCGGGCCACTTCAGGGCACCCCAGAAGACGCGGTACGAGCCCACCCGACTGATGATCAGGCCGTCGGCTCTGACCTCGTGGTCCTCGGCGAGGCGGGGTGCCACCTCAATCAGGTCACCGACGATCTGCCCGAGATCACCGGAACCCTGCACGGTGATCACAAGGCTTACCGCCCCGACGACCTTGTGCAGGGTCTCCACGGGCGTGCCTTTGGCGTGGTGCGCCAACTCGAGGGGGAACATGTGTGGGCTACCTCCGTGGTCGGGGCGGAACGCGTACCCGTGCTGTCCGCGTCTGGTCGGTCCTCGTCTGTGGTTCCTCGTCCGGGTGCGGGTCGCGGTGCAGGAGCGGGATCAGCGATACGGCGCCCCTGCGCAGGGGAAGTGTCGTCGGCCCGGCAACGGCGATGATCTCCTCGGCGCGCGTGACGACGTCGACAAGGGTGGGCGGCCAGCCGCAGTCGATCCACGGTGGCGCGTCGCAGGGCGCCTCGTCGGCGGCCGACGACGGCGTCCACGGCAGGACCGGCTCGGCGGAGAGGGTCATCGACGGCAGCGGTGCGACGAACGGGGCGTCCCGGTCGACCTCCGTCGGGCGCGCCGGAGTCAGCGGTGTCGGCGCGACGCGGCGCAGCGTGCCGGCTATTCGCAGCGACTCGAGCACCTCGGCGAACTGGCGGTCGCGGCCACCGAGACGAGCCGATTCCAGCACCTCGTCGTTGGCGTGGTCGAGCGCGGCGCGCCACCCCGCCCGCTCGCTGACGTGCGCGAGCCGCCACGACATCGACTGCATCGCCGCCCACGCGCCGGCCAGCAGGTCGAATCGCTGGCCACTGTCGCTCGGATGGGTCAGCCCCTCGTTGAACGAGGCCTGGGCGTAGGCCAGCCACTGCCCCGTTCTGCGGTAGTGCTCCTGTGCCTGCCGAAAGTTCGCGCGGGCTTCGCTCACGTCGCCCCGGTGGCGGGCGACGGTCCCCAGGCCGAGCCTGGCGTCGGCCGCCTCGTGCTCGTTGCCCACCGACTGGAAGTGCTCCAGCGCGTGGGAGTACCTGAGCTGCGCCTCCGGCAGGTCGCCCGCCCGAAACGCGACGAGGCCCAGGTTGTGGTTGGCGCGCGCGGCCCGCTCCGCCAACGGTTCCTCGGTCTGCCAGTGTTCCAGGGCGGCGATGAGGTGGGCGCGGGCGCGCTCGAAGGACTTCACCCCGGCCAGCGCCAACCCGGTGTTCTGATCGACTTCGGCGAGCTTGCCACCGAGTTCGCTCTCGTCGCACGTCTCCCGGTACAGGTCACCCGCCTGGCCCAGGTGTTCGAGGGCGAGGTGCGGGCGGCCGAGTTCGATCAGTACGGCACCGAGGTTCACGAGCGTGTCCGCCGCATGACGACGAAACCCGCCCCGCAGCAGGGCTTCGGCGGCCGCCCGGTACTGATCCGCGGCGACGTCCAGTTCGCCGCGCTGAAACGACACGTTGCCCAGGTTCTGCCCGACGACGGCCACCTGTCGATCCAGGTCGAGGTCCCGGTACAGAGGCAGTGCCGTCTGGTACCGGTCGGCAGCCTCCTCCAGGTCTCCCAGGAAGAAGGCGGCATTGCCGACGTTTGTCGTGGCGTCGGCGATGCCCTTCCGGTCGTCGCAGGCGGTGAAGGCGGCGAGGGCGGCAAGGTAGTGCTCGCGAGCCTCCGACCAGTCGGCGCGGCCGAACGCGGCCACTCCGGCCGCCAGGCTGGCCTTCGCCGCCTCGGCGGCGTCGCCGGCCGGTCGCACCGGGGGGACGTGGTGCCGTGGTGACCGGGGCGCGGGCGCCCGCCCCATGGGCTGGTCGAGCCCGGGGATCGCGGTGACCGCGGCGTCCGGGACGTCGTAGGTGACCAACGCCGACCACACCAACGGGGCGTGCTTTCGGCGTTCGGCGTCGCTGCTCGCGGAACGCCAGCATCTCAGCCGATCCCGCTGCCACTCGCCGACGGCCCGGACGGGATCGGACGTTCCCAGCGCCGCGTCGACGGCCAGGGCGAGCGCGGTCGTGGCCGACCCGATCGGCGTGCCGCCGGCCACAAGGCGCTCCGAACCGTCGCTCGGCAGGCTCCAACGGGTGGCGATCACGGTACGCGCGCCCGCGTTCAACGCCGCGAGGGTGAGGCCGATCTGCTCGGTGTACCCGGCGTCGTCGGACTGGCAGGCGACGAAGCCCACTCGGCGAGGGGCGGGCCACCGGGTGGGGTCCCGGAGCCACTGTCCGGCGGTGAGCCGCGAGTCCCCGGTCGCCGCGTCGACGGCCAACTCCAGTCCTGCCGAGGTCGGCATCAGGGGGTCGGTGGCCGAGGCGTGGCCGACGAACACCAGGCGGGCCCACGCCTCCGACCGGAGTGCCGCGGACAGCTCCGAGGGTGAGCAGCCAGCCGTCGTACCCGCACCGAGCAGCGCGTCGCCGTCGCCACTGCGGCGGTGCCACGCCTCGGGCACCCCGTCGGGGTAGATGCGTCCGCCACCGGTTCGACTTCCGGCCGCGGTGGGGTCGACGACCCGTACGGCGGGGCCGCTGCCGGCGAAGGGTCGGGCCGGCCTGGCCAGGTTGACAAGCAGGGCCGGGCTGATTCCACCGAGAACACCGACCCGTTCGACGAGCCGGACGTCCTGGTCGTCGTCGATGACGAGAAGCTCCCACGGCACGTTCGACAGGCCGGGGCCGGGAGCTACGACGAGAGTCGTGTCGTCGGCGTCCGCCGTCCTGATCCGTTCTCGAAGCTCCGGCGGCAGCAAGATGCGGCCCAGTTCGCGGAACAGCGCGAGGTTGCTGGTCGGGTCGACCATCGCACCGGTCCAGGCGCGTCGTGCGGCGGCGTTGCGGAGCGCGACCCGTTCACCGAGGAGCTCTATGCGGCTCGCGATGGCGGCAGCCGTCGAGGCCGGATCGTCGCCCTGCGGGAGTCCCTCCCCGATGCGGCGGTCGACGTCGTCGAGCGCCGCCCGTTCCGTGGCTACGAGGCCCGGAAGCGAGGCCGCCAGGGCGGCCAGGGGTTCGGTCAGCCGGTCGAGATCGATGGAGCCAACGGCCAGTGGGGTGACGCTGTCGGGCCGGCGCGTGTCCGCGCTGAGCCACCAGTGGGCCTGCTCGGCGGTCTGCCAGAAACCGAGCCACCACACTCGCCCAGGTACGTAACCCTCCACGCGATCCTTCCCACACTCACGGTGCGCGGGTCTGCCAGCATGTCCGCATGACGCAACTGATCGTGCCGCTGGACGACGGTTCCTCCCTGGTGCTGGACGGAGTTGCCGGCGAGGAACTGTCCGACGGGGCCCACACTCTCGGCGTCGCCGACTTCCTCCGTGACGCCGTCCTGGCCGGTGTTGCCGGGAACTTCACCTACGACGTACTGAAGGCCGTGGCGCTTCAGTTGCGCGCACGTGGCTTTCTGGCACCCCGTCCACCGGCGAGCGCCGCGAGCATCGCATCGGCGATCACGGTCCACCTCACGTCGGTCGGGTACCGGACGATCGAGACCCTGCAGGTCATGCAACTGGTGGACGGGTCGTGGTCCGCGGAGGGCACTGCCGATCAGCGTCCGTTCGAGGTTCGCACCGACCCCGAGGGGCGAGTCATGCAGATGCGGGTGCGGTAGCGGCTCGTCAGCCGTTGCCGCAGTGCGGGCACTTGCGCACGCGATCCGACTTGGGTTGCCCGCAGTAGGCGCATTCCACCGTTTCGGCGATCATGATGCTCCTCTCGACGCTGCGTGAACCGAGGTCACCGCTTCGACACCGTACGTTACGCGCCCGCGGCGCGGCGGCCATCGCCCGAAGGGCGACCCGACAGTCCACTGAGAGGCCACCATCGGCCTTGCCGCACGTGCCCGGCGGTGCGGGTGCGTCGAGGATGGACCGGCCGTCCTGTCCGGACCGCACCCTAGGGTTGGGAGAACGGCTTTTCGGCGAGCGCGTCGACGGTGCGGAGCCGGGCGAAGACCCGGTCCAGTGTGTACCCCGCCGTGAGCCCCAGCGGAATGAGCAGCCAGGCGAGCCGCCGGGTGGCCTCCGCGTCCAGCGGGTCAGGGTTGGTGAGGGTCTGCGAGCCCAGGTACAGCATGCTGGCCAGGGTCCCGGCGCCCAGACCGCGGGCGAGCGACCACGGCAGGTTGGGCTCCTCCCCGGAAGCGTCGTTGATCAGGGCGC
Organism: Micromonospora sp. DT231; assembly: GCF_049847025.1. Classification (NCBI taxonomy): domain Bacteria; kingdom Bacillati; phylum Actinomycetota; class Actinomycetes; order Micromonosporales; family Micromonosporaceae; genus Micromonospora; species Micromonospora sp. DT231. Next base: position 43,710 of record NZ_JBNCNO010000003.1, on the reverse strand, counting down.
CGGCAGCGGCCATCAGCAGCGAGCCGCCGATCAGGTATCCCACCGCCGTGAGGGTCGTACCGGTGCCGTACGCCAGGACCACGGTCAGCAACGCCACGGCGATCGCCGCCGCGGCGACCAGGCCGTTGACGGTCCGCGCACGCCGGACGCGGGAGTGGTCCCGCCGTGCGGCCCGCTCCGCCTCCCGCATCCGGGAACGCTGCTCCGACAGGCTGGCCACCAGCTGCTCGGCCGCGTCGTCGCCCCAGGGCGCCGCCATCCGGCTGATCGCCTCGGGCGCGGCATCGTTCTGGTGTCGGTCGAGGTGCTGCCAGACGCTGAGCGCGGCGCCTCCGAAATGGGCCATCGCGACGAGCGGGATGCGCCGGGCGACCGCCAGGATCCCGGCGATCCGGGTCGCCCGGCCGCCGCCGACCACGATGAGGCCGTCGGCCTCGAACACAGCCCGGTAGTACGACACCTCCCACTCCTCGGCCGAGTCCGGTAGGACGCGCAGGACGTGCGTGAGATGTGGCGGAACATCGAACGGCGTCACCCGGTCGAACGGCGCCCTCACCATGACGGATGCGCCGTCCTCGACCCGCACCGCGGCCAGGTAACCGCGGACGACATCCTTCTCGATGTAGTTGTCACTGCTGGAGAACACGATGAGATCGCACCCGGCTCGCGCCAACTCCCGGCCGACCGCCTCGCAGGCGCCGGGCACGAGGTCGATCTCCTTCATGTCCGGCGTGTAATCACGGTCCGGGTTGGCGCTACCGACGACGGCGATGGACGGACGCATCGGGGGTCTCCTCGGATGGGCTGCGAGGGGCGGACCGCTGATCGTACGCAATCAGATCGCGGACGAAGAAGGATCTGCCCGCGATCGACACAACCCGCATCCGCTTTCGACATCGCTGTTCGGGATCGGTTTGACTCGAAGCGGCCGATCGGACAGGTTGGTCCGTACCCAACTGTGCTACCGAAATGGACCTTGGAGGCGACGTGGCCACGCAGACGACACCCGACGACTCCGTGGTCCCTATCGTCTCGTGCGACATCGTCGGCCACTCCGCAACCGTTGACATTCAGGTTCAGGAGAGCCGCATCGCCGCCGTCAACCACATCGTCGCCGAAGCGATGGAGACCGTGGGCGCGGACAACGCCGTCTGGGCGTCCGGTGGGGACGGTGGTCACGTCATCTTCTGTGGCAGCGGTTGGCAAAGTGCCGCGCTTGATCTTGTGGTGGCACTGCGCAGGTGGTCGATAAACGAGAAAGTTCCCTTACGGGTGACCGCGCATGCCGGCCCGGTGCGATTTCTGGCCGGCGCGGACGGCCGCCGGCAACCGGTAGGCGCCGGCATCAACACAGCGGGATGGCTCCTGAGCCGCGGGCCGGCCGCTGGCGTGTTGGTATCCCGCGCGTTCCGCCGGGCGATCGAGGACGCAGACCTTGCCACGCGTGTTGTCTTCGATTGCGAGCGGAGGCTCCGCGACAAGAGTGGCCAGGAACAACACCTCGAACTCATGTCCGTTGGCGAGGACCGCTCGGCCTGGGACGACCCGACGGAGGAGGACCGCCGACGGCTGGGATCCGCGGAGAGAACGGGCGCGGGATGGGAGACCATCTACTGGGCGAAGCGCATCCTGCAGATTGACAGCAGCGACGGGGAGGCGGAAGCGGCGATTCGGAAGCTGCAGCGCCGCCATCTGGGCTATCTCCGGGCGGAGGTACGGGGACAGCCGAACCCGTTCTTCGAACACCTCACACAGACGGATCTCCGCGACGTCATCTTGGCCGGTCAACTTGTCGAGAGGGCCTACAACGAATATGTCTGCCGCACTGGCGATGGCGGCGAGACGATGTTCGTCATCCTGCGTGGCCAGGTGGGGGTCTACCTGCCCGGCAGAAAGGGCGACGCGGCGAGCCTGGCCCAACCGGATTTCATCCACGAGGAGGGTGAGATCGTCGGTGAGCTGGCGTTCGCCATGTCGCGGCGCAGGACAGCCGATCTGGTCGCACTGACCGACACGACCCTGCTCACCTTCGACATCAAAGAGCTGAAAGCTCGGCTGCCCGCAGATGTGTGGACGAACGTACGCGCGTTCATGCGGGCACGAGCGCTCGAACACGTCGGGCCGCGAGTCCAGTTCCTCGGAGGAAACGACAACTCCCGCCCCCTCGCTCGCGCAGGGCGCTCCTGGGAACACATTCGCGCAAAGATCGAGCAGCACTGCGACCTGATTCAGATAGAGCGTACGAGGTCAACGCATTTCGCGTACGACCTGGTGCGGGATGCTTACCGCAAGGAAGACAACCAGGGGCGCAACGTGGAGGGCGATCCGAGCACAGGTCATGGCGCGTACCTGCTCGTCGGCGGACAACTGCGAGAGGCGACACGGTCGGAACCCTCCGATCTCGACAGGCGGCCGCTGCCAGAAAGTGAGGGCTACCCGCTCCTCTGGGTCAACCTACCCGGCACCATAGTTCTGCCGAAGCGCGAATTCCACATCGAGGAAGAGCCGGTGACGGTTCTCTACCTCCGCGAGAGCGGGCTCCTTGGCTTGGACGCCCAGCAGCGTGACGCCTTCTACCGAGATCTTCGCCTGACCGCCGCCAGTTGTTTCGAGTACGACGCGTTCATCTCGTACAACGGGGGCGACGCGGAAGCCGCTGACCGGTGGCAGAGCGCGTTGAAGGACGCAGGACTGCACGTGTTCCGCGACGTCCCGAGAACCGGCGAGGAATTCCCGCACCGGATAGCGGAGGCAATCCGCCAGTCTCGGGCGCTCGTAGCGCTTGTGTCGCCCCACGTCATGGTGAAGCCCGAGACCGAAAACTGGGTCGTCAGAGAGATCAACGCGCACCGGTACTACTTTGATCACAGCCGCGTGTTCCCAGTCATCCTCCCCGGCGGCAACCACAAGAACATCGTGTCCGGCTACGCGCCAATCAAGGCGGATCGAGACGAGGCCGCCGCGATGACGCGGCTGATCGACGAGTTGAAGAGCCTGCGCGACGGCCTACGGGAGCCCCCGTACAGCCTCACCGAGAAGCCCGGAGCGCCGCACGCTTTCCTCAGCCCACCCGCCGAATGACACCGCTGCTCGCAGCCTCCGACGCCCGTGCCCCGTCGACGATCAAGCGGTCGGCCTGCCGCAGGCCGGCCAGTTCTGATGAAACAGGCCTTAGGTCTCGGGTCACTCCTCCGGGGCGATCAGCCGGTCGTCGGTAGCGTCGCGGACCGTGATCGCCTCCACCGGGCAGGACTCGGCGGCGTCGAGGACGACCTCGGCCGGGACGACGACGTCGGCCAGCGGCGCGGACCGGCCGCCGACCATGCGGAAGTGCTCGGGCGCGGTGCCGGCGCAGATGCTCGTGCCGATGCAGCGGTGCGAGTCCACCCCGATCCGCCATGCGGTGCTCACCAGGCCACCGGCATGCCGAGCAGGCCCCGCACCAACATGCCCCGCTTCCACTCCAGCTCGGCTTCCCCGACGGCGAGCCGCAATCCGGGCAGGCGGGTCACGATGGTGGAGACGGCGACCTGCAACTCCATGCGGGCCAACTGCGCGCCGACGCAGTGGTGCACGCCGTGCCCGAAGCCCAGGTGCGGGTGCTGCTCGCGGTCGAAATCCAGCCGGTCCGGGTCGGCGAAGACGGTACCGTCGCGATTCGCCGAGGACAGTGAGCCGAGAACCGGCTCACCCGCCCGGACCAGCACCCCGCCGACCTCGACGTCCTCCTTGGCGTAGCGGGCGAAGGAGGAGCCGACGCCGAGCGGCACGTACCGCAGCAGTTCCTCGACCGCGGCGGGCACCAGCGACGGGTCGGCCCGCAGCCGAGCGAGCTGGTCCGGATTGTGCAGCAGGACGTAGACGAAGTTGGGAATCTGGGTCACCGTGGTCTCGTGGCCGGCCGCGAGCAGCCCGCCGGCCAGCTCCACCAGCTCGGTCTCGCTGAGCCGATCCTCATTCTCGTCGCGGGCCCGCACCAACGCGCCGAGCAGGTCGTCGATCCCCGGCTCGCGGCGGCGCTCGGCGACCAGATCTCCGATGTAGCCCCAGAGGCTGTTCAGGTACTCCTGGATCGTTTCCATGGGCAGGCTGGTGGTCGACACGATCGCCTCGGACCAGGTGTGGAAGCGGTCGCGGTCGGCGTACGGGATCCCGAGCAACTCGCAGATCACCTGGATCGGCAGCGGCGTGGCGACGTGCTCCACCAGGTCGGCCGGAGGACCGAGCCGGACCATGGTGTCGACAAGAGTGTCGGCGATCTCCTGGGTTCGGGGTCGCAGCGCCTCGACCCGACGTGCCGTGAAGGCCTTCGCCACCAGCCGGCGCAGCCGGGTGTGATCGGGCGGGTCCATGGTCAGCATGCCGCTGTACTGCTGGCGTGGGGTGAGCCTGGGCTCGTCGCGCTGGACGGCCGGGGCCCGGCCGAACCGCACGTCGCCGAGGACGGTGCGGACGTCCTCGTAGCGGGTGGCGAGCCACGCCTCCTCGCCGTAGGGGAGCTTCACCCGGGTCATCGGCTCGTTGTCGCGCAGCTCGCCGTAGGTCGGGTCGACGACGAGGCGGTCGGGCACACTGAACGGGTACGGCCGCGCGGGCGGAACGATTCGGCTCTCGGTGGTCTGCGCGCTCTCCGTCATCCGGATTCCTTCGTCGAGACGGCGTGATCCTCAGGCCGGCGCCACATTCGTCGCGGCACCGGATTGCCAGCGTCCGGGGTTGACGGACGGCGCACATCAACGCTCGGTGATTCGTCGATATCGGATCGTAGTGGCAGATGTCGATGATCGCCATGGCGGCCGTGCACGATGGGAACCTCGGCGCGGACCGGGTATTTTTCAGCCGTGACCGAGTACGGCACTCTGCTACACGCCTACGGCCTCGCCGTGGACACCCCCGGCCATCTGGCGGCGCTCGTCGGCGACGACCCGGCGGCCCGCGCGAGGGCGCTCAAACACCTGCGGTCGGCGATCATCCACCAGGGGACACCGTGGACGGCGACCCCGCCGGCCGCCCTCTCTGTGGCCGCGCTCCTCGCGGACCAGCGGGTGGCCGATCCCGGCATGCGTGCCGAATTGCTCACCTTCCTGGCCGCGGTGGCCGAGGCGGGCAGCAGCGCGGACAGAGACCTGCCCGAGCCAGACTTCGACGTGGACGCCGCGCTGGCCCAGGCCCTCGCCGATGGCGACGAGGAGGGGATCTGGGAGGACGGGCGGCTGCAGGGCGCCCTCTACGTCCGGGCCGTACTCGGTTGTCGGCAGATCGTGCCGACGTTGCTGGCCACGGCCACCGCGGCGTTGTCCGATCCGTCCCCGCAGGTCCAGACCGCGGCCGCGCAGGCGATCGCCGCCTGCGGTGGGGTGGCGCCTCTCGCCTCGGGGAACTGACCCGGGCCATCGCCGACCACGACGGCACCCGGGCCCGGAGCCGGTGGCTCCGAGCCCGTCAGCCTCCTGACGCGGAGGGCCGGTACGTGTCGCGGGTCAGGGGCTGGTGCAGGACAGGCCGCCGGGCGCCGTGCTGCTGCCGTTGACCAGGAAGCCGAATGTGGTCGAGGCGTTCGCGCCGAGAGACCTGTTGTATTCGGCGTTGCGGACGCTGACCGTGCCGCTGGTGCCGGTGTTGATGCCGTTCCAGACGTTGGCGATGGTCTGCCCACCGGCCAGCGTCAGCCGTACGGTCCAGCCGCTGAGGGTGGTCGAACCGTTGTTGGCCACGGTGACCTCGCCCTGGAAGCCACCGCTCCAGTTGTTGACCATCCGGTACGTCGCGCTACAGGCACCCGGCGGAGCGGTGGTCGGCGGAGCAGACGTCGGCGGAGCAGAGGTCGGCGGAGCAGAGGTCGGCGGAGCGCTCGTCGGCGGAGCAGAGGTCGGCGGAGCGCTCGTCGGCGGAGCAGTGGTCGGGGTCGTTCCCGGCACGGTGGTGGAGGCGGCGTTGAGAGCGTTGAGGACTGCGGTGTACGCCGCCTTGGGGTTGCTGTTGCGGTCGAAGAGCAGCGGGCTCTCGTTGCCCCGCCAGGAATCGCTGTCCCGAATGCCCCACGTCGTGATGCCCACGCAGCGCGGGACGTTCATGCAGGCCTGCGTCAGGCCCTGGTACTGGCTGGTCGAGGCGTTCGTGACGTCGGCCTCGGTCAACGCCACGTCAACGTCGAGGGCGGCGAAGCTGGACAGCGTCTGCTGGAAGTTGCCCGGCAGCGAACTGCCACCGGTGAAGTGGGTCTGGAGGCCAACGCAGTCGACCGGGACGCCGCGGGCCTTGAAGTCCCTGATCATGTTGTAGACGCCCTGCGTCTTGGCGTACGTCCAGTTCTCGATGTTGTAGTCGTTGTAGCACAGCTTCACGCTCGGGTCGGCGGCCCGCGCGGTCCGGAACGCCACCTCGATCCAGTCGTTCCCGGTGGCCTGCAGGTTCGACGACCGCCGGCTGCCGTTCTCGGCGTAGGCCTCGTTCACCACGTCCCAGTAGGCGAATTTGCCCTTGTAGTGGGCCATGACGCCGTTGATGTGGCTGATCATCGCGGCCCGCAGGGCGCTGCCGCTGAGACCTCCCCAGAACCTAGGCTGCTGGCCGTGCCAGGCCAGGGTGTGACCACGGAAGCGCATGCCGCGCTCGGTGGCCCAGTTGTAGATCGCGTCACCGCGACGGAAGTCGAACTGGCCCGGGTTGGGCTCGGTCGCGTCGGGCTTCATCTCGTTGACGGCCGTCATCATGTCGAACTCGCGGTTCGCGATGGTCAGGAAGCCCGAGTCGGTGAGACGGTCCGACCCCATGGCGGCGCCGAAGTACCGGCCGCTGCGCTCGGCGGCGGCCTTCAGGGTGGTCCCGGGCGGTCCGCTGAGATCGGCGCTGGCGAAGGTCGCCAGGGCCATCGAGGACACGGTGATCGCCAGGGCGCAGGCCCCACCCAGGAGCAGTCTGGCGGCACGCCTGGTTCGGCGTTTCGGTTGCGCGGGTACGTCGTTCATCTGTGCTTTCTCCTCGGTGTTCTGTCTGGTCCATTGCGCTGGACCAGCACGCCGCAGGTGACGCCGAGCCGGCGTCAACCCAGCCGCGCCCGAATCGGTGGCCACCGCCGGCGGCCCGGTCCGCCCGGTGGATGGCGATCACTCCGCGCCGTACGCCCTGCGGAGTAACACTGCCCCGCCGCGATGCTATATCGAATCCATTCGATCTGCTTGCACCATCAGCGTCCAGGCCGGTCCGTTGGCGTCCGCGCCTACCGTCACCCAACTGCTCGGATGGTCAACTAAGATCCGGTGACCACACCGGAGGGGTCAGATGGAGACATGGCGTGTCGTGGCGGCGGTCGTCACCGGCCCGGCGGTGAGCCTTCTGGGCGTCGCCCTGGCCACCAACTTCCGCGGCGTGACGGAGTGGCACATCCGGCGCTCGATGTCCGCCGCGGGCGCGCTACGGCGAGTTCCGCCGTGGCGCTGGCTACCAGACGCCCCGCACGAGGAGCGCCTGGCGCGCTTCATCCTGCTGGACCGGCTGGTCGGCATAGCTATCGCGGCGGGCGGCGTCATGATCTTGGCAACTGTCGGCTACAGCGTCTTGACCGGTCAGCCGCTGGATACGACGAAGTAGACGGCATCGCCGGACCGACCACGACGAGAGAGCCCGACCATGAAGCTGCCGCCCGGAGCCACAGGCGTCAACCCGCCACCCGGCGCCGAAGCGGACCTCAGGGTCTTCACCGCCGCCTGTCGCCACGCCGCCCGCGCCGTTGACGCCACCGTCACCGGCGTGACTCCTGCCGGCGTCACGCCGAACTTCCACACCGTCGATATCGCCGACGACCGGCACCGCGTCGCGATGCTACGACACACGATCGTGCCGTTCATCGCCTTCGCCCGCCCCCGGACCAAGGGCGACGTCATGCTGACGTTCGTCGACCACCCCGGCCTCGCCGCCGCCCTCACCGACCTGACCGACGCCCAGGCTCTCACCGTCGACCAGCTTCAGACCCCCCTGGCACAGGTCGACCTGAGCGCCCTCGACCGCGCCGAGCACGACCAGATCGGCTACTGGAAGCCGACCACGGTCGGTGAGCTGCTGTTCAACTTCTGGGACTGAACGCCAGTGTCCTGAAACGGTTCGGGGCAGCACGCAGAGACGGACGTACGAGAGCGACCTATTCGGCGATCTTCTGGCGGGTGGCGACGGCGGCGGCGTGCAGCATTTCGTCCGCGCGCATCTCGGCGTCGAAGTCGCCGATGTTCATCCCGGCTCGGTGCCGGGAGGCCACGAATCGATCCATCCGGTCGAGTACCGGCCGCGCGTGCGACCCCATCGCGGCGAGGACCCGCAGCGCCTCTCGCCCGCACAGGTCGTCGTACAGGTAATCCGGTAGCACCCCCAGCAGTTCCGCGGCTACCGCTGGCCCCTCGTGGAGCCACAGCGCGCCGGCGGACCTCAACTGCCCGAATCCGGGAGCCCGGAACAGTGCCCACAGCTGCCTGCGCTGGCGGGCAGTCCGCCTCCCGCCCGCTTCTCGCCCGCTTCCCCGCCAGGTGGGCCACCCGCGGATGGTCGCCGGCGGGCCGGACCGAGCCAGCACTGACGCGCGTCTATGTTGCGAGGGCGGACCCAGATGTGCTGGAATGGCTCATATCGCCGCAGCGCGGGGGCAACCGTGCTGAGAACGGCCAGCACGGGAGCAGCACCAGGCCGGCAGCGTGTCACTGCGACAGACGCTCGCATGCCCCACCGCCAGGTGGTCGAACACCGTGTCGGGCAGGCAGTTTCGCCAGCCACAGGAATCCCCCGGTACGCGTCCACGACGGCCGGCGCGCTCGACGCCTGACCTGTCCCTGGGCATCCAATCCGGCCTGCCGGCGCACCAGAACCGGCGACGAGGCGAGAGCCGGGCAGGGCACGGGGACCCGTCATCGATCCGGCGATCCGGGACAGCTCGCTCCACATCCACCTATAGATAGATCGGCATTGATATTTGAGTTAATAGATGCAACAGTGGCCTTGGGAGCGTTCCCATACTGACATCTCGTCCCGATGAACGGAGGATGAACAGTGCGTTTACACAAGCCCGCTCAATCCGGGGGACGACCCCGGTCAACCGTCCGTCGGTCCCTTCAGGCACTCGTCCTGATGTTCGCCATGGTGGTCGGCACGCTGCCGTTCACCGGCGCGGCTCAGGCGCACGGCACGGTCATCAATCCGGCGACTCGCGCGTACCAGTGCTGGAAAGCCTGGGGCAGCCAGCACATGAACCCGGCCATGCAGCAGCAGGACCCGATGTGCTGGCAGGCGTTCCAGGCCAACCCCGACACCATGTGGAACTGGATGAGCCAACTGCGGGACGGACTCGGCGGCCAGTACCAGGCCAAGACCCCGGATGGGCAACTGTGCAGCAACGCCCTCTCCAGGAACAACGCGCTGAACCAGCCCGGGGCGTGGAAGACGACCCCCGTCAGCCGCAACCTCACGGTCCAGATGTACGACCAGGCCAGCCACGGTGCTGACTACTTCCAGGTCTACGTCACCAAGCAGGGGTTCAACCCGGCCACCCAGCGGCTCGGGTGGGGCAACCTCGACCTGATCACGACGACGGGGCGGTTCGCGCCGGCGCAGAACATCTCGTTCAACGTCTCGCTCCCCGCACGCAGCGGGAACCAGATCCTGTTCGTGCTCTGGAGGGCGTCACACCTGGACCAGACCTACATGTGGTGCAGCGACATCACCATCAGCTGACCAGCAGGTCCGACCGGCACGTCACCACTCCGGCCCAGGGCGCGTTGACGCCCTGGGCCGGGTAGCTCTGCCGGTCACGCCAGGAGCCGGAACGATCCCCGACCACACCCTCCGCCACCTGCTCAAGGAGCTGAACATGCAGCGACGGCGTTATCGCCCGGCCACCATGCTGGCAGGGCTGCTCATCCTGACCCTGTCCGCGCTTCTGTCGCCACCGGCGTCGGCGGCCAGCACCGCGGCAGCCGGCACACCCCACACCCGTGCGGCGCCACTCAGCGAACTGACCGTGGTATCCGAACGGGTGGCGTTCGGGCTGCAGCGTCCGATCGCGCTCACCGGGCTGGCGGACGGCCGGATGCTGATCGCGGAGAAGAACGGCACCGTCCGCGCGTACCACCCGGACACCGGCCTGGCAGCAGAGCCGGTGCTCGACCTGACCGCCCGGATCGACACGTCGGACAACGAACGCGGCCTTCTCGGCATCACGCCCGCGCCGAACTTCGCGCGGACCGGCATGCTCTACGTGGCCTACACGAGCCTGCCGGCCGGCGCGCTGACCCTGGCGCGCGTGCCCATCGGTGCTCCCGACCGGCTTCAGGTGCTGCTCACCCAGGAGCACGCCGAGTTCGGCAACCACAACGGCGGGCAGGTGGCCTTCGGCCGCGACGGCTACCTCTACTGGTCCCTCGGCGACGGCGGCAACGCGAACGACCCGTTCAAGTCCGGTCAGAACCTCGGCACCCTGCTCGGCAAGATCCTGCGGATCGACGTCAACCGCTCCTGCGGGGGCAAGCGCTACTGCGTACCCTCCGACAACCCGTTCGTCCGCACGCCGGGCGCGCGGCCGGAGATCTGGGTCTACGGGCTGCGCAACCCGTGGAAGTTCTCCATCGACCCGGTCGACAACTCGCTCTGGATCGGTGACGTCGGCCAGGGTCTGATCGAGGAGATCAACCACATCCGCCCGTGGCAGCGTGGCGCGAACCTCGGCTGGTCCTGCCGGGAGGGCACGCCGGTCTTCGACGAGACGCAGTGCCGGCCGGGCGTGCGGCTCACCGACCCGGTCGTCGAGTACGACCACTACATGACGGAGAACTGCTCGATCATCGGCGGCCTGGTCTACCGGGGGTCCGTCACCCCGGAGGCGCGGGGGACCTACATCGCGAGCGACTACTGCTCGACCCGCGCATTCGCCGTACGTCCCAAGTCCACGGGTGGCTACGAATCCGCCGAGATCGGCACCTTCCCCACCCAGCCGACGGCGTTCGCCGCCGACGTGAACGGCGAGCTGTACGTGCTCAGTGACCTCCCGGGTTGGCTGAGCCGGGTGCGGTTCGAGCAGGTCCAGCCAGCCTCTGGCAGCGGGGTGACGAACCGCTGAGCGTCGATCGCATCCGCGGGCGCCACTGCCCGGTCACGGCGCTCGCGCCGCGCACCGTAGCACCGCACCCGAGGTAAACCGTTCAGCAGCAGAAGCCCGCTACCGGCAACTCTGGTAGCGGGCTTCTGCTGCGGTTACCGCCCCGCAGCCTGACACCTTGTAGGCTGCAACGCCACGCGTCGATGAACAGGGCCGAGAGGTGAGGCATGCCGGAGTGGACCGACGACCTGACGATCCCGCTGCCACCGGGCCGCACGGTGGCGGAGGTTGTGGACTTTGTGCTGAGCGGGACACTGCTCGGCACCTCGGGCGATGAGCTGGACCAGCAGCTCGTCACCGAGTTCGGCCTGTCGCACGAGGATGCGGAACTTGCGCGTGACCGGTCGTTGGGTGGCCTGGTTCGCGCCGCTACCGGCAACTCCCGAAACCAACCCGACCGCGGCAAGGACCCGATGGCGTGGGAGAGCTTCGAGCGCGGCCGGCGTGATCCATCGCTGGTGGCTCGCATCTATCCCCGGCTGGGGTAACCACGAGCAGGGGCACGACTCGGCGGAGCAACTCGTGATCGAATCGAATCGATCCACAATGAGCCTTCCGGCGTTGACTCGCGGCCGGGAAGGCGCAACGCTGTGGAAGCGCTCCCATCGTCGAGCTCCTATTCGAAAGGAAAGGAATGCTCGTGCGTCCCACCACCGCGTTACTCCCGGTCGTGCTTGCCGCGGCCCTCGGCGGTCTGGCCCTGCCGCAGCCCGCCCTGGCCGCGGCCGGCCCGGCACTGGCCGTCGACACCACCACCGCCCGGCACCAGATCAGCCCGTACGTCTACGGCATGAACTTCGCCGACGAGGCCCTCGCCCGCGACCTGCGGCTGCCGGTGCACCGCTACGGCGGCAACGCCACCACCCGCTACAACTTCCGTACCGACACCACAAACCGCGCTGCGGACTGGTATTTCGAGAACATTCCCAACGAGAACCCGAGTCCGGCCGACCTCCCGAAGGGCTCGGAGAGCGACCGGTTCGTGCAGCAGAACAAGGCCACCGGCGCGGCCACGGTCATGACGATGCCGATGCTCGGCTGGATCGCCAAGGACCGGTCGCGATCGTGTGGCTTCAGCGTCGCCAAGTACGGCCCGCAGCAGTCCACCGACACCTGGGCACCGGACTGTGGCAACGGCATCAAGCCGGACGGGTCACCTGTCACCGGCACCGACCCGGAGGACACCAGCGTCGCCGTCGGTGCGGAGTACGCCACCGACTTCGTCAACCACCTCAAGGGGCAGTTCGGCGCCGCCGCCGACGGCGGGGTCCAGTTCTACAACCTGGACAACGAGCCGGACCTGTGGCACTCCACCCACCGCGATGTCCGCCCCACCGGGCTGGGCTACGACGAGCTACGCGACCGCACCTACGAGTACGCTGCCGCGATCAAGGCTGCCGACCCCGGCGCGAAGACGCTCGGTCCGGTCGGCTGGGGCCTGAACTCGATCCTCTATTCGGGTCTCGACCAGGACACCTGCTCGCGCACCGGCTGCTGGTCGAACCCGCCGGACAAGGCCGCGCACGGCGGCCAGGACCTCGGCCCGTGGTACCTGGACCGGATGCGTGAGTACGAGCAGCAGCACGGCACACGCATCCTCGACTACTTCGACGTCCACCTCTACCCGCAGCAGTCAGGCGTGTTGGGCGACGCGGCCGGCGACGCCAACACCCAGGCGCTGCGGCTGCGTTCGACGCGCCAGCTCTGGGACCCGACCTACGTGGACGAGAGCTGGATCAACAGTCCGGTCCGGTACATCCCGCGCCTGCGCGATCTGGTCAACCAGCACTACCCGGGCACGAAGATCGCGATGACCGAGTACAACTGGGGCGCGTTCGGGTCGCTCAACGGCGCGCTCGCCCAGGCTGATGTCCTCGGCATCTTCGGTCGCGAAGGGCTCGACCTGGCCACCCTCTGGACCGCACCCACGGCCGACCAGCCGGTGGCCAACGCCTTCCGCGTCTACCGCAACTACGACGGCAAGGGCGGCACGTTCGGCGACACCTCCGTCCAGGCGACGAGCGCCGACCAGGGCAAGTTGGCCGTGTACGCCGCCGAGCGCAGCGCCGACAAGGCGCTCACCCTTGTCGTCGTCAACAAGACCGGCGACGACCTGACCAGCCCGGTCGCCCTCACCGGCGCCTCCGCCAGCACCGCTGAGGTCTACCGCTACAGCGCAGCGAACCTCGCCGGCGTCGTCCGGGAGGCCGACCTGCCGGTGACCGCCAGCGGCCTCACGGCCACCTTCCCGGCCAACTCGATCACCCACCTGGTGCTGCCGCGCGGCACCACGCCCGGCGACACCCAGGCGCCGACTGCCCCGGGCAAGCCGACCGCCGGCACGATCACCGGCGACAGCGTCGCACTGGCCTGGACGCCGTCCACCGACGACACCGCCGTCACCGGCTACGACGTGCACCGGGTCGACACCACCGGCCCGGTGAAGGTGGGCAGCTCCACCGGCACCACGTACACCGTGACCGGGCTGACGCCGGACACCCCGTACACCTTCGTGGTGACCGCCCGCGACGCGGCGGGCAACGTCTCGGCGGCCTCACCCGGCCTGACCGTGCGGACCGCACCCACCACCCCGACCGGCGGCTGCACGGTCGGCTACACGGCGAACAGTTGGCCGGGCGGCTTCACCGCGGCCGTGACGATCAAGAACACCGGCACCACCGCGATCAACGGGTGGAAACTCGCCTTCGACTTCCCCACCACCGGTCAGAAGGTCGAGCAGGGCTGGTCGGCCACCTGGAAACAGAGCGGTACGAGCGTCACCGCGGACAGCATGAGTTGGAACGGCAAGCTCGCCCCCGGTGCGTCCACGAGCATTGGCTTCAACGGCACGTGGAGCGGCACCAATCCGGCACCAACCGCCTTCGACCTCAACGGTCAACGCTGCGGGTGACCTGAGAGACACCTCCTCCGCGGCACACCCGCGGAGCAGTCCGGAGGGGCCGGGGCGCAGCAGCGCCCCGGCCCCCTCGCTCCCGAGCGGCGACATCGCCCGCCGCCCCTACGACTCCCGCGCGCGGTTACGGCGATGGTCGACGATCAGCGCGACCGCGCAGAGCAGCGCCACCAGGCCGAACGCCGAGCTGATCCACGGGTTGTCCGCCGCGGTCGACAGCACCACGTTGGCCGCCGCGCTGACGAAGAGCACCAGCCACAGCAGCGGGCGCAGCAGACCGCCCGGCTTCTTCGGTGCGGCGATCGGGGCCTCGGTGATGCGGTACGGGTCGGTCATGACAGCCTCCTCGGGCGTTCGTTCCTCGACTCCGTCAACGCTAGGCAGGCGGCGCGGCGGGGACGATCCCGCCAGCTCGACGACAGTGGTACAGCAGGCTGTACCTTCCGTGCCGGGCGTTGCCGGGCGGGGCCCACGGTGGCCTATGTTGGCGGGGGAGGTGGGTCGATGGCGTACGTGCGGGGCCGGGTTCGCGCGTCGGTCGACGCCCTGGAGCACCTCGTCGGAGGGCTGGGCACCGCCACGCTGGCCCTGGGCGCGCTGCTCTGGGCGGCGATCGTGGCGGTGGCCTGCCTGGGCGGGGTGGGGCTGCTGGCGGCACCCGGCGCGTTGCGGGCGGTGCGCTCGGTGGCCGACCGCGAGCGGGCCCGGCTGTCCCGCTGGGGCGAGCCGATCCCCACGCCGGGGCCGGTGCCGGCCGGGTTGCGGACGGCGACGCGTGATCCCTTCGTCCGCCGGGAGCTCGGTTGGGTCGGGTTGTCCTCGCTCGTCGGCCTGGTGACCGGGCTGGTCGGCCTCGTGCTGCCCCTCTCTGCCGTCCAGTACGTCACATTCCCGCTGTACTACCGGCTGCTCCCTGCCGATGCCGGCGAGCCGGGGATCGTCTGGTGGCGCGTCGACGGACTGCCCGACGCACTCGTCGTCGGGTTGCTCGGGGTGGGCTGGCTGGCCGCCGCGATCTGGTGCAGCCCGGTCCTGGCCCGTCTCCAGGCGTGGCCGGGCCGGTTGCTGCTGCCTCCGCCGCCGGGTGTCGACCTGTCGCTGCGGGTGGCCGAGCTGACCGCCACCCGCGCCGCGGCGCTGGACGCCCACGCGGTCGAACTGCGCCGGATCGAGCGGTCGCTGCACGACGGCACCCAGAACCGGTTGGTCGCGGTGAACGTGTTGCTGGGCGCCGCGCGGCGGGCCGTACGCCGCAATCCGGACCGCGCCGACGAGATCCTCGGGCAGGCGCAGGACGCCGCGGAACAGGCACTCGGCGAGCTGCGTACGGTGGTGCGCGGGATCCTGCCGCCCGTGCTTGACGACCGGGGTCTCGCCGGCGCGCTGGCGGGCCTGGCCGGCAGTTGTGTGGTGCCCTGCCGACTCGAGGTGGACGTGGCGGTGCGGTGCGCGGCCTCGGTCGAGGCCACCGCGTACTTCGTGGTGGCCGAGGCGCTGACGAACGTCGTCCGGCACAGCGGCGCGAGCCAGGTGGACGTGGCCGTGCGCCGCGAGCGCGGCCGGCTGCTGGTGTGCGTCGCGGACGACGGGCACGGCGACGCCGACGAGACACGCGGCTCCGGCCTCACCGGTATCCGCCGGCGGGTCGAGGCGTACGACGGCCGGATGACGCTGACGAGCCCACCGGGAGGGCCGACGAGAATGGACGTGGAGCTGCCATGCGGATCGTGATCGCCGAGGACGACCCGCTGCTGCGTGAGGGGTTGGCTCTGCTGCTGCGGGCGGAGGATCTGGACGTGGTCGCCACGGCCGGCACTCCGGGCGAGTTCCTGGTCGCCGTCGACGAACACGCGCCGGACGTCGCGATCGTGGACGTACGGATGCCGCCGACCCACACCGACGAGGGCATCGTGGCCGCGGTGGAGGCCCGGCGGCGGCGCCCCGGCCTCGCGGTGCTGGTCCTGTCGGCGTACGTGGAGCAGGCCTTCGCCACCGACCTGTTCTCGGTCGGCGCCGCCGGACTCGGTTATCTGTTGAAGGAGCGGGTGGGCCGGGTCGAGGAGTTCCTCACCGCGCTGCACCGCGTCGCGGACGGCGGCAGCGTGATCGACCCGGAGGTGGTGGCGCAGTTGCTCGCCCGCAACCGCCGGACGGACACGGCGCTGAGCGAGCTGTCGCCGCGTGAGCGTGAGGTGCTGGGGCTGATGGCCGAGGGGCTCGGCAACAGCGCGATCGCCGAGCGGCTGTTCGTCACCGACGGCGCGGTGCACAAGCACATCCGCAGCATCTTCTCGAAGCTTCAGCTTCCACCCGACGACCAGGCCGACCGCCGGGTCACCGCGGTGCTGCGCTACCTGGACGGCGATCGTCGGTAGCGCCTGCTGTACCCGGACCTGGCAGTCCACGGGATGGTCGCCGTTCTCGCACGTCCTTAGCGTTTCTGGTGCGCGCAGTTCTTGCCGATGACACGGAGAGAGGCCACCAGAATGCCGGACTATCCGGGACAGAGCACCGAACCGGCGGTACGCGTCGAACACCTCACCCGGGTGTACGACGCCGGCCGTAACCAGGTGACCGCGCTCGCGGGCATCGACGTCGCCTTCGACCGGGGCACCTTCAGCGCGGTGATGGGGCCCTCGGGCTCCGGCAAGAGCACGCTGCTGCAGACCGCGGCCGGGCTCGACCGGCCCACCTCCGGGCGGGTGATCATCGGAGGCACCGACCTGTCCGGGCTGTCCGAGACCCGCCTGACCGAGCTGCGTCGTACCCGGATCGGGTTTGTCTTCCAGGCGTTCAACCTGATCGGCGCTCTCACCGTCGAGGAGAACATCGTGCTGCCCCTGCGCCTGGCCGGCGTGCGTCCGGACCGGGCCTGGCTGACCCAGGTGGTCGAGCGGGTCGGCCTCACCGACCGACTGCACCACCGGCCGGCCGCGCTCTCCGGCGGCCAGCAGCAGCGGGTGGCGATCGCCCGGGCGCTGGCCACCCGCCCCGAGGTGATCTTCTCGGACGAGCCCACCGGCGCCCTCGACTCGCGGACCGCGGCGGAGGTGCTGACGCTGCTTCGCGCGGTCGTCGACGAACACGGGCAGACCGTGGTGATGGTGACCCACGATCCGATCGCCGCGTCGTACGCGGACCGCGTGCTCGTGTTGGCCGACGGCGCGATCGTCGCCGACCTGCCGCAGCTCGGCGCCGCCGGTATCGCCGAGCACCTGGCATCGCTGGATCGGCGGGTCCTCCGATGACCGGCCTCGCCGCCCGCCTGCTGCGGCACCGCGCCGGCCCCGCCACCGCGACGCTGCTCGCCCTCGTCGCCGGCGTGCTGATCCTGGTGGCGATGGGCACCCTCGTCGAGTCCGGGCTGCGTTTCCGCGCCGAGCCACGGCTCTGGGCCACGGCCGACGTGGTCGTCGCCAACCGCACGGTCAGCCACACGTTCAAGGAGTTCGGCGGCGACACCACCACGAGCACCGTCACGCTGCCCGAGGGCGGCACTGTGGACGCGGCCCTGGTGGACCGGATCCGCCAGGTGCCGGGCGTCGCGGCCGTCACCGGCGACGATCGGGTGCTGATCGGCTCACCCGCTGCCGTGGGACACGGCTGGGACACGTACGCCTTCACCGGTCGTCAGATCACCGCGGGCGCCGCGCCACGGGCCGACGACGAGGTGCTTGCCGACACCCGTCTCCGCGTGGCACCCGGCGACCGCATCGACCTGGTCGTCGGCGGGGTCGGGCGGTCGTACCTGGTGAGCGGCACCGCCGACACCGGCTCGGCGGCCGTGTTCTTCACCAACGCGCAGGCCGCCCGGTTGTCCGCCCACCCGGGCCGGGTGGACGCGATCGGCGTACGGATGGCACCCGGCGCCGGCCCCGGCGCGGTACGCGAGATCGCTACGGCGGCCGGCGCCACGACGTACGGCGGGAAGGACCGTGGGACCGTCGAGCAGTCGGAGCACCAGGCCGCCCAGACGTTGCTCATCGAGGCCGGTTCGGCTTTCGGGGGGTACGTCGTCCTGCTGATCGTATTCGTGGTGGCCGGCACCATCGGGCTGTCCGTCCGGCACCGTCGACGTGACCTGGCGTTACTACGCGCGGTCGCGGCCACGCCGGGGCAGGTGCGCCGCATGCTGGTCGCCGAGGCCGCGTTGCTCGCCCTGATCGGCTCGGCGATCGGCGGCCCGGCCGGCCTGCTGGCGGCCCACTGGGTGCACGGCGAGCTGGTCGAGCGGGGGTTCGTGCCGGCCAGCTTCCCGATGGCCGGTGGCCTGTTCGCGGTGCCGGCCGCGGTCGGTACGGCGGTCCTCGTGGCGGTGCTCGCCGCGCTTCTCGCCGCGCGCCGGGTCACCGGGATCAAGCCGATCGAGGCGCTCGGCGAGATCGCTGTCGAGCCTCGACGAAGCGGCCGGGTGCGGCTGATCGCCGGCGTGCTGACGCTGGCGGCGGCCGGCACCTCCGGGGCATTGACGCTCGGTGCCACCGGTTCGACCGGGGCGCTGGCCGGCGCGGTCGGCATGCTGTACCTGTTCGTCATCGCGGTGGCGCTGCTCGCACCGAGGATCAACGCGTACGCGGCACGCCTGCTCACACCGTTGCTGCCGCGGGTGTGGCGGGTCAGCGGCTACCTGGCCGCGGCACATCTGCGGGCCAACGCGCAGGGCATGGCGACCGTCCTGACCGCCCTCGTGCTGTCCGTGGGGTTCGGCGGCT
The DNA here is from genome assembly GCF_049847025.1 of Micromonospora sp. DT231. Taxonomy (NCBI): domain Bacteria; kingdom Bacillati; phylum Actinomycetota; class Actinomycetes; order Micromonosporales; family Micromonosporaceae; genus Micromonospora; species Micromonospora sp. DT231. The sequence continues at coordinate 24,950 of NZ_JBNCNO010000003.1, read as the reverse complement.
CGGTCTGGTTCCTGCAGAACAACCTGGAACGGCAGACCACCACGCAGAGCAGCGCGGGAACCCTCGCCGAGCGGGTGCTCGTCGCTCCGGGTGGGCTGCCGTCGGACGCGGCGCGGGAGGTCCGCGAGTTGGCCGGGGTGCGGGCGGCCACCGGTGTGCGCCGTACGCAGGTGGTGGTGCGGGCGCTCGGCGGCATCGAGCCGGTCAGCGCGCAGTCGGTCGACCCGGCGGGCATCACGTCGACCATGGACCTCGCCGTGCGCGAGGGCAACCTGGCCGACCTGCGGGCGGGCACTGTCGCCCTGTCGGCGATGCAGGCGTCCTCGTCCGGCTGGGAGGTCGGCGACCAGGCGGAACTCTGGCTGGGCGACGGCACACCCGTCACGTTGGACGTCATCGCGATCTACGGCCGTGGCCTCGGCTTCGGCGACGTCACGCTGGCTGCCGAGACGGTCGCCGGGCACACGGCCGGGAACACCGACGACGAGGTCCTGGTGAGCGCCGGCCCGGAGGCCGACACCGCGTTGGCCACGTGGTCGGCTGGGCGTCCGGGCACCGAGGTTGTGGACGCCGCCACCCGGACGCGCCTGCTCGGCACCGACATGGCAATCGGCGCCTGGCTGAACCGGCTGCTGATCGGCGTGATGGTGGGGTACGCGGCGTTGGCGGCGGCCACCACGATGGTGATGGCCACGCTGGCCCGCCGCCGCGAGTTGGCGTTGCTCCAACTGGTCGGGGTCACCCGCCGTCAGATTCGGAGCATGGTCCAGGCCGAACAGGCCGGGCTGCTCGGCACCGCGGTGCTGATCGGCGCGACGATCGCGGCGCTGACCCTGAGCGCGGTCGTCAACGGACTGACCGGCAGCCCGATCCCGTACGTCCCGCCGCTCGGTTGGGTGGCGGTGCTCGGCGGTACGACACTGCTGGCGCTGGCAACCACTGTGTGGCCCGTCCGACGGTTGATCAGCGCTCCCCCGATCGACAACATCGGTGTGAAGGAGTAGGCGTCACGGCTCGGATATCGGCGGCCGTGCCGCCTCGGCGGACATCGCCGGGGCGGCACGGTCACCTCGTCCGTCGAGCCAGGTGTCCAGCCCTGTCCAGTCGCGTCCAACATCCCACTCAGCGCCCCCTTGCGATTGCGAGGATTGCCGTCCGGTCCGGGCCGTCCGACTCCTGACCCGGCCGACAGGTCCCCTCGTGATGGGAGCGGTGCATGTCAGAACGAGTTGTCCGCCATCCGCGTACGAAAAGACCGAGCCGCAGAATCCTGCGCGCAACGGCACTCGCCGTCGTGGCGTCGGTGGCCTTCGTCCCGACTGCCGCGGCGGCCGGGCCGGCCGACCGGACGGCCCAGCCCGGGGGCGCGGCGGATCAGGCCCGCACCGATGGCCGGGCGGCCCCGGCCACCGTCGGCGGCGTCGCCACGGACCGGGCGGGCGGGGCGGCGGACATGGCCGAGGCGATCGCCGCGCAGCGGGGCATCAGCCGCGCTGCCGCCGAGAAGCTGCTCAGTGCCGAGAACGCCAATGTGCGACTCGCCAACCAACTGACCACCGAACTGGGTGCCAGCTCGGGCGGCGCGTACCTGTCCGACGGCAACCTCGTCGTCACGGTCACCGACGCCGCGGCCGCCGCGAAGGTGACCGCCGCTGGCGCGAAGGCGCGCCTCGTCGCTCGTGGCGACCGGCAACTCCAGTCCATCCAGCGGACGCTGGAGGCCGCCCCGAGTGAACCGAACACGACCTGGGGGGTGGACCCGGCGACCAACCAGGTGGTGGTGAGCCTGCCGGCGTCGGGGGCGAAGAACGCCGCGCAGAGCTCGGCGGCGCGCAAGTTCGGCGCGGCGGTGCGGTTCGAGACCAGCACCGGCCAGATCCAGCCGAACGTCGGGATCTCCAGCGCGGACGCGTTGGGCGGGTGCTCGGTCGGCTTCACCGCCACCGACTACACCTTCAACTACATCATCACGGCCGGCCACTGCACCCAGGGCTACCCACACTGGACACTGCCCAACGGGCAGGACGTCGGGCCGTCGCTGGAGAGCAACTATCCGGAGAACGACTACGGCCTCATCTGGATGAACGGTCCGTCGGTCTGGGCGACCGGTGTCATCAACCTGTGGAACAACACAACCCGCAGCATCCACGGTTGGGCGACGGCCGTGACCGGGCTGTCGGTCTGCAACTCGGGCAAGACCACCGGATTCAGGTGCGGCTCCGTGCTCAGGACCAACGTGACGGTCAACGGCGCGGGCGGCACCGTACGCCAGATGGTCGAGACCAACATCTGCACCCTCGGCGGTGACAGCGGTGGACCGCTCTTCGCCAGCAACACCGCGTACGGGCTGAACTCGCACGCCAACCGGGTCGGCAGCCAGTGCAACTCCACGCCGCGCACCTGGCACCAGCCGGTGGGCGAGGCGATCACCGGATACCAGGTCGTCATCTACGGCGCGCCGTGACAAGCGGCGACGAGCGAAGGAGACAGGGATGAGAAGCGCATTCAGCAGAGCCGCACGCCTCACCGCCGCGGCCGTCACGGCGACGGCGGTGGCCCTGACCGTGGCCGTCGGCCCTGCCCAGGCCGACCTCTGGACGCACACCGACGGGTTCGAGGGGAATCCGGCGGCGGTGTGGGAGTTCCACCGCTCCGGGGCCGGGAGCGGAGCCTACGAGCTGGGCACCGGAACAGCGCATTCCGGGTGGAACAACGCCATTCTCACGACCTCGGCCGGCGGCTGGTCCGGGGTGGGCAAGCTGCTCACCGTGGGGCCGCGTACCGCCGGGCACTCCACGACCTGCGGCGGCGGGTTCTACGTCCGGGCGGTCAGCGGGTCGGCGGTGCTCAACGTCGAGGTGATCGACCCGGCGAGCTGGACCTACCTCTCGCTGCGCACCGTCCGGATCACCGACACCGCCTGGCGGCTGCATGACGTGGCCAGCTACGCGAACGGTCCCAACCAGGTGTTCGTCCGGATCTCCCTGCTCGGTGGCAGCGGTGCCGTGCGGGTGGACGACTTCGCCTTCCAGTGCAGCTACCGCCGCGCCTGAGCGGGTAGACCACGGCGGGGCCGGCGCTCGTGGCGCCGGCCCCGCACGGTGCGCGGCAACCGTCGACGGTGTCGCGGCGGATCAGTCCGGTTCGGCGGTGTACGCCGCCACTATCAGATCTGCGGCGGCGGCCGGCGGCAGCGAACCGTCGCGGACGCGGCGCTCGAGCGCCTGGGCGGTGTGGCGTACCGCGGAATCCGCCTGGAAACGGTCGAGCAGGGCGTCCCGGGCGGCCGCCCACATCCAGTCCACCTGCTGTTCCTCCCGGCGCCTGCCCAGGTCGCCGTGTGCGCGCAGGTGCGCGTGGTGAGCGCGCAGCCGGGACCAGACCTCCTCGACGCCGTGGCCTTCCAGGCCGCTGCAGGTGACGACCGGCACCGGCGTGTGCAGCAGGCGCAGCGCGCCGGCCAGCTCGCGGGCGGCGGCGCGGGCGTCGCCGGCGTGCGGGCCGTCGGCCTTGTTGACGGCGATGACGTCGGCGAGTTCCAGGATGCCTTTCTTGATGCCCTGCAGTTGGTCGCCGGTGCGGGCGAGGGCGAGCAGCAGGAAGGTGTCGACCATGCCGGCGACGGCGGTCTCGGACTGGCCGACGCCGACGGTCTCGACGACGACCACGTCGTAGCCGGCGGCCTCGACCACCACGATCGCCTCGCGGGTGGCCCGGGCGACGCCGCCGAGCGTCCCACGCGCCGGCGACGGGCGCACGAACGCGTTGGCGTCCGCGGTGAGGCGGGCCATCCGGGTCCGGTCGCCGAGGACGCTGCCACGGGAGCGCTGCGAGGTGGGGTCGACGGCGAGCACGGCGACGCGGTGCCCGGCGGCGGTGAGAACGCCGCCGAGGCTGTCGATGAATGTGGACTTCCCGGCGCCGGGGACGCCGCTGACGCCGATGCGGTGCGACCGGCCGGCGTGCGGGGCCAGGGTGGTGAGCAGCTGCCGGGCCTGCCGCTGGTGGTCGGGGCGCGCGGACTCGACGAGGGTGATGGCGCGGGCGACCCAGGCCGGGGTGCGGGCGAGCACCCCGGCGGTCATGGCGTCAAGGTCGGCCGGCATGGCCGCCGCGCTGCCCGAGGGTGGAGAGCAGGTCGACGGCGGCGTCGGCGAGGACCGTGCCCGGCGGGTAGATCGCGGCCGCGCCGGCCGCGCGCAGCGCGGCGTGGTCCTGAGCGGGGATCACCCCGCCGACGGTGATCATGATGTCGGGGCGACCCTGGGCCGCCAGTTCGTCGCGCAGGGCCGGGATCAGCGTCAGGTGGCCCGCGGCGAGCGAGTTGACGCCCACCACGTGCACGTCGGCCTCGACCGCCTGGCGGGCGACCTCGGCGGGTGTGGCGAACAGCGGGCCGACGTCGACGTCGAAGCCGAGGTCGGCGAAGGCGGTCGCGACCACCTTCTGCCCACGGTCGTGGCCGTCCTGGCCCATCTTCGCGACCAGGATCCGCGGCTGGCGGCCCTCCGCCTCGGCGAACGCGGCGGCGGCCGCGCGGGCCCGTTCGAGGGCGGGCGACGGGCCCGCCTCCCGGCCGTAGACGCCGGACACGGTCTGGATCCGGGCGGTGTGCCGGCCGTAGACCTGCTCCAGGGCGGCGGAGATCTCCCCGACGGTCGCCTGCGCGCGGGCGGCGTCGACCGCGAGCGCGAGCAGGTTGCCGTCCGAGGCCGCCGCCGCGGTCAACGCGCCCAGCGCCGCGGTGCAGGCGTCCTGGTCCCGTTCCGCGCGCAGCCGGCGCAGCGCGGCCACCTGACCGGCCCGTACCGCCGCGTTGTCGACCTTGCGTACGTCGATCGGACCCTCCGCCGCCGACCGGTACCTGTTGACCCCGATCACCGCCTGCCGGCCGGAGTCGATGCGGGCCTGGGTGCGGGCGGCCGCCTCCTCGATACGCCGCTTCGGGATGCCCTCGCCGATCGCGCGGGCCATGCCGCCGGCCGCCTCGACCTCGCTGATGTGCTCCCAGGCGCGGTCGGCCAACTGCCGGGTGAGCTGCTCCACATAGGCGCTGCCACCCCACGGGTCGATGGCGCGGGTCGTGCCGGACTCGTGTTGCAGCAGCAGCTGGGTGTTGCGGGCGATGCGGGCCGAGAAGTCCGTGGGCAGGGCGAGTGCCTCGTCGAGGGCGTTTGTGTGCAGGGACTGGGTGTGCCCCTGGGTGGCGGCCATCGCCTCGACGCAGGTACGCATGACGTTTGTGAACGCGTCCTGTGCGGTCAGCGACCAGCCGGAGGTCTGCGAGTGCGCGCGCAGGCTCGACGAGCGCGGGTCCCTGGGGCCGAAGGGCTGGACCAGGCGGGTCCAGAGCAGCCGACCGGCGCGGAGCTTGGCGACCTCCATGAAGAAGTTCATGCCGATGGCCCAGAAGAACGACAGCCGGGGTGCGAACGCGTCGACGTCCAGCCCGGCGGCCTGCCCGGCGCGCAGGTACTCGACGCCGTCGGCGAGGGTGTAGGCGAGTTCGAGGTCCGCGCTCGCGCCGGCCTCGTGCAGGTGGTAGCCGGAGACGGAGATCGAGTTGAAGCGGGGCATCCGCCGCGAGGTGTAGGCGAGGATGTCGGAGGTGATCCGCATCGACGGTTCGGGCGGGTAGATGTAGGTGTTGCGGACCATGAACTCCTTGAGGATGTCGTTCTGGATGGTCCCCGACAGCCGCTCGGGTGCGACGCCCTGCTCCTCGGCGGCGACGATGTAGAGGGCGAGGATCGGCAGGACGGCGCCGTTCATCGTCATCGACACGCTCATCCGGTCGAGCGGGATGCCGTCGAAGAGCTGCCGCATGTCGTGGATCGAGTCGATCGCCACGCCGGCCATGCCGACGTCGCCGGCCACCCGGGGGTGGTCGGAGTCGTAGCCCCGGTGGGTGGGCAGGTCGAACGCGACGGACAGGCCCTTCTGCCCGGCGGCGAGGTTACGCCGGTAGAACGCGTTGGACTCCTGCGCCGTGGAGAAGCCCGCGTACTGCCGGATGGTCCACGGCTGGTTGACGTACATCGTCGGGTACGGGCCACGCAGGTAGGGCGCGAGCCCGGGCCACGAGTCGAGCTGTTCGGCACCTGTGTAGAGCGGCGCGACCTCGATGCCTTCCGGCGTATCCCACGCCGGCTCCGTGGGCGGTGGCTGCGTGTCCGGCGGGTAGTCCGCCCGGCGGTCCGAGGCCAGTGACGCCGTGGTGAAGTCCGCAATCATGGCCGCACTCCCAGATCGTCGAGCGAACGGGTGAGAACCTCGACGGCGTCGCACCCCTGCCGCAGATCGCCGCCCGCGACCCACACCCGTTTCGCGCCCGCCTCGCGCAGCGCGGCCACGGCAGCCGGTACCGCTTCGTCGGGCCCGCAGACGCAGGCCACGGCCATGCGGGAAGCGGCGAACTCCTCGACCGGGCCGGTGACCACGGCTATTCCACCCGCCGCGAACAGGTTCGCCGCGAACGTGGCGCGCGCCCCGGACACGGCCGGCGCGCCCAGCGTCGCCAGGAACACCACCGGCCGGGACGGATGGGCGTCGGCGCGGTCACGCAGCCGCTCGAACGCCTCGGCGTAGAAGTACCGGGGCAGGCCCCCGCCGGGCGGCGCCGGCGCGGGCAGCCGTTCGGGCGGCACGTCGTCCAGGTCGGGGAACTCGCTGACGCCGGTGATCGGGTCGCGGCGGTGGGCGATGTTCTCCGCACGCCGCGCCCGGGTGGCGGCGAGCCGGTCGGGGATCAGGCCGCAGTCCAGCGCCGCCGCCAGGCCGCCGGCGCGTTCGATGGTCGTGAACCAGTCCCAGCCCGCCTCGGCGAGCTCCTGCGTGTAGTGCTCGACGTAGTGGGAACCGCCGCCCGGGTCGGTGACGCGGCCGATGTGGGCCTCCTCGAGGAGCACCAGCTGCGTGCAGCGGGCCAGACGCCGCGCCGCCGGATCCGGTTGGCCCAGGCGATCGTCGAACGGCAGGACCGTCACCGCGCCCGCGCCACCGACCGCCGCGGCGAACGCGGCGACAGTGGTGCGCAACAGGTTCACCCACGGATCCCGGACGGTCATCATCGCCGCCGACGTGACCGCGTGCTGCACCTGGCCGCCCGCGTCGGGGGCCGCGCAGAGCTCGGCGATCCGCGACCAGATGCGGCGGGCCGCGCGGAACTTGGCTATCGTCGCGAACTGGTCGGCGTCGGCGGCGTACCTGAATTCGAGCTGGTGCAGTGCGTCTTCGACGGTCAGGCCCGCGTCGGTGAGCGCGCGCAGGTAGGCGACGCCGGTGGCGGCCGCGCAGCCGAGCTCCTGCGCGTCCGAGCCGCCTGCCTCGTGGTAGACGGTCGCATCGACGGTGATCGCGCGCAGCGTCGGCGCCTCGGCCACGCACCGGACCGCAAGCGCGGCAGCGGCGCGCACGTCGGCTTCCGCGCCGGTACGGGCACGCCAGCCCAGCGGATCGGCGCCCAGCCCGCCGACGCGGTCCCCCGGCAGGTGCCGCAGAAACGCGGCACCGGCCGCGGCGAAGTCAGCGCCGGCGTCCAGCGTCACACCGGCCCGTCCCAGGTCCACACCGTCGAGCAACTCCGGCAGGGCGTCGGCATCGGCATCGAGCCACACCGACGTCACGCCGTTGTCCAGATCGTCGCGAATCGACTCGCGAACGTCCTTCGGCTCCTCGCCGCCATGGCGCTGCCGCACGTCCCACCCGCCCGCGGCGCGGGTGCCCCGCACGAACGGCCACCGGCCGGGCAGCCCGGTCGGCGGTGTCGCGGGGTCGTGCGGCGTACGCAGCGCGTCGATGCGCAGCCCGTCGTAGGTCCGCGTCGCCAGCAGGTCCGCCACCTGGTCGAGCGGCGTGGTCTCGGTGGCGTCACCCGATCGGCGCAGCGCGGCCAGAGCCTGCCGGCGCCACTGGTCAACGGCCGCTGTCATGGCACCAGCCCCTCGTGTCGATCGTCTCGACGCACAACATGCCCGGGTGGCGCGGCGGCTGCCTACCCCAGTTCCCGGCGGTGGCACCCGGAATAGGGGGTCACGCGGGGGTTCTGGTCTGACAGCATCGGGGCAATGCCGGGCTCCCTCTTCGCGGTCAGCGACCTGCACGTGTCGTACGCGGACAATCGCGAGATCCTCGGCCGGATCGCGCCGCACGCCGACGACGACTGGCTCGTGGTCGCCGGTGACGTCGGTGAGATCTTCGCCGACATCGAACGCACGCTGCGCCTGCTCAAGAGCCGCTTCCGCGAGGTCATCTGGTCGCCGGGCAACCACGAGCTGTGGACACACGCCCGCGATCCGGTCCGGCTGCGCGGCGTGCGGCGCTACGAGGCGCTTGTCGACATGTGCCGCGAGCACGGCGTCCGTACGCCGGAGGACGAGTACCCCGTGTTCGACTCCGCCGACGGCCCGGTCACGGTGGCGCCGCTGTTCCTGCTCTACGACTACTCGTTCCGGGCGCCGGGAGCGACGACAAAGGCGGAGTCGCTGCGGATCGCGTACGAGTCGGGTGTGGTCTGCACCGACGAGCAGCTCCTGCATCCGGACCCGTATCCGGACCGGGACTCGTGGTGCCGGGCCCGCGTCGCGGCCACCCGCCGCCGGCTCGAGGCGCTGCCGCCGGACGCCGTCACCGTGCTCGTCAACCACTGGCCGCTGCTGCGCGCGCCGACCGATCCGCTGTGGTACCCGGAGTTCGCCCAGTGGTGCGGCACCGAGCTGACCGCGGACTGGCACACCCGGTTCCGGGCGGTGGCGGCGGTGTACGGGCATCTGCACATCCCGCGTACCACCCACTACGACGGCGTCCGCTTCGAGGAGGTGTCGCTCGGCTACCCGCGGGAGTGGCGCAGGCGCGGCGCGGCGCCCGACCCGCTGCGGCTGATCCTCAAGGGACAGCCGTGATCGAGCTGCTGCTGCCGGAGCCGGTGGCGTGCGCCGAAGCCTTCGCCGACGTGGCCGACGAGCCCTGCTTCCCCGGCGAGGAGAGGCTTGTCGACCGGGCCGTGCCGGCGCGTCGGCAGGAGTTCGTCACGGCCCGCCGCTGCGCCCGGGAGGCGCTCGCCCGGCTCGGCTTCCCGCCCGCGCCGATTCTGCCCGGGCCGCGCCGCGAACCCCGCTGGCCGGCCGGCGTGGCCGGGAGCATCACGCACTGCCGCGGCTACCGCGCCGCCGCGGTGGCGCGCGTCGCGCATGCCGCCGGTGTCGGCATCGACGCCGAGCCGCACGGCCCGCTGCCGGAGGGCGTGGCCGCGTCGATAAGCGCCGCGGGCGAGCCGGAGATGCTGCGCGGGTTGCGGCGCGCCGACGCGTCGACGCACTGGGACCGGCTGCTGTTCAGCGCCAAGGAGTCGATCTACAAGGCGTGGTTCCCGCTGACCCGGCGCGAGTTGGAGTTCGAGGACGCGCGGCTGACGATCGACCCGGCCACCCGGACGTTCGTGGGTCACGTCACGGCCGACGGCGGCGATCCGGGGCTGAAGACGTTGCACGGCCGCTATCTGGTCACCGGCGGTCTCGTGGTGACCGCGGTCCTGGTGCCGGGTCGATAGGGGTACTGCGCCGCTGCCGCTGTCAATAGCGTGACGCGAGAATCGCGCCCTGCCCCGAGGAGAGACCATGGCTGCGCTGCGCAACTGGAACGTCCTGACCTCAGGCGAGGGATCGGCGCCGGAGGTGGTCCTCGCCACCGACTTCTTCGCCACCGGACGCCCCGAGGCCGGGTTCACCGATCTCGCGCCGCTGCTGACCGGCGGGTACGCGATCTGGGAGACCGTGCCGCCGCCGGTCGGCACGGAGACCGACATGACCGGCACCGACTACGCGGACTGGTGGCTCTCGGAGATCGAGGAGCGCCGCCCGGTGGTGCGCGCCTGCTTCGGCTACTGCGCGGGCAGCAACTACGCGACCACCATGGCCGACCGGATCTCCCGGTGGCAGCAGCGGCCGCAGGTCATCCTGTTCGACCCCGAGGCGGTCACCCCGCTGGGCATGTACGGCCAGTTCCACAAGGTGATCGGCAACATGTCGACGGTGCTCTCGGCCGACGAGATCGGCAACGCGCAGCGCCTCGGTTGGGTGGCCCAGGAGCGGCAGAGCGACCTGCGGCTGCTCGGCCAGGAACTCAAGGGCGTGTTCCGCCGCGAGGCCGGGCCGGCGTTCGACCGGCTGGGCATCGACGACACCCGCAAGGACGAGTTCGCCGCCACGTTCGGCTCGTTCCTGGCGTTCCTGGCCGCCGCGGTCCAGATCGAGCCCGCTCCCGTCTGGACCGGCGCCACGGCGATCAGCTCGGCCTCGCCCAACAACGGCCTCAACCTCGTACCGGAGGCGGAGCGGGCCGGCCTGGTCGCCGACGAGGTCCGGTTCGACCTCGTGCACGCCGACCTGCTGCGCGACCCGGGCGTCGCCAAGGTCGTCGACGGACTCCTCCGATAACCACTCCTGCCACCGTGAGCGGAGCATCCATGCAACCTGCAGCCGGTAACGCACACCGTGAGGCGACGCTGAAGGAGAAGTCGCTGCGTGTCTTGGAGACCCTGGTGCCCGGGACACCGGCGAACAACATCTCGTACGCCTTCTCGGTACCGGGCCTGCTCGACAAGGACGCCGCGCAGGGCGCGCTGGACCGGCTGGTGCTGCGCCACGAGATCCTGCGGACGGTCTTCGACGAGGAGGGCGGGCTGCGCAAGCGGGTGCTCGACAGCGCGTCGGTGACGATCGAGACGGGCGGTTACGACCCCGACGACGTCAACGCGGCCCTGGACGCGTACGCCGCCCGCCCGTTCGCCGCGGACGGCACACCGCTGCTGCGTGCCGGGATCTTCCGCGGGCCGCAGGGGGACATCTTCTGCCTGGTCGTGCACCACCTGGTCTTCGACACGGTGTCGACGTCGATCTTCGTCGACGAGTTCACGCGAGCGTACGAGGCGCTGCGGGCCGGCGACGAGGTGCCCGGGGAGCTGCTGGCCACGGTGCCGCCGACGCCCGAGGTGCCCGTCCGCGAGCAGAGCCTGGACTACTGGCGCGGGCAGGTCCGCGACACCGACTCCGAATCCCTGGACCTGTGGTGCGGCAGGCCCGACCTGGCCCAGCCGACGCTGACCGGCGGCCACCTGAGCCGCCTGCTGTCGGACCGGGCGCGGGCGAGCGTCAAGGAGCTGGAGAAGCGGCTGCGCGCCCCCGAGGCGGTGATCATGCTGGCCGCGTACGGGCTGCTGCTGGCCCGGCACGGCGCTGGTCTCGCGGCGCCGCTTGCCGACGAGCCGGGCCGCCCCGCGGACCTGGTGATCGGCACGCCGGTCAACGTCCGGCCGCCGGACGCGCCGCGCGCCATCGGCTACCACATCAACACCGTCCCGCTGCGCTTCGAGGTCGACCCGGAGCGCGCGTTCGGCGACCTGGTGGCCCGCGCACGGGCGACGTTCTTCGAGGCGCTCGCGCATGCCGACGTTCCGGTGGACCGGCTGCTGCCCGAGGTGGCCCGGGCCGGCGGCGCGTGGCGGACCACGCTGTTCCGGCACATGTTCAACTACGTGCCGGCCGACGGGCTGCAGCCGTTCGAGCTGGACGGCATGCGCGCCACCCCGATCGGGGTGGAGAACGGCGCGAGCAAGTTCGACCTGGAGTTCTTCATCCTCTCCACCGCCGACGCGGTACGGGTGCGGGCGGTCTACTACACCGAGGTGCTCGGCCACGACGAGGTGGAGCTGATGCTGGAGCGCTACGACTCGCTGCTGGTGGCGCTCGCCGAGGACGACGGCAGTCCGATGGGCGAGATCGACGTCTTCGCCCCCCGAGACCGGGCAGCGATCGACGCGGCCAACGACACGGCCGGGCCGGTGCAGCCCGCGACCGTCCTCGAGGCGGTCGCCGCGCTCGTCGCCGCCGGCCCGGACGTGGTGGCGTGCGTGGACGGGGAGCGCGCCGTCACCCGCGGCCAACTCTGGCACACGGCCGAGCGGACCCGGGAGGCGCTGGTGGCGCACGGCGTGGGCGCGGGCGACGTGGTGGCGCTGGCCGCGCCGCGCGGCCCGGAGCTCGCCGCGGCGGCGCTCGGCGTGTGGCTGGCCGGCGCCGCCTACCTGCCGCTCGACCCGGACCATCCGGCCGCGCGCGTCGAGTACCAGCTCGAGGACGCGAACGCGCGCGCGGTGCTGGCGGCGCCCGGCGTCGGCCTGCCCGGCGTGACGACCCTGCCCATGGCGACGTGCGGGCCGGAGCAGGGTGTCCCCCAGCAGGCGGTGCTGCCGGGCGCCGGCACCTGCGCCTACCTGATCTACACGTCCGGGTCGACCGGGCGGCCCAAGGGCACCCGCATCAGCCACAGCAGTCTCGGCAACCTGATCCGGCACTTCGCCACGCAGCTGGAAGCCGGGCCGGACGACGCGACGCTCTGGCTCACCACGTTCGCGTTCGACATCTCGGCGCTGGAGCTGTTCCTGCCGTTGGTGACCGGCGGGCGGCTGGTCACCGCGCCGGACGAGCTGCGCACCGACGGCGCGGCCCTGGCCGCGCTGGTCCAGCGGCACGACGTGACCGTGCTGCAGGCGACGCCGACGAGCTGGCGGTTGATCGCCGGTGACCTGACGCCCACGCTCGCCGGGCGGCGGGTGCTGTGTGGCGGTGAGCCGCTGCCGGCCGCGCTCGCCGCGAGCCTGGCCGCCACCGGCTGCCGGCTGTGGAACGTGTACGGGCCGACCGAGACGACGATCTGGTCCACGGCCGGGGAGATCGGGCACCCGGCGCCCGACGTCATCGACATCGGGCGGCCGATCGCCAACACCGAGGTCTTCGTCGCCGACCCGTACGGTCGCGCGCTGCCGATCGGCCTGCGCGGCGAGCTCTGCATCGCGGGCGACGGCGTGGCGATCGGCTACCACGAGCGTGCCGAGCTGAACGCGCGGCGCTTCGGCGACCACCCGGAGTACGGGCGCTTCTACCGCACCGGGGACGCGGCGAGGTGGCGTACCGACGGGACGCTGGAAGCGCTGGGACGCGGTGACCGGCAGATCAAGCTGCGGGGCAACCGCATCGAGCTGAGCGAGATCGAGGCCGTGCTGACCGGGCACCCGGAGGTGAAGGCCGCGTCGGTGGTGGTCGTCGGCGATCCGGTCGCGGACGGCATCCTGGTCGCGTTCCTGGAGTCCGCGGCCGGACCGGAGCTGGCCGAGCAGGCGTGGCGGCTGGCGGCCGACCGGCTGCCGCGGTCGTCGGTGCCGCAGGACGTGGTGGTGGTCGACGCGCTGCCGACAAACGTCAACGGGAAGGTCGACACGATCGCGCTGACCCGGGTGGCGGAGCAGCGCCGTCTCCGTGACACCGACGGCGCGCCTCCGTCCGCTGTCGACGAACCGGCCGACGAGACGATCCGCCTGCTGCTGACGCTCTGGCGCGAGCTGCTGGAGCGCAACGACGTCACGGCGGACACCCACTTCTTCGTCAGCGGCGGCCACTCTCTGCTCGCCGCCCAGCTCGTCCAACGGATCGAGGGCGTGACAGGGGTTCGGCTGAAGCTCGCAGACGTCTTCACGCATCCGTCGCCGGCCGAGCTGGCGCCGCTGATCCGCGGGGAGCAGTGAGATGCGGCCCGACGCGGACGCCTGGCTGCGCCGGTTCGCGCCGGCGCCCACGGCCGAGGTACGGCTGCTCGTGCTGCCCCACGCGGGCGGCTCGGCCAGCTTCTACCTGCCGGTGTCGCGCGCGTTGGCACCGCGGGTCGAGGTGGTGACGGCGCAGTATCCCGGGCGCCAGGACCGGCACCACGAGCGTCCGTTGCCGACCATCGCCGCGATCGCCGACGAGCTGGCGGAGGTGGTGTCCGGACTGGACGACCTGCCGCTGCTGGTCTTCGGGCACAGCATGGGCGCCGTGGTCGGCTACGAGCTGGCCCAGCGCCGCGCGCCCCTGCGCCTGTTCGCCTCGGGGCGTCGGGCGCCGTCGCGGCATCGCTCCGAGACGGTGCACCTGCGCGACGATCGCGGCATCATCGCGGAGCTACGGTCACTCAGCGGCTCCAGGGCCGACGCCCTGGCCAACCCCGAGGTGATGCAGATGGCGATGCCTGCGGTCCGGGCCGACTACCGGGCGATCGAGACGTACCGACACGGGCACGACGTGCCGCTGGACTGTCCGGTGACGGTCTTCACCGGTGACGCCGACCCGCAGGTGACGCTCGAGGAGGCGCGGGCCTGGCGCGACCACACCACGGCCGGGTTCGACATGCACATCCTGCCCGGCGGGCATTTCTTCATCGTCGAGCAGGCACCGCAGGTCATCCAGGTTATGGCCGCGGCCGCTTCGGCCGTGGCCCGCGCCTGATAACACGCTCATTCTTTACGCAACGCGCGGCAGGTCTGCCGCGCGTTTTCAATTGCGGCCGGAATCCTAGGTTGATACCCACGGGTAAGGCACCCCTGCCCACCCCTACATCGGTGACTCGCAGGAAACTCACACCTTTTGCTTCCGCAGTGGCGCGGCCTTCGACCTGGTCGAGTAACCCTCGCCCATCGGTGCGGTCGCGGTCGGCGCTCGGGTGGCCCGCACGTGGTGTGACAGACGTCGCCGACCGCCCCTGGCGGCCTGCCGCAACCACCTCGTCGCCGGTCCGGGACCTGCGACACCTGCTCGGTGAACGACCGGCGCGGGCATCCGTCCTGGTCGCAGCGCCAGCGGCGTCCACGCCACCGCAGCCGGGTCGCGCGTCCGGCCACCGGGCAGGTCCCCGCTGCCGGGTCGTCGCCCCGCCCGACGTCGACGAGTCGGGATTCAGCTACGACGAATGCCCTTGCGAACGCCGTGAGAACGTAGGCAAGATTACTTGGGAGAACCGTTAACTGGATTCATGCAGGCCTTTGTCAGGTAATCTTCACGGGGAAGAAACATCCATGACACGTGTCCGAGACCGCATTGTCGAAAGCGACGACGAACGCGCACAGCTCGATTGGCTCGGCGCCGGTTTCCGCGCGGGACGCGGCTGCGCGGCGGTGATCAGCGGCCCTCCGGGCAGCGGCAAGACGGAGCTGATCGACGACTTCCTCGCCGGTCCGGTGGCACGTGACGCCCTCGTGCTGCGGACCACCGCCGCCGCCGGCGACGCGCCGCTCGCGGTGATCGCTCGCCTGCTACACGGCGCCGGCCGGGTGTCACCGCGGGCGGCCGGGATGGCCCAACTGCTCGGCGAGGGCACCCTCGGCGCGACACTTACCGACCTCGACCACCACGACGCCCAGGACGGCGCCGCCCAACTGCTGCACAGCCTGCGCCGCATCCCGCTCGACCTGGCCGAGCGCCAGCCGGTGATCATCTGCGTGGACGCGGCGCAGCACCTCGACCCGGCCTCCCGGCACTGCCTGCTCGGCCTGGCACGGCGCGTCGCCGGGACCCGGCTGATGCTCGTGCTGGAGGAGGACTTCACGCTCGACACCGCCACCACGGCCGAGCTGCTGGCCCTGCCCCACTGCCGGCACGTCCGGCTCGCGGCGCTGTCACTCCCCCGCGTCGCCGACCTGATCGGTGCGCGCCTCGACGACCGGCAGGCCTGGAACCGCGCCGCCCGCTACCACGCCGCGACCGGCGGCAGCCGGCTGCTGCTGCACGCCCTGCTCACCGACGAGCAGCAGCCCGCCGCCGCGCAACGACAGGCGTTCACCCGGGCCGTGCAGACAGTCTTCGGGCGACTCCCCGAGAGCGCCCGCACGGTGGGGTTGGCCCTGGCCGTGCTCGACCCGTTCAGCGAACCGGAACTGCTACCCACGATCCTCGGCCTGGACGCGCCGGAGGCCAAGGCCGCGCTCGCCGCCCTCGCCGACGCCGGGCTGGTCGACGCCGGGCGTTTCCGCGACCCCGTGGCCCGCGAGACGGTCCTGGCCGGCACCACCGCGGCGGCGCGGGGGCCCCTGCACCTGCGGGCCGCCGAGGCGCTGCACGAGGCCGGGGCGGCGCCCCGCACGGTCGCCCGGCACCTGGTCGCCGCGGGCGACGTCACCCACCCGTGGGCGGCCGGTGTGCTCATCGAGGCCGCCGGTCAGGCCCTGCACGACGGCGCGCCGCAGGAGGCACTGGCGCAGTTGCGATGCGCCGGGCGGGCACCGGCCGACGAGACCCAGCACGCCACCGCTGTGGCGCTGCTCGCGCACGCCGAGTGGTGGACGCGGCCGGACGCGGGCGTACGCCACCTGGACGATCTGGTCACCGCCCTGGCCGACGGCCGGCTGCGCGACCGCCCGGCGATCCTCGCCGTCAAACACCTCTTCTGGTACGGGCGCACCGCCGACGCCACCGCCGCGCTGGACCGGCTGACCTCGGACGGGCAGCCCGACTCGGCCGTACTGCTCGCGCTCGACGAAGCCGGCGCCTGGCTCGGGTTCATGGCGCCCGGCCTGGGCCAGCAACTGGCCGAACGGGCGTCGGCCCGCCGCGGCACCGGCCCGCGGACCCGGGGCGCGCAGACGCTCACCGTCGCGCTGCGCCAGCCCGGCGACGAAGCCCTCGCCCTGGTCGAACGCCTGCTGCAACGCGCGCTGCTGGACCCGCGCATGGTCGAGCCGATCCTGCCCACCCTCGGTGCCCTGCTCTACCTCGACGAACCGGACCGCGCGCTGACCTGGTGCGACGTTCTCGGCACCCGGACCGGGCTGGCCGAGGCGCCGATGTGGCAGGCGATCCTCGACAGCATTCGGGCCCAGGCCGCGCTGCGGCTCGGTGACCTGCCCGCCGCCGAGCGGCGCGCCCAGTCGGCGCTCGCCCGCATCCCGGCGAGCGGCTGGGGCGTCGCGATCGGCACCCCGCGCGCCGCGCTGGTCCTCGCGATGATCGAGATGGGCCGGGTGGAGCAGGCCGCCGACATCCTGGAGCAGCCGCACCCCGAGACCATGATGGAGACGTCGTTCGGCCTCGGCTTCCTGTACACCCGCGGCCGTCTGCGGCTCGCGCAGGGACGGCCGCAGGAGGCCCTCGACGACTTCCGCGCGATCGGCGACCGCCTCGACCGCTGGGGCATGAAGACCCAGTCGCTGTGGCAGGTCGGGGCCGCCCGCGCGCTGCTGCAGCTCGGCGAGACGCGGTCGGCGCGGGCGATGCTCGAGGCGCAGATCTCCGCCGGGCGCGCCGTCTCCGCCCGGGTGCGAGGCGCCGCCCTGCGCGCGCTCGCCCAGACCTCCAGCCGGCGCAAACAGGTGCCCATCCTGTCCGAGGCCGTGCAGGTGCTGCACACCTCCGGCGACAAGCTGGAGCTGACCCACGCGCTCGCCGACCTCAGCGAGACCTACTACGCGATGGGCGAGTCCAACCGGGCCCGGATGACCGCCCGGCGCGCACACCATCTCGCCCGGGTCTGCCGGGCCGAGCCGTTGATCGCCAAGCTGCAGCCGAGCCGGGCGGAACCGGTCGACGCCACGCCCGAGGCTGCGGCGACCGTCCTCAGCGAGGCGGAGCACCGGGTCGCGGTCCTGGCCGCGCACGGCTACTCCAACCGGGAGATCGCGCACAAGCTGTTCATCACCAACAGCACCGTCGAGCAGCATCTCACCCGCATCTACCGCAAGCTCGATGTCGGCGGCCGCAGCAACCTGCCGGTGTGGCTCCAGTTGGACCCCTCCGAGCAGCCCTGACCTCGCAACCCACGCGGGCCGTTCCGCCGCTCGGCGGAACGGCCCGGCGCTCTCAGGCGGCGCTCGCGGCGCGCAACTCGTCCAGGTGGCCCAGGCTGTCGATGACGGTGTCGGCCGGAATACCAAAGTCGATCAGGCAGGCGATCTCGTCCACCCCGATCTCCCGCACACGCCGCACCATGGCCGCGGCGTGCTCCACCGAGCCGAACAGGCCGCCCGCCGTGAAGTAGCGCTCGAAGGCCAGATCCAGCAGTTCCTCCAACAGCGCCGGGTCGAGATCCTGCCCGGTCGCCGCGGAAGCGCCGGAGAACAGCTCCGCCGAACTGGCCAGATAGGCCTTCAGCGGCTCCCGTACGACGGATCGAACCTCGGCGGTGTCCGCGCCCACGAAGGTGTGCAACATCAGAGCCACCTTCCCCGTACGCCCCCCGAGGGCGGCCCGGTACTCGGCGATGTTGGCCGCGAGCGTCGTCAGGTCCTGCTGGAGCATATGGGTGAGCACGCCGGCACCCATCGCGCCGGCCGCCTTGAAGGTGCCGGTGCTGCCCGCGCTGGTCAGCCACACGGGCAGCTCGGGCTGCACGGCGGGCGGGTACGCGCGGGCCCGGATCGGCTCGCCCCGGCCGTCGCGGCGCTCCACCTCCTCGCCGCGCCACAGCCGCTGCACCGTATCCACCGTGGACACCAGTAGTTCCCGGCGCTGGTCGTAGTTACCCGGCTGGAGCAGGAAGTCCGACGGGTGCCAGCCGGAGGCGAACGAGACCTCGGCGCGGCCGCCGGAGAGGTTGTCGACCACCATCCACTCCTCGGCGACCCGGATCGGGTCGTGCAGCGGCGCCACCACGCTGCCGGCGCGGATCCGGATCCGCTCCGTGATCGTCGCGAGCGCGGCCGCGGTGACCGCCGGGTTGGGGTAGAGGCCGCCGAACGGGTGGAAGTGCCGCTCGGGCGTCCAGACCGCGCTGAAGCCGTGCGTGTCGGCGAACCGGGCACCCTCCAGCAGCAGCCGGTAGCGGCGCGGATCGGCGCCGGGAGCGGCGGAACCCACGCTGTCGTCGGCGAAGTAGAAGAGGCTGAACTCCATCGGTGCTCCTTACCGGGGGTGTCAGGGCTGGGCGGGTGCGGCGAGCAGGTCGCGCAGCAACGCGACCACCGCCGAGACGGACGGGTGTTCGTAGGCCAGGGCCGCCGGCAGCTCGACACCGGCCGCGGCCTGCAGGCGGTTGCGCAACTCGACCGCGGAGAGCGAGGCGAAGCCCAGGTCGATGAAGTCGTCGTCCGGGCCGATCGCGGCGGTGGCGTCGTGGCCCAGCACGGCCGCGACCTGCCCGGTGACGAAGTTCCGCAGCTCCGCTTCGCGGTCCGCCGCGCTCAGGCCGGCGAGCCGGTCGGTGAGCGACTCGCCGCCCTCCGCGAGCGGCTCGGGGATGTCCACGACCGGAGCGCCGGCCGGCTCGCTGCGCCGCCACTCGGCGAGCAACGGCAGCAGTGCCGCGATCGCCGGTTCGTCGGCGCCGAGCACCGCGGCGAGGCCTGCCGGGTCGCCGCCCTCGACGGCCGCCCAGAACCGGCTCTCCGCCGCGGAGCGAACGCCCGCGTTCGGGCTCTCCAACCAGTAGCGCTGCCGCTGGAACGGGTAGACGGGCAGGTCGACGTGGGCTGGGCGGGTGTCGTCGAAGAGGCGTTCCCAGAGGACCGGCGTACCGGTGACGAACAGGTCGCCGAGCGCGGTGAGGAGCGTGGCGGGCTCGTCGCGGCCCGCGCGCTGCGCGGCCGAGACGACGGCCGGGGTGTCGGTGAGGCAGTCGCGCACCATCGCGGCGAGTGTGCCGTCCGGGCCCAGCTCCAACCACCGGGTCACGCCGGCGGCCTCGGCGGTGCGTACGCCCTCGAGGAAGCGGACCCCCTCCCGCACGTGCCGCACCCAGTAACCCGGATCGGTGTGGTCGGCCCAGCCACCTGTCACGTTGGAGATGACCGGCACGGTCGGCTCGTGGAACGTCAGCGTCTCCACAAGCGCCGCGAACTCGCTCAGCATCGGCTCCATCAGCGCGGAGTGGAAAGCGTGGCTGACCCGCAGCCGCTTGGTCCGCCGTCCCTGCCGCCGCCAGTGGTCGGCAACCCGGGCGACGTCCTGCGCCGCACCGGAGATCACGCACGCGGCCGGTCCGTTCACCGCGGCCAGCGACGCCTCACCCAGGGTGCCCACCAGTTCCTCGGCCGAGGCCTGCACCGCGACCATCGACCCACCGTCGGGGAGCGCCTGCATCAGCCGTCCGCGGGTCGCCACCAGCCGGCAGGCGTCGGACAGGTCCAGGACGCCGGCGACGTGCGCGGCGACGATCTCGCCGAGCGAGTGGCCGCCGACCACGTCCGGGCGCACGCCCAGCGACTCCACCAGCCGGAACAGCGCCACCTCGAACGCGAACAGCGCCGGCTGGGCGTATCCGGTGGTGTCCAACGGACCGCCGCCGTCGACCACCTGGGCCAGCGGCAGCTCCAGCAGCCCCTCGAACCCGGCGCACACCTCGTCGAACGCGGCAGCGAAGACCGGGTAGGCGCGGCGCAGGCCGGTGCCCATCGCGACGCGCTGCGCGCCCTGGCCGGTGAAGAGCATCGCCAGTTTGCCGCCGGGTGTCACCCGGCCGGTGCGAGGCGCGGCGAGGCCGGCCAGCAGGTCTTCGCGGGTCGCGCCGACCACCACGGCGCGGTGGTCGAAGCGGGCGCGGTCGCGCAACAGGGCCAGGCCCACCGCGGCGGGGTCGGCGGAGGTGTGGCCGGCGAGCTGGTCTGCCTGGGCGGCGAGCTGGTCTGCTTGGGCGGCGAGCGCCTTCGGCGTCCGGGCCGAGAGGACCCACGGGATCACGGGCGGCTGGGGCGCTTCCGCGGCCTTCGAGCCGGCCGGGACCTGCTGCTCCGGGTCTGCCGGGGCCAGCTGCTCCGGCTCGGTGGCCGGGGCTTGCTCGATGATCACGTGGGCGTTCGTTCCGGAGATGCCGAACGAGGAGATCGCGGCCCTGCGGGGACGGCCCGGCTGCGCCCACTGCCGTGCGCCGGTCAGCAGCGCCACGTTGCCGGTGGACCAGTCGATGTGCGGTGACGGCTCGTCGGCGTGCAGCGTCGGCGGCAACTCGCCGTGCCGCATCGCCTGCACCATCTTGATCACCCCTGCCACGCCGGCGGCGGCCTGCGTGTGCCCGATGTTCGACTTCACCGAGCCGAGCCACAGCGGCTCCGCCCGGTCCTGCCCGTACGTGGCCAGCAGCGCCTGTGCCTCGATCGGGTCGCCGAGCGTGGTACCGGTGCCGTGCGCCTCCACGGCGTCCACGTCGGTGGGCGCGAGCCGAGCGTTGGCAAGCGCCTGCCGGATCACCCGCTCCTGCGCAGGCCCGTTCGGCGCGGTCAGCCCGTTGGACGCACCGTCCTGATTGACCGCGCTGCCCCGGATCACGGCGAGCACCCGGTGACCGCGGCGCTCGGCGTCGGAGCGCCGCTCCAGCAACAGCATGCCGATGCCCTCGCTCCAGCCGGTACCGTCCGCGGTCGCGGCGAAGGACTTGCACCGGCCGTCCATGGCCAGCCCGCCCTGCTTGCTGAAGTCGACGAACAGGTTGGGTGTGGACATCATCGTGACGCCGCCCGCCAGCGCCAGGTCGCACTCGCCCTGGCGCAGCGACTGCGCGGCCAGGTGCAGCGCCACCAGCGACGACGAGCAGGCCGTGTCGACGGTCATCGTCGGCCCCTCGAGCCCGAACGTGTACGCCACCCGCCCGGACGCGACGCTCATCGCGTTGCCGTTGTTCAGATATCCCTCGAAGCCTTCGGGGATGGTGTGCAGGCGGGCGCCGTAGTCGGCGTACATCATGCCGGCGAAGACACCCGTGCGGCTGCCGCGCACCGTGGCCGGGTCGATCCCCGCCCGTTCGAACGTCTCCCAGGTCAGCTCCAGCAGCAGCCGCTGCTGCGGATCCATCGCCAGCGCCTCACGCGGGCTGATCCCGAAGAACGCCGGGTCGAAATGGTCGCCGTCGTAGAGGAAGCCGCCCTCCGCCGCCGGGGCCAGCTCGGCCAGGTCCCAGCCTCGGTCCGCCGGGAACGGCCCGATGGCGTCACCGCCTTCGCGGACCAGTTGCCACAGCTCCTCCGGCGACCGCACCCCGCCGGGATAGCGGCACGCCATCGCCACCACCACGACCGGATCGTCGGACGCGGGCGCGGCCACCGGCACGGGCGCCGCGGCCCCCACCTCACCGAGCAGATCGGTGCGCAGCTTGCCGGCGAGCGCGGCCGACGTCGGATAGTCGAAGATGAGCGTCGCCGGCAGCCGCAGCCCGGTCGCCTCGGTAAGCCGGTTACGCAGCTCCAAGGCAGTCAGTGAGTCGAAGCCGAGCTCGTTGAAGGCCTGCGCCGGGTCCACCGCCTCCGCGCTGACGTGCCCCAGCACCGCCGCGACCGCGGTCCGGACCACCTCGACCAGGACGGCGGCCTGCTCCTGCGGGTCCCGCCCGGTGAGCCGGGACAGCAGATCCGATGTGGCCCGCCCGGCCTCGGCCGCCCGGCGCGCCCGCCCCGGGAAGAGAGCCCGCAACAGCAGCGGCACCGCCGAAGGCTCCGCAGCGCGCCAAACTGCCGGTTCGAACCCCGCGGCGACCACGGCCGCTCGGCCTGAGCCGACCGCGGCGTCGAACATCGCGAGACCCTCGTCGGCCGGCAGCGCACGCAGCCCCGCGGCACCCATCCGGCGCAGCTGACCATCCGCGAGCGCTCGCGTCATACCGCTTCGCGCCTGCCACAGTCCCCAGGCGATCGACGTCGCCGGCAGGCCCTCCGCGTGCCGCAGGGACGCCAGAGCGTCCAGGACGGCGTTCGCCGCCGCATAGTTGCCCTGACCCGCACCGCCGAGAACCCCGGCGACCGACGAGAACATGACGAACGCCGTCACCGGTGCGGTGCGGGTCAACTCGTGCAGGTGTACGGCGGCATCGGCCTTGGCCCGCAACACGGCCGCGAGGCGATCCGGATCGAGCTGCTCGACCGTGGCGTCGTCGAGGACGCCGGCCGCGTGCACGATGCCGGTCAACGGGCGGTCCGCCGGGATCTCGGCGAGGAGGGCGGTTAGCTGATCAGGGTCGGCGATATCGCAGGCGACCACCCGGATCGTGGCGTCGAGGTCCTCCAAGCCCGCTGTTTGTCCATCGCGGCCCGGTTCACCCGGCGTTGGTACCGCTCCGCTGCGGCTGGCGAGGATCAGGTTGCGCACGCCGTGCCGCTGCACGAGGTGGCGGGCCACAAGGGTGCCCAGCGTCCCGGTCCCGCCGGTGATCAGCACCGTCCCGGAGCCGTCCCAGACGTCGGCGACCGGCTCACGCCCGCCCGCAAGGACCGCAAGGCGCGGGACCAGCACCGCGCTGCCGCGCACCGCAGCCTGCGGCTCGCCGGAAGCGATCGCACCCGCCAGGCCAGCCGCCCCCGGCTCGTCGACATCGACGATCGCGAACCGACCGGGATGCTCCGACTGCGCCGACCGGACCATCCCCCACACCGCGGCCGCGGCGGGATCACGCACAGTCTCGCCATCGGCGGCCGCCACGGCGCCCTCGGTCACCAGAACCAGGCGGGCATCGGCAGGTGCGTCCCGCAGGAAACTCTGAAGAAGCCCGAGCGCCTCCGCAGCACGGTCAGTCGCCGTGCCGGAGCCACTCAACGCCGCCACAGTCGTGTCGACCTCGACGTTGCCACCCTCCTCGAGGAGACGCCACTGAACACTGTGAAGCACCGCCGCCCTGACACCGACTTGATCCTGCTCGACCGGCCGCAGCCGCAGGGAACCAACCGCTACCACCGGCAGCCCGGCGGTGTCCGTGGCCAGCAGGGAGACCTCACGTTCTCCGGTGCGGGTGAGGTGGACCCGGAGGTGTGTGGCGTTTGAGGCGTGTAGGCGGACGTCGGTGAAGGCGAAGGGCAGCAGGGTTTCGGTGGTCTGGTGGGTCAGGGACATGGCGTGCAGGGCGGCGTCCAGGAGTGCGGGGTGGATGCCGTAGCCGGTGGTGTCGGTGCCCTCGGGCAGGACGACGTCGGCGTAGACGTGATCGCCGTCGGTCCAGGCGGTCTGGAGTCCGTGGAAGGTGGGTCCGTAGTCGTAACCGGCTGCGGTGAGAGCCGGATACAGGTCACTGATGTCGGCGGGTTCGGCTCCCGGTGGCGGCCAGGTGGCGAGGTCGGGGTCTGTTTCTGGTCGACTGTCGGTGGTGAGGACGCCGGTGGTGAGGGTGCCGGTGGCGTGTAGGCCGGTGGGAGAGGTGATGGTCAGGTCGTGGTGGCCGTCGGTGCCGGTCGGGGTGATCTGCACCTGAATGTCGGAGGGGATGGTCAGGGGGGCGTGCAGGGTGAGTTCCCCGACGGTGGTGGCGCCGACCTGGTCACCGGCGTGGATGGCCAGATCAACGAACCCGGTACCCGGCAGGATCGGGGTCCCGGCGATGACGTGCTCGCCCAACCACGCTGTCGTGGCGGCCGTGAGACGCCCGGTCAGGACGAGGTGTTCGCCGACGGTGACGGCGGCGGACAACAACGGATGAGTAACCGGCCGCAACCCGAACGCCGACGCGTCCCCAACAGCCGGACTAGGAGCCAACCAGAACCGTTCCCGCTGAAACGGATACGTCGGCGCCACCGGAATCGACTCCACATCCGGCGCCGGAACGATCGCATCCCACGCGATCGGGGTCCCAGTCACGAACAACCGGGCAACCGCAGTGAGAAGAGTGACCACCTCATCGCGATCCCGCTGATCGGTGACCGCCGTGGAGGTGGTGACCTCGGTGCCGTCGCGCTGGTCGCTGGCCGCCGTGCGGGGGGCGGCCTCGGTGGTGTCCTGCGGGTCGGCGAACGCCGTGGGGGCGGTGTTGTCGGTGGCGCCGTGCTGGTCGGTGGTTGCCGTGGGGGTGGTGTTTTCGGTGGCGTCGTGCTGGCCGGTTGCCGTGGTGGTGGTTGGCGTAGTGGTGGTCCGGGGGCGGCGGCCGGTCGCGGCGATCACCACCGGATCAGCAGTCAAACAACCCGGTAGCAGCGCGGCTAACACCGCGTCCGGGCCAACCTCCAACCACCGATCCACACCCGCACGCTCACCCGCCCGCACCGCATCCAGAAAATGCACCGCCTCCCGCACATGCCGCACCCAATAACCCGGATCCCGATGATCCGCCACACCCCCCACCACCCCCGCCACAATCGGCAACCGCGGCTCATTCCACGTCAACCCCGCGAGAACCTCCGCGAACTCACCCAACATCGGCTCCATCAACACCGAATGAAACGCATGCGACACCACCAACGGCTTCACCCG